>CAYGQJ010000024.1:25564-38095 GCA_964351845.1 uncultured Flavobacteriaceae bacterium | reverse complement strand
TTTTTCTTCTATATAGGAGGCTATATTTGCGATGGTTTGTAATTCAAATATCTTGTTAAGCGGTATTTTGAATTCAAAAGTTTCATTAATTCTTGTCGTGATTTGAATGGCCATTAGCGATTCTCCACCTAGTTCAATAAAACGATCGTGTACTCCTATTTTTTTGAGGTTACATACGGCGCACCATATCATGGTTACTTCTTCTTCTATTTCATTTCTTGGAGCGACATACGGTGTTGAGCTTTGTACCGCGATGGTGTCTATATGTTGTAATGCTTTTCTATCTACTTTTCCATTAGGAGAAAGTGGGAGGTTTTCCAATTGTCTGTACTGTACAGGCACCATATATCTTGGTAATTTCTGACTGAGAAATTGTTGTAATTCTTTTAGGTCTATCAGCGGACAGGAAGAAAAATAAGCCGCTAAGCTTTTTAATCCATCTTCATTTTCTGAGACGAGTACAGTACTCCCAGTGATATCAGGAAAGGAGAGGATGCTGGCCTCTATTTCGCCGAGTTCGATTCTATAGCCATTGATTTTTACTTGAAAATCAGTTCTCCCCAGAAACTCAAGAATTCCTTGATGATTAAGCCTGACCAAGTCCTCTGTGCGGTATAATTTTTTACCAGGAGCAAAAGGGTTTTCTATAAACTTGCTATTTGTAAGATCTTGTCTGTTCCAGTATCCACTAGAAAGCCCCGTGCCTCCTAGATATAATTCTCCTAGTACGCCTTGCGGTACTGGGTTTAGAAAACGATCTAACACATAGGCTTGCAGGTTATGTATTGGTACTCCTATAGGAATACTTGTTGCCGTATCTATCTCAGGATTGAATTTATGATAGATACATCCTATCGTAGCCTCAGAAGGTCCATACTCGTTATAGATTTGGACTTTCCCTTGAAATGCATCAAACATATGAGCACCTAAGGCTGTTTTGAATTCGTCACCCGTGACCACCATCACTTTAAGAGTGCTATTGAAAAGGTCTTTCTCTTTCAAGAAATTCAGATGTGCGGGTGTTAATTTTATAAAATCGACCTGATTATCTTCTATAACGTCTAGGATAGAGAGGTCTGCTTCTGTATCATTTTCTTGATAGATATGAATAGCTCCTCCACAAATTAATGGGAGAAATACGGAGTTTGCCGTAATATCAAATCCAACGGTTGTAAATAATGGGATCGTTGGCTTTTGTATCCCATGGGTGGTGATATATGCATGTTTTGTCCATTGGATATAGTTGGCCAAGGCCTCATGCGTGATTTTTACGCCTTTCGGATTTCCTGTAGATCCAGAGGTATAAATCAAAAAAGCAGTCGTGTCTTTTGGGATCGCAACAGATGGTTGTGTCGTCGCATATTTCAAGGTGATGTCTTTCAGCGAGTCTACAGAAAGCATCTGAACAGGAAGTTCTTTAAAAACCGATAACTGCGCTGTGTCATGCCCAATAAGAAAGGAAGCTTCACTATCTTCTAATAGATACATGATCCTGTCTTTAGGATAGGTATATGGAATCGGAATATAGGTTGCTCCTGTTTTAAGAATCGCCAATACACTGATGATATATTCTGGGGAACGCTTAAGCCATATCGCAACGTGCGATCCTATCCCTATATTTTGTGCTAGTAAATAGTGTGCAAGCTGATTTACTTTTTCATTGAGTTCTTGATATGAAAAGGTCTCCTGACCAAAGATCATACTCTTATCATGAGCATTCTTTTGAATGCTTTCTTCTATTTCTGTGATAATACTAGAATATGCCGTATCAGCAGGAACATTTTTGTGTAATGTGTGCGTTATTTGCTCAAATTCTTTTGTCGTTATGAGCGACGGTTGTGCTATTGCTTGTTCTTTCTCATCTATAAATGCATCTAATAATGCAATGAAATGGTCTGGGAGTAACGCTTGTTTTTGCGCATCAAAAGCACGATTGTTTAGATCAAAATACAATTGGATTTCTCCTGTATTGTGTAAATCATGTACGTGTAAACGGATATGATGTCTCGGGTCATGATGTCCAGAATGAACCCATTCTGAAAGGACAGGGGTTCCATTAAAATCTGGATAATCAGCATGGATATAATTAAATAGAACATTGAAACTCCTGTGTAGCTCTGAAGAAGAAATCCCAGGGGCTGCATATTTAAGAAAGGAATTACTTTCTATTTGTATCTTCTGTACTAAGGATAAAAACGTTTCTTCTTTCTCAATCGTTGCAAATAGCGGAAAGATTTCTACAAAAAAACCAACCGTTTCTTTGACTTTTTTTGACGTTCTGTTATGTGTTGGAGAACCAATAACTAATTGCTCTTGGCCGCTGATTCTATATAAATAGGCAAAGAGTGTCGTTAAAAAAATATTGTATAATGATAAGTGTTCTGTCCAAACACGAATCCCTCTTTCGTTGGCTAATGCTCGTAATTTTTTTGATCTCTCAAGACCTAAATTTATATGCGATCGAGTGGATTCTGTCTCTAGATCAATCGGGAGATTGTTGTATAGGCTAGGTACAGGAGGGCAATTCTTCATTTTGTTTGCCCAATATTCTTTTGCTGTAGTGTGTTTAGCAAGCGTACTTTTTATTTTTTCTTGCTGTATGTATTCTTTATAGGAGGTATGATTTTCAGAAGTAAGGGATTCTCCGTTTTTAGATTGTAGATACAGTTGTGTAATTGTCGAAAAAAGAATACCATTACTCCAAGCATCTGTAATAAGATGATGCTGATTGATATACCAGGTGTAATGAGAAGCACTTAATTTAATGAGCACGCTGTCAAGTAAACAGGTTGCTACGTCAAATCGTTTTGTCATTCTATCTTTTTCCCAAGCCTTGTAGGTGCTTTTTGGATCTTCTTCATTAGAAAAATCAATCACTTCAAGATGATAGGTGTGATCTGGTAAGAATACCTGGACAGGTGCTCCATCTTTTACCAAGAAAACAGATCGTAAGGCATCGTGTCTATGCAGTAACTCATTAAAGGCTTTTTTGAAATGGTCAACAGCGATAGGAACCTTTAACACATAGGTCATCACCATATTATACATAGGAGATTCAGGATTCATTTCCTGTCCTATCCAAAGCAATGATTGACTTTTTGTCAATGATTCGTATTTGTTTTTCATTAGTACGTGTTTATTGTTCAGAAACTAGCTTACTTTCTAAGTAGTCATTGATATGGGCTACGGTCATAAAATTTTCAATCACCATTTCTTCTGGGAGCACTTTACAGGTAAATTCTTCTTCCAGAAATGCAATAAGATTCATCATGCCTAATGAATCTAAAATGCCACTCCCCAAAAGATCTTCTGTGGCTTCAAGACCTCCGTCTATCTCTTCACTCGCTAGTTCTTCTTCTATATATTTGATAATCTTTTCTTGCATCTTTATGGTGTTATGAGTATTTCTATCTCTTTGCGGTTTATTTTTCCTGAGGCCGTTCTTGGAAATCTTTTGAGCACGTGTATCGTATCTGGGACGGCATACACAGGTAATTTCTTCTGACAAAATGCCTTGAGGGCTTCTAAATCAATAGAAACTTCTTGGGATGGGACTATGGCCGAAATGAGTGTTTTCTGTGTGGCATCATCATGCGAAGTCACCATTGCAATAGTTTCTTCGATGCCAGGGTAGGAAGTAAGTACACTTTCTATTTCCCCTAATTCAATTCTATAACCTCTTATCTTTACTTGATGATCTTTTCGGCCTAAAAACAATAGCCTTCCTTCCTCATCTTCTTGTACTTGATCTCCGGTTCTATAATAGATGTGAGGCGCCCCTATGATGATTTCATCTTTATAAAATGACTTTTGAGTTCCTGTTGGATTATTCCAATACCCCTTCATCATCGTAGCAGTACGTACCACAAGCTCTCCAACAGCACCCTTTGTTACTTCTTGATCTTGCGCGTCTATAATTTTATAAGCGGTATCTCCCCAAGCATATCCTATAGGAATAGAGGCATCACCTACCGGCGGTGTATCTAAATGATAATAGGTACATTGATTTAATTCTGTAGGGCCATATATATTACTAAATCTAGCAAATGGCCAGCGTTTCATTAGCGTTTGTAAGTGCTTTGTGGGAAATACTTCTCCAGAAAATAACACCCATTTTAGGGAAGACATATCTCGGGTGTCGAGCCCTCCATGCGATAGCATTTGTATCAATGCAAGCGGCACAGAAAACCAAATTGTTATTTTTTCTTTCTCTATCAGTTCTGCGAGACTAGCAGGCATTTTTGTATGTGCATCAGAAACAATAATAGTTGTAGCAAGTGCATAAGGCGCTGCAAAATATCCCTGTACGGAAGGATCAAAATGCAAGGGCGCATGCATACCATAAATCGCACCTTCCATATCATACATCGTCGCGGCAAGTCTTACAAAGGCTAATGCACTTGTATGGGTATGCATTATGCCTTTTGGAACTCCTGTAGAGCCCGATGTGTATAATATATACGCAAGATCATCTCCCAATATATTGACGGGAGTCATTTGATCTGGCGGGGTGTGAAAAATAATGTCCCACGAAATAGTAGTCGCATACGGTAGTTTTTGATCCGTTCCTATGACTGAAACAATGCCTACGTCTTCAGAAAATTTCTTAAGCTTTCTTGTTTGTTGTGAGGTGCTTATAAGGTGCTTTATGCCACAGTCTTTAATGACAAATTCTGTACGCGTTATAGGTGCAAAAGGATCTAATGGAACGTATACTGCTCCAGCCTTGAGAATGCCATATATAGCAATAGTCGTTTCTAAACATCTTGCCATATAAATCCCTATTCTGTCTCCTTTTTGTACGCCTTGACGTATTAAATAATGCGCTAGCTGATCCGATTTGGTATGGAGTTCTAAAAATGTAATCGTAGCACTCAAATACTTGAAAGCAATTTTATCAGGCTGTTGGCCTGCTGCATTTTCTATAATATGTGGGAGTGTGTATACTAACATGTTTCCTTGTTTGTTACGCTTTCGCGAAAGCTTATAAACCCATAATTTTAGAGATGATGTTTCGTTGAATATCTGAGGTCCCTGCATAAATAACACCGCCGACGGCATCTCTTAAATCTCGTTCTATTTCATTTTCTGTCAGGTACCCATACCCGCCATGATTTCTTATGGTATCTAGGCTAGAGGCAACAAAACTTTCACTTATTTGTAATTTGAGCATGGCCGCTTCCAGCATGGCTGATTTGCCTTGACTTTTTAACCAGGCGACTTTATAGAGTAATAAGCGTGAGGTTTCTAGGCGCAATTTCATATCAGAAATTCTATTAGAAACCGATTGAAACTGCCCTACAGATTGACCAAACTGTTTACGTTGTTTTACATAAGCGATAGAGGCTTCTAGTTGTCGCTCCATAGCGCCTACTTGACTTGCGTGTACGCTACAACGATCTAACTCTAAGGAATGATTTGTGATACTCCAGCCAGCACCTTCTGCTCCTAATCTGTTTTCTTCTTTGACAAAACAATCCGTAAACGTAAGATCACCTATAGGTACCGTACGCAAGCCCATTTTTGCTTTATTGATACTTGTCTCAAAGCCTTTGGTTCCTTTTTCTACCATAAAAACCGAAAGACCCCATTTGCCTACTTTAGGATTTGTGACGGCAAATACGAGTGCGAGATCACATACAGGCCCTAATGTAATCAGGTGTTTTTTACCATTAAGAAGATACCCTCCTGCTACTTTTGTAGCTGTGGTTTGCATACTAAATACATCAGATCCAGCTTCTGGTTCTGTAAGCGCATGAGAAGCAATCCATTCTCCCGAAGTAAGTTTAGGTAAAAACGCTTCCTTTTGAGCGGCTGTTCCAAAATGTGCAATAGGTAATTGTACGGTCCACATTTGCGCATTTAATGCAAATGGTAATCCGTTGTCCCTACATCCATATCCTAAACCTTCCATGGCTAGGATAGCAGATAAGATATCTATTTCGTGTGTATGATTACCATACTTTTTAGGAACCGATAAACTAAGAATACCAACGTCTGCACATGCTTGCCAATTTTCCCTTTTGAACTCACAATTTTGATCAGTAACAATAGATGATTCATTCAATTTTGTTTTCGCAAAATGAATGATTTTGTTCTTAAATTCTAATTGTTCTTCTGTCCAGGAAAAATTCAAAATAGTCTCTTTTTTATTGATTTTTCATCTACTCTTTAAGTAATGATTGGGACAAATTAACGATACCCTCTTCTGATTATAAATTAAAAGTGAGTCAATAGGAATTATTCCGTTTAAAAAGGAAAAAATGATGCTTTAGGCGATGCTATTTTCTAGTGGTATATAGGTGGCGTTACTATCTGTAAGCATGTTTTATGATTATAAGTATCTGATAATTAAATAATTAATATAATTTTTAATTTCCTTTTTGATCTGATGTATTAATTTCAGAATTCTTTAAAAAATGAATATTGAGTTACAAAAAGGAATAAAAAGGAAATAAAAAAATACATTTTCAGTGATTCTTTCATAGGGTATAATTCCCTTTTAGGGGTTCTTTTTCCTCTTCATCTATATTTAATAGAATAAGAAACCTTTATGTTGTTATTTTGATTTGAGAACTAAAAATTAGTTGATAAAGTGCCGCGTTCAATCAATCATTTTTTTATAAAATATAGTTTGTCAAAACGAAATATTTAAGGCAGAATTGGTTTTTTGATTTAGCACATTTTACACTTTATTTCTTGTTATTTTTCAAACAAAAACAGTCATTTTAATGAAAAAAATATTAACATATTTTCTATTTGCTCTTATGCTACTCTATCCTCTTTTTGGATATGCTGCGGCACATGCTCCAGAGCAAGGTTTTATATTTCTTAGGGTATATGAATCTGATGGTATAGAGGGGCGATTTGAGATACAAGCCGATGATTTGAATAAGATTTTCAATTGGGGATTGCTTAAAGAAGGAAATACGAAAGACGTCATAACACCTCATTATGAAGAATTGAAAGCCTATTTTCTAGCACATGCTGGTTTTTCTTCTCCTTCCGGGGTTCATAACGTTACATTCAAAGGAATTGATGTGTTGTCTACAGGACTAGGAGATTATATTCAACTGTTTTTTGATCTTGACAATGTAGACCCGCTTCCTGATACGATGGAAGTGACCTATAATGTAGCTTTTGAAGCATCTCCGACTCATAGAGGATTTCTTACGATGGAATACAATTGGAAGGCGGGTGTCATTAATAACGAGTCTAATATTTCGCTTTATTTTACACCAGATAGCCCAACAGATACTTTAGACTTAACAAAGGTTTCTATTTGGAAAGGTTTTGTGGCTATGATTAAGCAAGGTGTTTGGCATATTTGGATAGGCACAGATCATATTTTCTTTTTGATAGCGCTTATATTACCCGCTGTTGTATGGCGCAGACGCGAAGAAAAGCTATCACCACTTAAAAGTTGGAAACCCGTAGATCGTTTTAAACCTGCCTTCTCATACATCATAAAAATCATTACTTTTTTTACGATAGCGCATACGATTACATTGAGCCTTGCAGCCTTACAAGTGATAAGCCTTCCAGGATGGATTGTGGAGTCTATCATCGCTTTCTCCATTGGTCTTGCGGCTTTTCATAATATCAAACCCATTTTTAAAGGAAGAGACTGGGTGATTGCCTTTGTATTTGGATTATTTCACGGATTTGGATTTGCCAGTGTATTAGGGGATATAGGTCTTAAAGATGAATTCTTAGCATACTCTCTTTTAGGATTTAATATTGGTGTAGAGATAGGTCAACTCGTCATCATTGCACTTATTTTTCCTGTACTATACTTGATTCGGAAAAGAAAGTCCTATCCAAAAATACTGATTGGCGGTTCTATCTTTTTAATACTAGCCTCTGTTTATTGGATTATAGAAAGAGTGTTTGATGTCAACCTTGGTGTAGAAGATACCATTACGTATTGGTTCTATGAACTTGCAGTGAAAGTAGGATTAAAATAATATGACAAAAAAGAATACGATTGTGAAAAACGAAAGTTCATTTTCTTCTAAAGCTTCCTTATTATCGAGATGGAGAAATCGTGATAAAAAAGGTGCGCAAACGACTGAAATCACAAAGATTCCAGATACGATTCCAGTGCCGTTGTCTCGTGAGCAAAAACGACTGTGGTTTTTACAGCAGTTATTTCCTGATAATCCTTTTTATAATTATTCAGAATTATACCGATTAGAAGGAGATGTACAGGTTGCATTATTTGAAAAAAGCATCCGCCTTATCGAAGATAAGCACGATATTTTACGGGCTACGTTTCAAGTAGAAGAAGGCGTACCCACCGTACATACAAATCCGGCATCTAACTCGGTATTTACCTATCACGATTTTAGTGATGACTCTTATGAAGTGGCGTCTCAAAAAGCAGACGCGCTTGTACGTAAAAATGCCAGTCATACATTTTACTTGTCGGATGAAACCTTATTACAATCTACCGTGATCAAGGTAGCCGACAATGATTTCTTGTTTTTAATTGTCATGCATCATATTATCACTGATAAGTGGTCTATGAAGATTTTCCGTAAAGAACTCGCAGCATATTACGCTAGTCTTGTGAAAGGAAATACGCTAACGATTGAGAAACCAGATATTCAATATGCCAGTTATGCACATTGGCAAGGGACTCAAGAAATTAATGAGGAACATCTCACGTATTGGAAGCAACAACTGTCAGGTGAGATTCCTACGTTACATCTACCGACAGATTATCCTAAAAAGGCACAACCCTCTTATAAAGGGACTTTCCATAAACAAGTATATGGAGATCAAATGGCCAATGATTTTTTTGACCTCTGCAAGAAACTAGAGGCGACACCCTATGTGACCATGTTAAGCGTGTACTATGTATTGTTACAAAAATATGCAGCGCAGGAAGATATATTGGTCGGAACTCCTATTACAAAAAGAGATCAGACAAGCTTAGAAAACCTCATCGGGTTTTTTAACGATACACTCGTATTACGTACGACCGTAGATAAAAACAGCTCATTTAGTGCCTTGGTAAATGAGGTAAAGAAAACAACATTAGATGCTTTTTCTAACAAAGATATTTCTTTTGATACCCTGGTAAAAGAGTTAAAACCCACGCGATCTCTAAGTGTACATCCTTTCTTTCAAGTGATGTTTTTGTATCATAAAGTTCCAGAAACACCTACACTCGGCGAAGACATAAAGATCTCTTATGAGCCGTATGATGCGGGCGTCGCAAAATTTGATTTAACGCTATATATCTCTGAAGACGAAGGTTCGCTGATGTCATTGATGGAGTATGAGACAGATTTGTTTGAAGCGACCACGATTGCGCGTATGCACAAGCACTTTGAAGGGATTCTAAAAAGCGTGATCAAAAATCCTGATTTGGTTATTTCTGCGATAGAAATTCAAACGGAACAGGAAGCACAATTTTATGCCACCTTGGAAGCACCTATACAGGAATATAATATTCCACATAAGGGCATCCATGAGATGATAACAGCACAAGCGAAAGAACATCCGGAAGCCATTGCTTTAGCTTTTAAAGACATCAAAATCACGTATAAAGAGTTAAATGAACGTGCCACCAACATTGCAATGCAACTCATACAACACGGTATTAAAAGAAATGATATTGTGGGGTTATGTATAGAGCGTTCACACGATATGATTATTGGATTGTTAGGGATTCTCAAAGCAGGCGCTGCATATCTTCCGCTGGACCCTGAATACCCGCTGGATCGCACTTCGTATATTCTTGATAACGCTTTCGCGAAAGCGGTCATCACCCAACGAGAACGTGTCTCAGATTTTAAAAACAATCCAGTTCAAATACTCACCATAGAGACTATTTATGAAACAGTGAGTACCGCTAAAGTGGTATTACCTCAGGTAGAAAGCAGTGATCTTGCCTACGTCATCTATACATCAGGAAGTACAGGTACGCCAAAAGGCGTGCCGATTACACATAAAAATATCATCAATTCTACATGCTCTAGAACCGATTTCTACGGATCAGATCCTACGTCATTTTTAGTGATGTCTTCGGTTTCTTTTGACAGCTCTAAAACAGGAATCTACTGGAGTTTATGCACAGGCGGGACCTTGGTGATTTCAGAAAAACATCTAGAACAAGATATAGACCGTTTGGTGAATACGATTCAGGCAAATGCGGTGAGTCATACCTTACTACTGCCGTCTTTATACACCCATGTTCTGAACTACGGAGATGTGCAAAAATTGAGATCTCTAGATACGGTGATTGTCGCTGGAGAAGCGTGTACGACACAACTTGCAAGTTCACATTTTGAAATAGTACCTGAAGTCAAATTATATAACGAATACGGCCCAACAGAAAGTACGGTATGGTGTATTGCACATCAATTAACACCAAAAGATCGTACGGCGAGTAGCATTCCGATAGGGCGTCCTATTAAAAATATACAGGTGTATATTCTGGATGATGATGCAAAACGAATCCCTTATGGAACGGTAGGAGAATTATACATAGGAGGGGTAGGGCTGGCATCTGGATATTTACATGATGCAGCAAAAACAGCACAGTCTTTTATACAACATCCTTTTGATCCGGATACCTCCAAACGTTTGTACAAAACAGGAGATCTTGCCAAGTACAGAGCCGATGGCACTATTGAGTTTTTAGGCAGAAAAGATCAGCAAGTCAAAGTAAGAGGCTACAGAATTGAACTGGATGAAATCGAGCAACTCATCTATAGTGACGCTCACGTTCAACAAGCAGTGGTTACTGTAGAGAGCGATGTAGATACCATTGATTGGAACGCTTTAGAAACAGCAACACCTACACAATTACTAGAAGGACTCAAAAAACACATTTCAAATACAGAAATACATCAACTATTAACCTCTATAGAAACGCTTCAAGCAGCAGCAGTAGAGGTACTACTTGATAATTTAGATTAAAGATATAGACCATGCGAAGAGTTAGAAGATCAGAAGGATATGAAGTACAGCTTACGATAAAGGAAGATAGTTTTATAAATCCTCCGAGAGCTATTCAAAGATCGGCAGTGATTAATAGAGCATTAAAAGAATTTTCGGCGGATATAGAGGCGATTGATGAACAGGCAAAGCATTTTGTTCCCGGCAGTGTATCTACAGAGATTAGAGAAATAGACGACCGTACACATACCAAGCTATCTGATCAAGAGATTATGGAAGATTGGCAAATACCCCTTATGCAAGGGATGGCCGATGTGATTTGTGAAACCCGTGGGGATATCCTAGAAATAGGGTTTGGAAGAGGAATTTCTTCAGATATGATTCAAGCACATCAGGTAAAGTCACACACCATTATCGAGTGTAATGAGCAAGTAATTGCCGATTATTTCCAGCAATGGAAAGAAAAATTTGGCGATGCTGATATCCGAATGGTGCAAGGCTTATGGCAAGATACAATCGATGATTTAGGAGTATTTGATGGGATATTTTTTCATACCTATCCCTTAAATGAAGAAGAATATATGAAGTACGTTCAGGAGAGTATCACTTTTGCAGAACACTTCTTTTCTTATGCTTCAAGCCATCTTACACAAGGCGGAGCATTCACGTATTTCTCTAATGAAATAGACTCTTTGAGTAGAGAGCACCAACGATTATTATTAAAGCACTTTTCTTCATTCAGCATACAAAAAGTAGCGTTGACAATGCCAGAAGATGTGAAGGATATTTGGTGGGCAAATTCAATTGTAGTGGTAAAAGCAGTAAAATGAGAACAGAAGATATAGAAGATAGAATCCACGCATTGAGCCCTGAAGGCAAAAAATTACTATTGCTTAAAATTAAAGAAGCAGTAGCGGTACAAGCACAGCGTACGACAACTTCAGGCCGTCAACGTATTGTGGCGTATGTTCAGGGACAGGAAGGTTTTTCTGTAGATCAATTAAAGGCAGATCTTCAAAAAAAATTACCAGATTATATGGTGCCATCTCAATTTGTTTCTGTAACAACAATGCCAGTATTACCTAATGGGAAAATTGACAGAAAACAATTACAGAAAACACGCACACTACAACCTACACGATCTAAAACGAAAGCTATAAACACGAGTACTGCTACTAAAATAGAGGAGCAATTACGTGCGATATGGGAGTCAGTCTTAGGTTTTTCTCCAATTCATAAAGACGATAACTTTTTTGAGATCGGGGGAGATTCTATCTTGAGTATTCAGATTATTGCGAAGGCCAGAAAAGAAGGAATTATATTAGAGCAGAATGCACTGTTTGAGCATCAGACGATTGCAGAACTTTCGCTATTTACAGAAACAACAGAAATAGTACAAAAGGATGATACGACTACTGACGTATCAGAGACATTACGTGCGATATGGGAAGAGACCTTAGGTTTTTCTCCAATTCATAAAGATGATAATTTCTTTGAGATCGGGGGAGATTCTATTGTAAGTATTCAGATTATAGCAAAGGCTAGAAAAGAAGGAATTATATTAGAACAGAATGCGCTGTTTGAGCATCAGACGATTGCTGAGTTATCGCTTTTCGCGAA
>CAYGQJ010000024.1:4058-25464 GCA_964351845.1 uncultured Flavobacteriaceae bacterium | reverse complement strand
AGCGGAAACAACAGAAACTACACGGAAAGTAGTAACAGGAACGGTACCATTATCGCCGATACAACACTGGTTTTTTAACGATCATAAAAAGGCACCTCACTATTGGAATCAAGGTGTCCGGTTAGATAAGATACCTGCTATTTCAGAAAAGCAGGTACAGAAAGTGTACAATTATATCATCACACAACATGATGCTTTACGAGCACGATTTAGATATATAGAAAACCAATGGGTACAAGATATTATAGCGCCAGAGCAAATATTTGCAGTGGCGTATATAGACCTTACCGATGTCGAATCATCTGATTATGATCAGATTGTAGAAGAGCAAATGCAGCGGGTACAAGATGAGTTTAGATTATCTGAAGGTTCGTTATGTACCTGTATCTACTTTCATACTGGAATAGCAGCAAGTGATTTTTGTGTGTTAATAGCCCACCATTTAGTTGTAGATGCGGTGTCTTGGCAGATTATTATAGATGATTTTACAACTGCTTTACAGCAAGTGATTACAAATGATGCTATTGTAGAAGAGCCAAAAACAAGTACGATCAAAGCATGGAGTGAACATCTTGATACGTATGTTGAAACGATGTCTAATGAGGAAATTGCGTTTTGGACACGACAAATAACACCCACTCCTCCATTGCCTTTTGATAAATCAAATAGCACTATTATCGAAGAAAAAGAGGTGACACAAGTACATTTCTCTTTAGACACAGCTACGACGCAGGCATTGCAAGAGGCAAATCAAGCGTATAACACAAAAATTGATGAGCTTCTCGTCACGGCTTTTATTGATACGATAGGAAACTGGAGTAGGCATCAAGAAATTACCATAGGTTTTGAAAGACATGGAAGAGAAACGGTAGCATCAGGGCTAGATGTATCAAAAACGGTGGGCTGGTTTACATCTTATTTTCCAGTAAAATTTGCACACCAATTACATAAAGATATAGGAGGTCAAATAATCGCTACAAAAGAACAAATGCGTAGTGTTCCCAATGGAGGTATAGGATACGGAGGACTGCGTTACCTGAAAAATGCATTTGGAGATATAGAAAATCCTGAGATTGTATTTAATTTCCTAGGAACTAAAACATCAATGGTACCTGATCATGGGATCAAAACGACGACACTCACAGAAAATTTGAGAGACCCTCGTAGTGAACGTCATTATAAACTAGAAATCAATCTTCATATAGCAGATGATGAGTTACAGGGTACATTCAGTTTTGGGAGTACTGTTCATCATCCAGAGACCATATCGGTACTCGTAGCTAATTTTAAAAAGCGCATTAAAGAAATAAGTCGCTATTGTAATCAGGAAGAAAATGGCGGGTATACCCCTTCTGATTTTTCTGAAGCAGACATAAGCCAAGATGACTTAGATAGTTTACTTGGTTTATTAGAATAACAAGCTGATTGCAGATATGGGAACAGCACAAATAAAAACACCGATGGAAACAAAGACGCTCAAAAAACCGAAAATAGAAGCTATTTATCCGCTTACGGCTATGCAACAGGGATTACTCTTTCATCATTTAATGGAGGGAGAAGACCAAGGCTTTTTGATGGTACAATGTGAGATGGAAGGGGCTCTTGATATCGAACTTTTCAAGCAAGCTTGGAAGGCTGTTACCTTACGTCATGAAGTGATGCGTACATCCGTACATTGGAAAAAAGTAGAACGTCCCGTATTATTAGTCAGACCAGAAAAAGAGATTCAATGGTCATTTTTAAGTTGGACTGAGAAAACGCCAGAGCAACAAGTGATCTTACTAGAGCTACGTAAAAACGAACGCAAAGAGGTGGGCGTTTCTTTTGAAGAAAATCCGTTGTCTAAGATTAGTTTAATTCAAAAAGCAGCAGATAGTTATTATTTTTTATGGGAATGTCACCACCTTTTATTAGATGGATGGTCTTCTACTATTATCTTAAAAGATGTATTTGCACTGTATGCCAGTTTATGTTCAGGATCAGATCCGCAATTACCCGCAATTCCTACCTATAAGTCGTATAGGAATTGGTTGAAAAATACCTCCTTTGAAAAAGCAGCAAGCTTCTGGACAAAAACCTTTGAGGGCTTTACAAAAGCACCGCTGTTTAAGCAAAGTAGCACGCGGTCATCTGTAAGTACACCTACAATATATAAGAATAACTTTACGGTAGAAACCTCTGAAGATTTAAAAAAGCTTGCAAAGCGATATAGAGTCACATTGAATACCTTATTTCAAGGCATCTGGTCATTGGCACTTTCCAAGTGCTTTGATACGAGTGATGTCACTTTTGGGACAACAGTATCAGGTCGTTCTATTCCTTTTCCTAATATAGAGCGTATGGCGGGAATGTTTGCCAATGTCTTACCAGTACGCACCTGCCTTGGAGGTTCACAACCGTTTCAGGAATTCTTGCAAGAAATACAGTCACAACAACAAGAAGCGCGTACGTATGAATACTGTAAAGTAGATCAAATTACATCTTGGGCCGGCTTACCAGAAGACAGGGCTTTATTTGACAGTCTTTTTGTTTTTGAAAACTTCCCATGGGAGGATATCTCCAGTGGAGAGGTAACCGTAAAAGGCTTCGAGAGTGGTATTACAACGACCTATCCTTTAACGGTTATCTTTAAAATAGAGGACGATATCCAATATGAAATAGTCGCAAATACAGATAGTATTCCAGCATCTGTCATAGATTGGTTTTTAAAAATCATACCTGCCATTGCAGTGACACTACTTATCAATAATGATACGACTATTAATGCCGCATTAAAAAATATTCCGATGATTCCTAATGCGCTTTCGCGAAAGCGTATCCTGGATAACTTGAGCATTCAAGAAGAGTTTGAAAAGAAAGAAACGACCTATGTCGCTCCTAGAAATCAAGTAGAATTAACACTGGTGGAGATTTGGGAACAATTATTTGGGATAAATTACATAAGTATTACAGATAGCTTTTTTCATCTCGGCGGAAAATCGCTGTTATCTGTCAAAATGTTTGCTCTTATTGAAGAAAAATTAGGCGTTAAACTCCCTCCAACCTTATTGTTAGAATCTCCAACAATCCAAAGCCTTGCCGCAATTATTGAGGCAAAAGGCGATACCGATATGATTGCTTGGAAGTATCTAGTACCTATAAAAACCAAAGGAGAGAAGGCGCCTCTATTTTGTATTCATGCAGGAGGAGGGCATGTGTTTTTCTATAAAAGTCTCGCTGATGCTATTGATGTTCAAAGGCCGGTATATGCACTGCAACCTTTAGGGATTTTTGGAGAAGATAATAAGCACCAAAGTATTGGGGATATGGCCAAAGATTATGCAGATGAGATACGTCTGATACAACCAGAAGGAACGCTTAATATCGTGGTATACTGTTTTAGTACAGCTGTAGGATTAGAAATGGCTTCGTACTTAAAATCCATAGGAAGAGATTCACATCTTATTGTTGCCGACACGATTGCAGAACATAGATTATTATTAGATAAAGAACGGTTATTTATTAGAGTGACTGCCTTTTTGAAACGATTTTTCTCCAATCCTTTCAAAGCATTACAAGCCATGATTGGATACCGTCTTATGTTTTATCTAAAGCCTATTAAAGTGAAGCTTTGGGGAAGCGAAGCCGAAAAAAACACAGAACAGATGCGCGTTCATCTCGTCTCTTTATTTAATGCCTATCAATGGGATCACCCAATAGATAATATATCGCTTATTCTCACAGAGAAAGGTGATGATCGCTATAATGATGAGATCGTACGTTCATGGAAACCATTGGTGCGTAGAGAAATTAATGTGCAGACTTGTAAAGGACATCACGCAACATTTTTTGACGCCCCAGATGTGTTGCATACCGCAAAAGCAATGGATCAAGTAATACTAGAAAATTAAAACAGGATGTGGACCGCTTTTTCAAATCAAGATCTCTCTTTGCAACCTAGCCAGTTGCATGTCTGGTCTGTGCGTAAAAGTGACCATGAGAATAGATTACAAAAATATTGGGAGATTCTAGAGGATACAGAAAAGGAAAGAGCGCTGAGCTTTAGATTTGGTAAAGACCGCGATTGTTTTATCATCGCACGAGGCGTATTGAGAAACCTACTAGGAACGTATTTACAAATGGCTCCAGACCACGTTACATTTCAATTAGGTGATCATGGAAAACCGTATGTAAATCATCCGAGTCAGATCAGATTTAATATTTCTCATTCTGGTGATACGATTTTATTAGGCTTTGTTCAGAAGCATCGTATTGGAATAGATATAGAGTATACAAAACGAAAAGTAGCTGTAAAAAAGATCGCAAAACTCTTCTTTGCGGAAGAAGAAGTAACCTCTTTATGTAGGTTAGATCAAGCCTATCATACGCAAGCTTTTTATAATTGTTGGACACGGAAAGAAGCCTTTATAAAAGCAGTTGGAAGCGGATTGTCATTTCCGTTAGATCAATTTGTGGTGAGTTTAGACTCTACGAAAGAAGCCACACTTATTGATACCAAATGGGATAAAAAAGAAAAATATAAATGGACACTACATACCATTGAACCTAGAAAAGATTATATCGGTGCTGTCTCTGTGAAAGGCAACGTATCTGATATCCAATCTTGGAGGTACCAATAGGAAATAGAGGATCCAGTATATAAAAAATTGCAAGAATGAAATTAACAACATCACAAATTAACGAGTACCACGAGAATGGATACCTTATAATCAATGGCTTGTTTACAGAAGAAGAAGTGCAGGGATTGAAAGATGGCATCGGAAAAATAGATGATAGGCCTATGCCTAATATTATTAGAGAAGAAAACGGTGCGATACGCTCTGTTTTTGCACCGCATCATCGCATAGAAGCATTTGATTGGTTATATAAACAAGAACGACTTGTCACACCAACACAACAATTATTACATGATCCTTCTATTTACCTTTATCAGTATAAGCTTAATAATAAAAAGGCTTTTGATGGTGGTATTTGGGAATGGCATCAGGATTATCCGTTTTGGCATATAGATGATGGGGTGAAGCAATCACAAATGCTCTCAGTGATGGTATTATTGCAGGATACAGACCATGCTCAGGGACCACTTATGTTTATTCCTAGATCTCATAAAACAGGCATTGCAGCATTTCAACCCAAAGCACATTTGACAGCCGATACCATCGATTTAGAAAATTCTTTAAATGGAGATCTCAAGTTTACGATAAAGAATGAGTTGATAAAAAACATGGTAGACCAAGCGGGTATTCAACCTGGAATAGGCAGCATAGGAACCGCGATATTTTTTCATCCCAATGTGTATCACGGATCAAATGCAAATATTTCTCCTTATGACAGAAATACAGCCATTATGACCTACAATGTGACCTCTAATCTACCTGAAGATCGAAAAGAAAAAAATAGACCTGATTACATCTGCTTACGGGATTTTAATCCCATACAAGCAGATCAGCGATCCATACAGGAAATCGCACAAAGTGAGACTGTGAGTGTTTCATAAAACAATATAAGAACCAACTATTTTGAGTCAGATAAAAAAAGCCGCATTACTCACCTATATCAATCTTGGGATTTCCAATATTGTAGGGATTGTGATGACTCCTTTTATCGTAAGAATGCTCGGAGACTCAGAATATGGGTTGTTTGCTCTTATAGGCGCATTTGTTGGATATCTATCCATACTAGATCTAGGATTAACCAATGCAGTCGTACGATTTGTAGCGAAGTATAGAGCACAAAAAGATGACAAAGGGCAAGAGAACTTTCTAGCGGTGAGTCTTATTATATATTCGGTTATCAGTTTGGCTGTCGTGATTTTTGGGATCGTCATGTATCTCAATGTAGATGCTTTGTATGGAAGCACATTAACAGCAACACAAATGGAGAAGGCAAAGATCATGCTCCTGATCTTTATCCTTAATATTGCCATCGCATTACCCGGTGGTGCTTTTACAGGTATTTGTAATGGCTATGAGCATTTTGTTTTTCCTAGAATACTTACTATTTGTAAATATGTCATACGAACATTGCTTGTTGTTGCGATACTCTATCAAGGAGCAGATGCCTTAGGATTGGTGATTTTAGATAGCATATTAAACGTCTTGTTTATTATCGCCACCATCTACTACGCATTTACGAAACTCAACATAAAGATCAAGCTACATAGCTTTCACTATCGATTTATAAAAGAAATATTTAGTTACTCTATCTGGATTTTTGTGTTTGGAATGGTGTATCAATTTCAATGGCGGACAGGTCAGGTTGTTTTAGGAGCGACTACAAATACAGTTGTTGTTGCTATCTATTCAATAGGCGTAACTCTTGGATTGTACTTTCTAACATTTGGGAATGTCATTAACGGTTTGGTGCTTCCAAAGGCAGTGCAGTCTGTTTATAAAAATAGCAGCACAGCACTCCTTACAGCAGAGATGATCCGAATTTCAAGAATTACCATGATTGTGCTCTTTTATATTTTAGGAGGTTTCTTAATCTTAGGACAGGAGTTTGTTGTTTTATGGGTAGGAGAGACGTATAAAGATGCATGGCTCGTGGCATTATTGATTATGATCGCGTATGTGATACCCATATCACAAGGATATGCACATGCTATTTTAGAAGCAAAAAAATTGATGCGATTTAAATCTTTATCCTCATTAATATTGACCATTATAGGACTTATTGTAGGAGGGTATTTATCTACCATCTATGGATTACAAGGGATTATCTACGGGATTTTTGGCGCACTTGTAATCCTTCAGGGCATGATTTTATTTTACTATCATTTTAAGTTGGGACTCAATATGAAGCACTATTTCACAAAAGCGCTATTCCCTTATCTCTTCTTGTTTTCGGTAGTGAGTCTGATCTCTTATTATGCTTTTCAATCTATAGGAAATGGGTGGGGATTCTTTATTCTTAAAGGTATCTGTTACACGTTATTATTTGCCATAGGGCTCTATGTTGTTTTAAGTCAAGAAGAGCGGAGTTATTTGTTTCATTTTTTTAAAAAGAAATCTGCAGTATGATCTTAGCATTGATACATAACATGGTGAAGGGTATGAATATGGGTACGCTACTTCGACTGCGCTCAGCACAGATTTCGCGAAAGCGTACTCAGAATCTTTACCACCTAAAAATAGCTTGCCGTTATGAGAATTAAAGAACTAGACGCTTTTAGAGGACTCGCGGCATTAAGTGTCGTGTTGTATCATTATACCACGATCTACGCGAAAGATTTTGCGGTAGACTCGTCTTTTCATTTTGCGTACGGATGGTTAGGCGTGCCTTTTTTCTTTATTCTGAGTGGCTTTGTGATTACCCTAACGATAGAGCGTTCTTCAAGCGCATTACAGTTTTTGAAGAAACGATTTGTGCGGCTATATCCTACTTTCTGGATTTGTTTACTCATCACATTAGGGGTTATATGGATCACAAAATCTCAGTCAATACATCCCATGTTTGATAGGCCTACCGTTGATATTTTATTCAATTTCACCATGTTTCATGAGTTGTTGAAGTTTCATCATGTAGATGGTGCGTATTGGTCATTATTACCAGAATTGCTTTTTTACTTATTGATGGCGTTTTTACTGATGATTGGGAAAGTAAATAAAGTGTTGTGGTATAACGGAGCGCTATTGGTCATTTGTCTGATCCATTATTTTTTCCCAATACCGATCCTAAGTCGGTTGTTAGATTTAAACTACGTATTGCTTTTTATGATAGGGATTTGTTTTTATAAAATATACACCTCAAAAGGAAAAGCCCCCTTTTATTTACACGTACTTATTGTGGCGAATCTTGCTTTAGCGATTGCGTTGTATGATGTTATAAGACCTCATTTAGATCTTACGATACTCATCATTGCGTTTCCAATAATCGTATGCTTCTTTTACGTATTTGTGTATACCAAAATGCACATCTTAGGAAGAAGTAAGTTTTTGCTTTTTTTAGGGTTTATATCCTACCCATTATACTTAATACATCAACTTATCGGCTATATTTTTATGCTCTTTTTTGATCAGTATATGGTTAGACCGATTAGTATCATACTCACGACATCTATTGCCATTTTATTGGCAACACTAGTTACTTATTACCTCGAACCGCCTTTAAAAGGGCTATTGAAAAAATATATTTTTAAATAAACTGATGCTAAAGCCACTAACGTCACTTCGTTTTGTATTTGCTTATATGGTCTTTTCAGGCCATTTAGGAGGGCTTTTCTTGAACTATAATGAATCCTTTTTGAGCGATACGTTTGCGAGTTATTTATCTATAAGTGAAGGCTATTTAGGCGTGAGCTTCTTTTTTATTTTAAGCGGTTTTATTTTATCATTTAAGTATAAAGAACCTTTTTTGAAGAAGACCATCACTTTTAAAAAGTTTATCCTGTCTAGGATTTTTAGAATCTATCCGCTTCATCTCTTAACCTTTCTTTTTGCCTTTTACCTGTCTTATTATAATAATATAGATAGTATTACTTTTTGGGTAAAATCAGTGTCTAATCTCTTTCTGGTTCAGAGTTTTATTCCGCTTAAAGAATATTTCTTTTCTTTTAATGGGGTTTCTTGGAGTATTTCAAATGAGCTATTTTTTTATATGACGTTCCCATTGTTATTGGTTCTGTTTTCAAAATTTAGAAAGTATGTTTTTTTAGTACTCCTTATTCCTTTAGTGATCATAACGGTAAGACAATCTACAGATGTTCATCACTGGGTGTATTATATCAATCCGTTATTTAGAATCTTTGATTTCTTTTTGGGTATTGTGCTTCACGACCTCTATATGAAATACAAGGATCAGAAATTTCTAAAAAATTATGCGACCTTACTAGAGGTTTCAGCAATACTTCTTTTTTTAGGATTTTATTTTTTTCGTGACAACGTACCCCAGGACTTTAGATGGTCTTTATACTATTGGGTACCTATGGTCTTTTTGATTTTCATATTTGCCATGCAAGGCGGGTGGATCTCAAAATTATTATCAAAAAGAGGCTGTATTTGGCTAGGAGAAATAAGTTTTGCATTCTATATGATCCATCAACTCGTCATTAATGTATTGTGGATATTAAATTATAAATTCAGGTTTTTTGACAATGGCTATGTACTCATTCTGACAGCCCTTTTACTGTCTATTATAGGGAGTGGAATTCTATATAGATATTTTGAAATGCCTTTAAATCGCTATTTACGTAAAAAATATATTAAAAAGTGAATCATATTGCCTACATAACCGCAGAGTATCCACATCCTGATACACCGCCCGCAGGAGGTATAGGGTCATTTATTAAAATGATGGCGACATCATTAGTTAAAAATGACTATCAGGTGACTGTTTTTTTATGTCTCTCCTCTAGAGATCACATATGGTATGATGGCAACATACGTATGGTAGAAATCAAAGGCGTATCACCTTCTCGATTTTCTCCCATTAAAAATCGTTTTAACATACGTAAGCGGATTAAAAAACACATTCAAAATGATCATATTGACCTTATTGAAGCACCCGATTGGGAAGGGCTACATGCCTTTTGTAACTTTAAAATTCCTGTAGTGACACGCATTCATGGTTCTGTCACCTATTTTAATCATTTACAGGAGGTTTCAAAACCACGATTACTCTACTATTTGGAAAAAAGAGCGATTAAGAAATCAAAAAAAGTAATTGCTGTCAGTGCGTTTTCAGGCAGATTAACAGAAAAGGTATTTGCATTTGCAGCTCTTGATGTTGAGGTTGTTTATAATGGGATTGATACCGATCTGTTTAGTGCCCGTATCCCAGACACTTCAGAAAATCAAAACATTCTTTATTTTGGAACTTTAGTGCGTAAAAAGGGAATGATGTCATTAGCACATATTTTTAATGAAGTTCATATAAGGAATCCGAATGCATCATTAACGCTGATAGGCAAGGATGCTGTCGATTTTATAGAAAAGAAATCTACTTGGGAAGTGATGAAATCTATTTTAACACCGTCTGCATTAGGTCAAGTTCATTATAAAGGCGTGGTGCCATACGAAGAGATGTCAGAAGCCATCTCCCAAGCGGCTGTTTGTGTATTCCCAAGCTATGCTGAAGCATTTCCTATCTCTTGGCTAGAAGCCATGGCTATGGAAAAACCGATAGTCGCTTCTTCTATAGGGTGGGCACCAGAATCTATTGAAGATACCATATCTGGGTTGTTAGAAAGTCCAGAAAACCATCACGCCTTTGCACAAAAAATAAATAAATTCCTTACAGATCCCTCTTTTGCTCGACAATTAGGGAAAAATGCAAAACAGCGAGTAGTTGATTTCTTTGACCAGCAAAAACTGGTAGCACAAAATATAGCGGTCTATAAAAACATACTAGAAAATGAATAAAAAGGTACTTGTCATTACGCCATTTTTTGCTCCAGAGACACATGCTGCTGTTTTTAGAGCACACAAACTTGTGAAGTATCTAAAACGCATGGGATGGCAACCTTATGTCATTACGGTAGACACTAATTATGAGTATAATGAAGACCCTGCATTAGTAGAAGAACTAGATGGGATTCCTATCTACAGGACTAAATATATAGAACCAAGTATACGAGGAATTAAAATGGCCTTTGGAGGCGCAGATAGAACCTACAAAACATTAAAAAAACAAGGCGTATTTGATACGCCAGATGTCAATGCCAAAGCGGTAGATACCCCAACAGCTTCAAAACCAAAAATCACATCCCAAGCATATCAGTATATATTAAACCGTCATTTGAAAAACCCTGATAGGTTTTGGACCTGGAAAAAAGGAGCGATTGCACTTGCAAAAAAACTGATCAAAGAAGAGAATATAGGAACCGTTTTTACCACAACATTACCTTTTACAGCAAATGAAATAGGCATCGAACTTAAAAAAACCATGCCTATTCAATGGGTAGCAGATTTTAGAGATCCGATTACCTACGGGAAAAGATTTCATTCTTCGATCCCTAAAGTATATGCAAGGCAAAAACGGATACAAGATCTTACTTTTCAATATGCAGATAAAATTGTGGGGACCTCATCATCTTACGGCATGATCTTCCATGATCAATATGCAGGAGTGTATGATGCCAAATTTGAATTTATCCCTACCGGCATAGATGACGATTATATACCGACCCCTCAAATAAAAAAAGAGAATACATTCGTATTGGTTGGAGAGTACTTAAAGGAGTATAAAGATTCCTTTTTTAGCCTCTATAAAAAAGCGATAGAAGGATTGCCTAAAGAAGATATTCCTACCATACAAATCATAGGAAATAAAGAAATTAATGAAGGAGTTGCCCTACCTTATGTAACAGCATTACAACTTACAGATCACGTTGCTTTTTATGATCATATGCCGCAATCGAAGTTGTACGATATGATAGAAAGCGCTAAGTATGTCTTATTAATCAATGGAGATAAAGCATATTGGTGGTGTGTATTTGCAAAACTGATTGATTATATCGCCCTTCAAAAACAAGTACTCGCCTTTGTGCCAGAAATAAGTGAAGCAAGAAAGGAATTAACAAAAGCAAATACAGCCACATTTCTAAAATTCAATGAAGAAGATAGTGTCCAAAAATTAAGAGATATCATACAAAATCCACAAGCTATAAAAGAACCAAATGAGACCTATTGTGAGCGGTATCTAGCCTCCTCACAAGTAAAAGCTTTTATACATCTATTTGAAGCATTACAGTCATGAAAGGTTTTTCTATCATCATACCCACACTCCACAGAACCTCGTTTCTATTAGATACGTTAAAAGATCTCGTCGTACAGGATTTTGAATACCCTTTTGAGATCATTATTGTAGATCAATCGCAAGGAAAAGATCAATGGGTCATGGCGTATGTAAAAGATTTTAATTTTATAAACTATCAGTATGTAACCCATTTTAAAGGGTTGCCAGAAGCAAGAAATTATGGTGCTACAATGGCAACATACGATTACTTATTATATCTTGATGATGACATTAGATGCTCGGCAGATTTATTAAAAGAACATTTCACCTTTTTAGATACCAAAGATATTAGTATGGTTGCAGGCGGTATTACAGAAAAATTTAAAGCAAATACAGACTGTGACATAGGAAAATTTGTAAAACGAACGGCAAGTCCGCTGCGAGGTTTTCATATAGATGAACAAAAAGAAGTGGACCATGCAGGAGGAGGGAATTT
Source organism: uncultured Flavobacteriaceae bacterium (assembly GCA_964351845.1). Classification (GTDB taxonomy): domain Bacteria; phylum Bacteroidota; class Bacteroidia; order Flavobacteriales; family Flavobacteriaceae; genus Dokdonia. The sequence goes on along the minus strand of CAYGQJ010000024.1, from coordinate 13,292 downwards.
TTCTATAAAAAAAAGGGTGTATACGCAAATAGGTGGTATTGATGAGCAACTCACAAAAGGAGCGGCACTGTATGAAGAGACAGATTTATGTTTGCGATTAAAAAAAGCAGGACACACTATTTATTATAATCATAAAGCACACATGTTTCATTTAGCCGCTGAAACAGGAGGATGCAGAGAACCAAATATTCATAAATATATATATTCGCTTTCGCGAAACCGTACGATTATCATTCACCGTTATTTACCGTGGTATTATAAAATAACAGCGCGTCTGTATCTAATAAAATTGATAATCTCCTATACCCTTGCTTATAAAGACAACGGTATTTTTAAAAGCTATTATAGTGGTTTAAAAGAAGGAAAAGAAATCGCCAAACACGCTTCATTAAGAACTCAATAACCTTCATGAAAAAAAGAAATCTATTACTCATAACGTATGACTATCCTCCATCTACAGGAGGTATAGCACGTCTATGTCATGAGATTACTTCTGGATTAGCTTCTTTTTATGATACCATTAAAGTGCTAACTGTAGATACACCTACCGTTTCAACACCTTATAATGCAACAGATGTAGAAATTATAAGATTGCCTCCCAAACGGATTCAATGCGAACTAGCAACCATTCGTGCGATACGTAATATCAAAAACAAACCATCGTATGATGTCCTTTGTGGAATCTGGCATCCCGAAGCCTTGCTAGCCTTTTTGGGAGGAATGAAAAACATATATGTATTAGGACATGGCGCCGAGTTTCTAGCAGGAGCATCCAACATGAGAAAACATATTTGGCTGCCTATCTATTCAAAATGGATTTTAGGAAAAGCAAAAAAAATAATTACAAATAGCCAGTATACAAAAAAGCTAGTACAAAGTATTCGACCAACATCAACAGTTGTTGCTCTACCACTTGCTGTAAATCACACCTTTTTTATACCAGAAGTAGCGGAAAAGAAGGCTAATGATCAGACGATTCGTTTTGTGACCGTATCAAGAATCCTACAATTTAAAGGACATGATTTTATTTTAAAAACATTTGAAAACCTTCCTACAGCGCTGCGAGATCACATAGAATGGCATATTGCAGGTACAGGTCCTTATTTACAAGACCTTAAAGCATTGATCGCTATCTCACCTATAAAATCCCAAATACACCTTCATGGATTTGTTCCAGATGAAGCATTGCCTAGTTTTTACAACACAAAAGATGTTTTTATACTGGCTACGAGAGAAGAGCAAACCTCAAACCAAGTGGAAGGTTTCGGATTGGTGTTTTTAGAAGCACAATCTTGTGGAATACCCGCTATAGGAACAAAAACAGGAGGCATTTCTGATGCGATAGAAGAAGGAAATGGAGGCTGGTTATTTGAACAGGATAATACCGTAGCATTAACAAAAATTCTGGCCACGATTATAGACACTCCAGACCACATTCAGAAGCAGTCTATAAAAGCAAGAGAACGCGTTCTTGAAAAAAGTACGTGGGATGTATATTGTAAACAGTTATATAAAATTCTTTCAGAGTGATAGCAGATCAATACTATATGACCACTTTTTTTACTGTAATTACAGTACTCGCTATCATAGGGGCGTTACCCTTATTGCGGTATCGAGAACTTGAAAAGTTCCCTGAAGCAAACCTAATGATAGGCACCGTGTTATTGCTTATTGTTGTTACTTTATTTATAGGATTAAGAAATCCTTTTGGAAGCTGGCGCTATTTTGGTGATACCTATAAATACACCACCATTTATCAAAATATTCAAAGTGACCCTTTATGGGTGTCAGGCAAAGATTATGGTTTTTATTATTACATGAAGCTCTTGGCAAACTTCTTTAATGTCCAAATGTTCTTTTTAATAACAGCGGTATTGTACGTTTTCCCAGTATTCTACGCGTTTCAAAAGTGGTTTAAAAAGTATGCCTTTTTTGCGGTGGTTCTATATGTTACTTCCATGTCTTTTTGGCCATTTGGTATTAATGGGATGAGAAATGGTTTAGCAACGTCGTTTTTTCTTTTCGCTTTAGCTTTTTATAATAGAAAGTGGTTTATGTATATACTTATCGCACTATCTATAAGTTTTCATACCAGTATGGTGCTTCCTACACTAGCACTTGTTATTGCACAGTTTTATAAAAACACCAAGGTATTGACTGGGATATGGCTAGTAAGTATTCCTATAAGCTTCTTATTTGGAAGAAAACTCTTGACGGTGATTAACTTTTTAGTGACCTCTTCCATTGGACTGGTAGATGATCGAGGTGATTTTAGCGCGATTGATAGTGGTGTCTTTGCAAGATCTTCTTTTCGAATTGATTTTATTATCTATAGTGGGATCGTTATTTATTTAGGCTATTACTTTATCTATAAACTTCGTTTTAAAAATGACTTTTATTCGAAGATGTTACACCTTTATATCATCACAAACACGATATGGCTCTATTTTATATACTTCCCATATACCAATAGAGTAGCGTATTTATCTTGGTTTTTAATCCCTGTATTAGTTGTATATCCAATCATATATGCAACCAACTTAAAAAATCAATCTTATTTTATGGCAGGAGCCATCGCTGTAAGTCTGTTTTTTGTCTGGATACTCGCATATTTATAAAACAGGATGATGGATAAAGAACAATTGATAACCATTTGTACAGCCACTTATAATAGAGGGGATTTACTGCCTGTACTTTACAATAGCCTTAAGGCGCAAACAAATCTTCATTTTGAATGGATACTCATCGATGACGGGAGTACAGATACTACGGCTCAAGTCATTTCTGAGATGCAAGCACAAGCTCCTTTTGATATTGTGTATCATAAACAAGAGAATCAAGGAAAGCACATTGCGATTAACAAAGGAGTGGCTCTCGCAAAAGGAGGGTATTTTTTTATTGTAGATAGTGATGATAGATTACCAGAAGAGGCGATAGCAATTATTAGTGCTAAGATTAAAAACATTAAAAACGATCCAAAAATAGCAGGCGTTGTAGGATTAAAATGCTATTTCAATCAACAAATGGTAGGCTCAGGTTTCTTATCAGAAAATGTGATCTGTGATATATTTGAGTATCGATATACCCATAAAATAAAAGGCGATCGCGCTGAGGTGTTTAAAACAGCTGTTTTGAAAAAGTATCCTTTCCCAAAATTTGGAAATGAAAAATTTATTCCTGAAAGTATTGTGTGGAATCGAATAGGGCAAGACTATAAGATGTTGTTTTTTAATGAAAACGTATACGAGTGCGAGTATTTAGAAGATGGACTCTCTGCACAATCCGTATCTCTGAGAAGAAAATACCCAAAAGGGATTATACACCTATACGCAGAGTTAGGAGCTATTACCAAAATAGGTGTTTTAAATAGGTCTAAAGCGTATGTCAATTTCTGGAGATTCTTTTTTTGTGACCCTCGTAGTAGGAGGCAACATATAAAATTACTTAAGAGGCAGTATGCGGCTTTTTTATGCATGCCATTAGGACTGCTGTTTTATGTAAAAGATCACTTATCTCAAAAAGGCGACTCATGAAGATTTTACACATCATTAACTCCCTTCATTTCGGAGGCGCCGAAAAGTTACTGTTGGATACCGTTCCTGAGTATATAAAACGTGGTATAGAAACAGAGATTCTTTTGCTAGATGATCATAAAACACCTTTCTACACAGATCTGACAGAAAAATACCATGTAAAAATTCTCTCAAACACTAAAAAGCGTAGCCTCTATAATCCTTTACATATGCTGAGAATCCGTAGGTATATAAAGCACTATGATATCATTCATGTGCATCTATTTCCAAGTCTATATTGGGTAGCATTAGCCACCTTGTTTTTAAGACACAAAACAAAACTCATCGTCACAGAGCACAATACAGAAAACAGAAGAAGAAACGTATCTCTTTTAAAATATATAGACAGGTATGTGTATAAAAAATACGATAAGATCATCGCCATTTCAGAAGGTGTAAAAGAGAATTTGAAAAAGCATTTAGGGAAGCATGATCCTACGATTTGCACCATCAATAATGGGATCGATACAAAGCGATTTAGAGAAGCAACCCCATATTCTAAAAAAGCATTAGGCATCCCTGAAAATGCTAAAATTATAGTGCAAGTTTCTAGTTTTACAGCCCAAAAAGATCAAGACACACTTCTTAAAGCACTCTCATTACTACCCGAAGAGGTGCACGTATTATTGGTAGGCGATGGTCCTTTAAGAGAAGAGAAAAAGCAGTTGGCGACGACGTTAAAAATAAATCACCGCGTTCATTTTTTAGGATATAGAACCGATATTCCGCAACTTTTAAAGACATCAGATGTGAGTGTACTCTCTTCCCATTACGAAGGTTTTGGACTTGCTATTGTAGAAGGTATGGCCGCTGGAAATCCATGTATCGGTGCTGACGTACCTGGCTTGTCAGAAGTGATTGGAGAAGCCGGAATTCTCTTTGAGAAAGGGAGCCATATCCAGTTAAAAGAAATCGTAGAGCAACTCCTTTCAGATAAAGAATACTATGCCAAAATACAGAAGCAATGTACAGACAGAGCACAACAGTATGATCTCTCTCCTATGATAGATGCATACATAAACTTATATAACACGCTGTAAAACAAGTGTCAATTATTCCTTTTAAAGCCCTTTTTTTCCGCTTCACATTCTTTTATAGGGTATAGTGTATCAAATGAAGTTTATTTGTCCCTTAGATAGATCGTATATCATCAAGTAATGAAAAAAATTATTAGAGTAGCAACACATTCAGGTTCCTTAGGGAAATTGTTACAAGGACAACTCCGTTTTATGTCTGCTCATTATGAAATGATAGGCATAGGAAGTCGTGGTGATATGACCGATGGAGAAACCGTTATTGATACACTTGCCAGAAAAGAAAATGTACGTGTTATTCCTGTAGAGATGACACGTGAAATAACGCCTGTAAAAGATTTAAAAGCAGTATACCAACTTTATAAAATATTCAAAAAAGAAAAACCAGCCATCGTACATAGTCATACGCCAAAAGCAGGGACACTTGCGATGGTCGCGGCAAAAATCGCGAAAGTGCCTAATAGATTACATACCGTAGCAGGATTACCATTGGTAGAAGCAACAGGGATAAAAAGACGGTTGCTTCATGTGGTAGAAAAAATGACCTACGCATGTGCAACAAAAGTATATCCCAACTCTTTTGGATTGAAAGATATTATTCTCCATAATGAGTTTGCAGATGCAAAAAAACTAAAAGTAATAGGGAAGGGGAGTTCTAACGGTATAGATACCGCACATTTTACGCCCTCATTTTATACAGATGAAGAAAAGCACAAATTAAGAAAGCAATTAACGATTAAACCATCCGATTTTGTGTACACTTTTTTAGGCAGAATCGTAAAAGACAAAGGAATCAATGAGCTGGTAAAAGCGTTTAAAAATATACAGAAAACACATACACATGCAATCCTTCTTTTAGTGGGATATTATGATCAAGCTACAGCACAATTATTACCAGAAACAGAAAGTGAAATAGAGAACAATAAAAAAATAATTCTCATAGGGTGGCAAGAAGATGTACGCCCCTTTTTGGCTATTTCTAACGTACTCACCTTTCCAAGTTATAGAGAGGGGTTTCCAAATACGGTATTGCAAGCAAGCGCCATGCAAGTACCCAGTATTGTTTCAGATATAAACGGATGTAATGAGATTGTTCAAGAGGGTATAAATGGCAGTATTATCCCTGTAAAAAATGTAGAAGCCTTACAAAAAAGCATGCAGCAACTCCTCGTAGATACGGCCTATCACACACAATTAATTAAAAATGCAAGAGCTCCTATTTGTGAGAAATATGAAAGAAAATACATCTGGGAATCTCTTTTACAAGAATATAAATCACTGAATGAAGCCACATAAATCAACAAATCAATCAATGTATATGGTATATAGCCTGCGTACGCTTTCGCGAAAGCGTATAAAAATAACCACCCACAGTAAATAGGTTATTAAAGGAACAACAGTCTATAATCATACCAACCCACACTCATTATGAAAAATAATAATAAAACACATGTAATCAATAGGCAGCAGATGAAGATGCTCTTTGCGCTGCTGCTCGTAGTACTTACATTTTCCTGTAAAGCACCGAAGGATATTGTCTATTTTCAAGAGTCCGAAAACCTAGAACAGATTACCTCGAGCAATCGTTTTATAGCCACGTATAAACCTCAGGATATTATTAGTATAAAAGTATCTGCACCCGATGTAGATACTGCAATTCCTTTTAATGCAGGCGCTATCTCATTGTCTTCAGAAAATGGCGCATTAACAACAAGCAACGTCTCATCTTCCCCCGCCTATTTAGTAGACGCTAATGGGATGATAGAATTTCCAGTTTTAGGAACACTTACCGTAGGGGGACTTTCTAGTGTTGAGGTGAAAGAAATGATCAAAGAAAAATTAAAAGTATACATTAACGACCCTATTGTTTCTGTACAACTTGAAAATTTTAAAATCACCATACTAGGAGAAGTAAGAAACCCGGGACCCATTACGATTGCTAATGAAAGAATTACACTTATTGAAGCCCTTGGGATTGCAGGAGACCTAGATATACAAGGGAAACGTACAAATATTACGGTGATCCGAGAAGAGAATAATACCCAAACAATTCATAAGGTAGACCTTACGTCTAAAGAAGTGTTTAATTCTCCAGTATACTATCTAGCGCAAAACGATATTGTGTACGTCGAGCCTAACGCATCTAAAGCAAAAACCTCCAAAAATAGTAATTGGACGCGCACACTCACATCAGTCACATCGGTTTTAGGGATTATCATCTCCGTCATAGCCATCACGCGATAACTAATTAGATTAAAACGTATGAAATCAAATCCCACATCCGATGAGATTCTTAAAACCCCGTCTATATCGGGCTTTAAAGATTTTAATCTAAAAGAACTACTGCTTACATACCTGAAACATTGGTATTGGTTTGTACTCTGCTTTTTGGTCTTTACCATATTTGCGTATGTATCCTTACGATACTCAACGCCGCTTTATGATGTGTCTTCTACGATTGTGATTTCTCAAGAAGATAATCTAAGTGATGCGGGTCTTTCGGTATTTAAAGATTTAGGACTCCAACAAACACAAGATCAAATTGAAAACGAGATTCAGATATTAAAATCAAAAACACTAATCAACCATGTAATTACCAAGCTCAAATTAAATGTACAGTACTTTTATGAAGGCAGAGTCTTAGATATAGAGGAGTATGAAAAGCCTATTGTTACCATTGATTTTCAAGTGCCAGATACGATTATTTATGAAAAATTTGGAGTGTTTAATGTACGTATAGATTCAGCTACTTCCTTTTCTTTTATAGATACAGATGGCAATGTGTTAAGTGCTCATACATTTGGAGAAATGGTACCTACTAGTGTAGGAGAAGCTGTTTTAGTCCCTAATCAAGCAGATCTGAGTACTGTTATAGGAAAGGTGATTAAAATTAAACTGATTCCTGTAAGACACTTAGTGGCAAATTATAGAGCACGTCTCACTATTACTAGAGTAGGACAAAACTCGTCAGTATTACAAATCTCAATACGAGATGCTGTCATTCCTAAAGCCAAAGATTTTATTAATAATCTTGTGGATGCCTACAGTACACGAACGATAAATAATAAAAAAGAAACCTCAAATAAGACGGCTCAATTTTTAAATGACCGCCTTCAAGATATCTCAGAAGATTTATCAACGGTAGATAGTGAAGCGGCTAAGTATATGTCGCAATATGGTATTACAGAAGATGTCTCTGGATCTACAGGAAGACTCGCAGATATCTCTACAGATAATAAGCGGGAAATAGCTATTTATGAGACACAAAACTTATTGATACAGTCTACCATAGACTTTATTAAAAATAAAGAAGCAGAAAATGATCTGATTCCTAGTAATCTAGGGATAGATGACTCCTCCATTACCACAGAAATAGGGAAGTATAATACGCTCGTTTTACAAAGAAGAAGGCTCTTAAAAACATCTTCTGTACAAAACCCTGTCGTGGTTAAGATAGATGATGAGTTAGAAGGATTACGCGAAGTACTCTTCCAAAGTTTATTGAGCCTAAAAGGAAAAGTAGCTATAAAACTAAGCAGTGTACAAACCCGAGAAAAAGGATTTAAAAGCAAACTATACCAAGCGCCAGAAAGACAAAAAGACCTAAGAGAAATAGCTAGGGAACAAGGCGTAACAGAGCAGTTATATCTATACTTACTTCAGAAAAAAGAAGAAGCAGATATTACAAGCCATATTACAGTGCCTAATTCTAGAATTATAGATAGGGCTTCCTTGACAAGTTTTTCACCAGTATCCCCAAATAAAAAGAGCACCTATATGTTGTCTACGCTCTTAAGCCTTTTAATTCCTTTTGTGATATTGTATGTAAGAGATTTGCTCAATACCAATGTCAGGTCAAAAAGAGATCTAGAAGAACTAGTAACTGCCCCTATTATAGGAACAATCCCTAAAGGAAAATCTAAGAATCAATTTGCGATAGATAAGACAAGTCGAAGCCCTGTTTCAGAAGCCTTTAGGATACTGAGAACCAATATTAATTTTCTACTTGCTGGTGTCGAAAAAGAAACAGGAAAAATCATCTTTACGACCTCTAGTGTGTCTGGAGAAGGAAAAACGTTTATTTCATCCAATATTGCTAAAACATTAGCCATATCTGGGCATAAAGTAGCGTATATCGGAACCGATTTTAGATTTCCAAAATTTCATGAAGTAATAGACTTGCCAGACGGAAGCAATACAACAGGATTTACCAATTATATCATGAATCCAGATATCAATATTGAGGATGTCATTTATAGAGAAAAAAGTGAAGACCCGCTAGATGTTATTCCGCCGGGTATTATACCGCCTAATCCTTCTGGGTTATTAATGAATGATCGTGTACATACGATGTTTAAATATCTAGAAGAACACTATGACTATATCGTCGTAGACACGGCTCCTGTAAGCCTTGTGACAGATACTTTATTGATAAGTAAACTAGCAGATCTCACCGTATATGTGGTCAAAGAGAATTTTTCTGACAAGCGATTACTCAGCATTCCTGAAAAATATTATACAGACGGAAGATTAGTCAATATGGCGGTCTTGTTAAATTATGCCACAACCAATATGGGCGGAGCATACGGCTATGGCTACGGCTATGGAGCAAAAAAATAAAAACTATT
>CAYGQJ010000024.1:0-3958 GCA_964351845.1 uncultured Flavobacteriaceae bacterium | reverse complement strand
TATTACAACGCAACTCAACTAATGATTTAGAAACAAACAGAACTTGTACCAATTTGAACATTAAATATCGCATGTATTCTTATTCTTTTTCAAATTTTAATGCCTTGCTCATAAATTCCATAGCGATGCTATGCAATTCAATCACAGCGTTTTTAAATTTAAAAATAACGTCGCCTTTAATACGACATTTAATATTCAAATTGGTATTATGCTTTTTAATTCGTTAGATTTTGCCATATTTCTACCTGTCGTTTTTATACTGTATTGGTTAATACCGTCTAAGAATCTAAAGCTTCAGAATATACTCATTGTAGTCGCTAGCTATCTTTTTTATGGATGGTGGGATTGGCGATTTTTGTCTTTAATTTTAGTAAGTACACTAGTCGATTTTTATGTGGGTGGTTTGCTTTCGCGAAAGCAAAAAAAGTCACACAAAAAAGCCCTACTTTGGGTAAGTATAGTCGTGAATCTGGGAATTCTAGGCTTTTTTAAATACTATAATTTCTTTCTGGACAATGTGAGCACCGCATTTTCTTTTTTAGGAAAAGAGTTTGATAGTCAGTCGCTCAGTATTATCCTTCCCGTCGGAATTAGTTTTTATACCTTCCAAACCTTAAGTTATACGATTGATGTGTATCGAGGAAAATTACAGCCTGCCAAAGACATTGTTGGGTTTGCCGCTTTTGTCTGTTTCTTCCCTCAATTGGTCGCAGGTCCTATAGAGCGAGCGACACATTTATTACCTCAGTTTTATGCCAAGCGTAGGTTTGAGTATGCAAAAGCGGTAGATGGTCTAAAACAAATCATGTGGGGACTCTTTAAAAAAATAGTCATTGCAGATAATTGTGCGGAGTATGCAAATTATATATTTAATAACTCAAATGATCTTTCTGGGAGTACTTTAGTCATAGGCGCGATATTTTTCACCTTTCAAATTTATGGTGACTTCTCAGGATATTCAGATATAGCGATAGGAACCTCCCGATTATTTGGGTTTGATTTAAAACAGAATTTTGCATTTCCTTACTTCTCTAGAGACATCGCAGAGTTTTGGAGACGCTGGCATATCTCACTTTCTACTTGGTTTAGAGACTATGTATACATTCCATTAGGAGGAAGTAGGGGGACTACTTGGAAGAAGGTGCGCAATACGTTTATCGTTTTTGCGGTAAGTGGTTTTTGGCATGGCGCGAATTGGACATTCATTATCTGGGGACTCTTAAACGCTATCTATTTTTTACCGCTCTTATTGACCAATAAAAATAGAAATCATATAGAAATTGTTGCCAAAGGGACATCGATACCAAGCCTAAAAGAGATCATTAAAATCACAACGACCTTTTCTCTCACAGTACTAGCTTGGGTGTTTTTTAGAGCAAAAGATATAGGACACGCATGGGACTATATCACCACTATTTTTTCTACTTCCTTATTTCAATTTCCAGAAATTATTCCTAAACAAGAGAGTATACTTATTCTATGTTTTTTGTTTGTAGAGTGGATAGGAAGAGAAGAACAATTTGCCATTCAAAAGATAGGCACGCGATGGAAACCACTGGCACGGTATGTCATGTATTATAGTATTGTCATTGCGATCGTATGGTTTAGAGGGAGTGATCAACAATTTATTTATTTTCAATTTTAAGCGATGCGTAAGTTTCTAATAAAGTTTTTATATCTCATCGCTCCTCTAGTGATCCTAAGCTATCCATTAGATTATATAATTTCTAATGCCTTAAAAAAAGATCACGACCCTCTTAGTCATGGTGAATATGAGGTGTGGAGTGCTATTTATGACGCCACTATAGATTGTGATATCGCTATTTATGGTTCTTCTAGAGCGTGGGTGCAAATCAATCCTGATATTATAGAAGATAGTTTGCATAAGAAAGCGTATAATTTTGGAGTAGATGGTCATAATTTTAGAATACAATACTTACGACATTTAGAGTACATAAAACAGTACGATAAACCGACACATATTGTATTGAATGTAGATGCGTTTACATTACAAAAAAGAGACGATTTGTACGGGCTAGGACAATTTTTACCCTATATGTTATGGAATACGAATATGGAACTTTACACATCAAATTATCAAGGTTTTAGTAAAGTAGATTATTATATACCACTTGTGCGATATGCAGGACGAGAAACTGCTATCAAAAAAGCAGTTTCTCATATTTTTTATCCAGAAAAAAACACTGAAAACTTTAGACAAAACGGATTCAGAGGATTTGATAAAGAATGGGATACACGTATAGATAGTTTACTTGCTAGTGAAGAAAAATATAAAATCAATTTCCATCAAGAAACCATTATATTACTAGAACGTTTTATCCAAGAATGTAAAAAGGATGATATTACCATCACATTAGTATATGCGCCTGAGTATATAGATGGTCAGAACTACGTTATAAATAGAGAAGAATCTATGGCTCAATATAGGCATATAGCTCAAAAGTATGAGTTATTATTTTTAGATTATTCAACAGATGACTTGTCATTTAAAAAAGAGCTTTTCTACAATGCCAGTCATTTAAATAAAGAAGGAGCTGATATATTTACTAGAAAACTCGCGCAAGATCTTAAAAGACATTATCAGGCAATTCAATAAATGACAAATTTATAGGAGGCGTTGGTTTGTTAACGCACAAGTCTTTTAAGTTTTAAGAGGGATAAAAAAACGAATTGCTTATTGGCTACAGCTAAAAATAATTTTTGTTTTTTCCCTAAACCTTGACTAGAAATAGGATACTGTCCATTTTTACGTAAAGAAGTTAGTATGCCTTTAGTAAATGGAATAGTATAGTTAAACCTATAGAGACTAAAGAGCAATCCAAAAATATTATTATGTATCCAAGGTTTAAAAACGTCAGGGGCAGTCGTTCGTTTTCCTTTTGAATTTTCAAAATAAACGCGAAGATACTCTAAGGTCTTTACAGAGTGTACTGCTAAGTTTTCTAGATGTGTTTGAGATCTCTTTTTACTTGATCCATTCGGATTTGTTAGGTAGTTGTATCCTATGATTTTTGGAATAATCACCTTTTTAGTATGACAAAATACTCTCATGCAAAAGTCAAAATCCTCTCCATTCATGACGTCTATGAATCTGATTCCATGCGCTTCTATAAGCTGTCTTTTAATCACTCTACTCCACACATTACTATCATATATGCGCATTGCCATAATCTCGGGTACTGTAAACTCTCCTGCAGGATATTCTCTCTTTCCGTACAGTGTATCTTCATCGACCCAGTTAATTCCGAAAAGAAGAATTTCAGGAGCCTTTTTGATTAAAAGGTTATATACTTTTACAATGAAATGATCACTTAAATAGTCATCCGGATCTATGAGCCAAACGTAGTCTCCATTAGCCTCTTCTAGCCCTCTATTTCGGGCGCTACTTACACCCCCATTAGGCTGATCTATAACCCTTAATCTCTTATCATCTATAGATTTTAATTCATTCAGGCTATTATCTGTAGAGCCATCGTTCACTGCAATTACTTCTATACGCATATGATCAGGACAAAAGTCTATGATAGAATGGATACATTTTTTTACAAACTTCTCCATATTATAAACGGGTAGGATGATGCTTAAAATCAATTTAGTATATGTTATGGTTGTTCGTATTTTTTAATACTATTTCTAAATAGTTCACTCCTTTATGTTAATTTATAATTGACCCAAGTCTTCTTTTTATAGCGTCAAGTGTATACTATACTTCTTCTTCAATTTAATATACAGCGTGGGTGTTTTATCCCTATTAGACGCACCAAAAATAGGTGATATCATAACGTATAATTGTGTAACAAAGTTAGCAATGAAGCGTAAAATAAAGGTCTTTTGAAAGGTAGTAAAAAGGTAGCGTACTATCATTGTCTTTACCTTAGATATAGAAGTGTAGAAAGAGATTGTTTTAGTTTCGCTTTCGCGAAAGCGGTATTCATTT
>CAYGQJ010000023.1:18176-54720 GCA_964351845.1 uncultured Flavobacteriaceae bacterium | reverse complement strand
TAACGAAAAGATTTTTCTAATACGTCAACATCTAAATCACCTTTCATTTGAAAAACCCCCGGAATGTTATAAGCCATATTACCTCCTTCAAATTGACTCAAAATCCATAATCTGTTCTGCGAAGAACTCAATGGGTAAGAATCTTTTGATGAAGCTACAGGAATTGTTGTGGTTTCTTTGTCTTTTATTTTTTCTGATAAGGATGCTATGATTGGATTAGTAAACACCTCTTTTACTTTAACAGTTGATGATAGTACTTTGTTCATCTTATTAATCAACTGTGTAACTTTTAGACTGTGTCCCCCTAATTCAAAAAAGTTATCTGTAATACCTACTTGTTCTACTCCTAATACCTCTTGCCATATTTCTGTCAACTTCTTTTCTACTTCATTCCTTGGAGCTACGTATTTTCTTTCCGCAGCTTTATCAATCGCTATGGTAGGTAATGATTCTCTATCTATCTTACCATTTGGAGTTAATGGAATCGTATCTATTTGTATGATATGATTTGGAATCATATAATCTGGTAAATACTCACGAAGCTGGTGCTTAACGTTTTCTACATCAAGATCCCCTTGATGTACCACATGAGCCACTAAATATTTCTCCTCATGATGTTCTGTAATAGTAACGACAGCTTGTGAGATATCCTCTTGACTTGTCAAAGCATACTCTATCTCGCCTAACTCTATACGATACCCTCTTATCTTAACCTGACTATCCTTTCTTCCCATAAACTCAATAGTACCATTTGGAAGCCATCTCGCTAAATCCCCAGTTTTGTACAAACGCGCTCCTTCCTTAAATGGGTGTGTTATAAACTTTTCAGCAGTGAGCTCAGGATGATTCAAATAACCTCTAGACAACCCAGCTCCAGACACGCATAACTCTCCTATAACACCTTTGGGTTGTAATTGATGTGTAATTTCATCTAGTATATACGTCTGGAAATTTTGTAATGGAGTTCCAATTGGAATATTTGGCGTTTTTATTTCCTCTAAACTTTCAACTTTATACTTAGTTGCACAAATAGTACATTCAGTAGGACCATAAGCATTAATAATCTCAATATTATTATCAAAATACCATGTAACAGAATTCGGTTTGATACCTTCAACACCAATCAGTATTTTGTTTAAATATATTTCATCGTAAGTAGCTAATTGTTTTGCTACTTCTTCTAAATGCATCGGATGTATATAACAATGAGATATTTTATTTTCATATAAAAAATCAGCATACGCTATCGGGCTGTAAATAATATCTTCTTCTGGAATAAATAACGTACTTCCTGACGTAATCGATCCCATAATTTCAAATACAGATACATCAAATAAAGTTTTACAAGTAAGAGATGTATTATGAGTACTTAACTGATAATCAAAAAGGAAATTAACTAGATTTCTATGTTCAACCATCACTCCTTTTGGCTGCCCTGTAGAACCAGAAGTATAAATTATATATGCTAAATGATTTGATAAAATAGTAACATTTGGAATAGCAATATTTTTAGTGCTTGATTTAAATTCCTTTACAAAATCACTGTCAATTACAATATCACACTTACTATCTTCTGTTATAAATTCAATACGCTTTCGCGGAAAATCTGGATCAATGGATACATAAGCAGCACCTGTTTTTAAAACAGCTAACATACTTATTACGATCCATTCATCGCGTTGTAATTTTATCCCTATTATAGAATCTTTCTCAATCGTATTTTGATGAAGCATATAATTAGCCAAACCATTAGATAAGTTCTCTAATTCTTGATAAGTTAATTGCCTACTTTCATAGACAACAGCAACCGATTCAGGGTTTTTTATTACTTGCTCTCTAAATAAATCTACTATTGTTTTATCCTGTGGATAATCTACAGAAGTATCATTGAATACCTCCAATAACTCTTTTTCTTGTTTTGGCTCAATACATGAAACATCTTTATAAGATATAGTAGGAGAAGAAACCATCTCTTCAAGAATATTGAAATACGAATCAAGCATTTGATTCATCACATCTTCCGAATAAATATCACTATTGTATTCCCATTCAACAATAATAGTCCTATTTCTTTCTTCCGTCCCCTCTAAAACAGCCTGTTCAAAAGGAGGTACAACAACAACATTAATATCAAATTTTGCCGATAAATTATGAGATTCTACAATTTCAAGTTCTAGATCTGGGAGAAATAAATTTCTAGAAGGGGTGTTCATAAAACTGAACATATATTGAAACAAAGGCATCAATCCCAAACTCCGCTTAGGAGCAATGTGTTCTACCACTTTTCCGAAAGGAGTATCCTCATGAGTATATGCTTCAAAACAAGTATCTTTTACTTTATCAAGTGCTTCTCCTAAAGAATCTGCCTCATCAAATTGTGTCCTTAAAGCGATGGTATTGATAACCATCCCTAATATGTTTTCTATGGAAGCTAGTCGCCTATTAGCCACTGCTGTACCTATACAAATATCTGGTTCGTTACTGAATCGACTAAGAGTTACCTTAAATGCTGCCAACATTGTAATAAAAAGCGTTGACCCATTTTCTGTACTAAATCTTCTTATTTTATCTGATAACTCAGCATCAATAGTCTTATGTAATAGTTGTCCGTTTCCTGTAATCTGCTTAGGTCTTTTATCCTTTTGTGGTAATGATAAAACAGAAACATGTCCTTCTAATTTTTGTCGCCAAAAGGACATATGATTAGATAATCTCTCATCGTCAAAAAATGCTTTTTGCCAATAAGAAAAATCCTTAAACTGCAACTTAGGAATGGTGACCTTATAATCCTTATCTTCAATTAGTTTTGAGTAAATATTGATAAACTCTCTTAAGAGAATTCCTTGTGTCCAACCGTCATGGATGAGGTGATGTTCACAGAAAATAAGGATATTATCGTTTTTTGATCTTTGAAGAATGTATACCCGTAATAAAGGTCCATTCTCAAGATCAAAATTCAGCTTTCCTTCTTTTAAAATAAAGTCTTGTATCTTCTTATCTTGGTCTTCTCTAGAAAGTCCTTCATAAGAGATTAAAGGGATATGAAAATAGAAAGGTTCAAGAATTCTTTGATATGGAATACCATCTATAACAGGAAAAACCGTTCTTAATACTTCATGTTTTTCTGTGAGTAACGTAAAGGCTTTCTCAATACGCTCTAAATTCAACAACCCTGTCATCTTGATAGCTCGAGGCACATAGTATGACTTATTATCTTGGTTAAGCTGATCTAAAAACCAAAGTCGCTCTTGAGGATACGACAACGGATACAACTCTTGTTCAGGAGCTTTCTCTAGTTGGTATAAATTAGAAACCTCTTTCGTTTTTATCACCCTGACTATCTCATGTATTGTTGGTGCTTCATAAAATTCTTTTAATGAGATATCTTGTTTTCTTTTCTCCCGTATAATACCAATAAATTGATTGGCTAATAATGAATGCCCTCCTAATTCAAAAAAGTTAGTGTGAATATCGACCTCTTTTAAGTTTAAAAGCTTTTCCCAAATATTCGCTATCTCAATTTCTATTTCTGTAGAAGGAAGAATTACTTCTTTCTCAATCGATTGAGTTTTAGGTAAAGGCAAACTTTTCTCATCAACTTTACCACTTGTATTTAAAGGTAATTTATCAAGAACAACGATATGATTTGGAATCATATAGGCCGGTAATTTCTTAGTCAGTTCTTTTGTCAGAGATGTATAACTCAAAGCATGATCACTTGATAAATAAGCGATTAAATTTGGGCCTCCTTGTAACTCCTTTATCGTAACATGACAATCCCTTATTGATGCATCTATTCCTTTTAGTGCCTGTTCAATTTCCGCAGCCTCAATTCTATAGCCCCTAAAACTTAATTGATTGTCTTTTCTTCCATAAAAAAGTATATCACCTTGGCTATTCCATTGCCCTAAATCTCCTGTTTTATATACGCGTTCCCCTTCAATTTCAATGAACAATGAGTTTGTTAATTCATCGTTATTTATATAGCCTTTTGCCAGCCCTTTTCCCGCTAAAACGATCTCTCCAAGAGACCCTTTAGGTAAGAGCTTGTCATTATTGACAATAAATACATTTCTATTGGTTATAGGTCTTCCAATGGGAAGTGCAGTGTCACTTGACGTAACTTTATGATATGTAGCGCAAACTGTACTTTCAGTAGGACCATACGTATTATATACATCAACCTTATCCAATAAGTTGATCACTTGTTCCTTTTTAAGCACATCACCTCCACTGATAACTGTCTTTAAAGAAAGTGCATAGTTTTCGTAAGTATCATTTAAATAGTGAACAACAAAAGGATTGGTACTAAGAAGTGATACATTGTTAGTGCTACATTCCTGAAGTAGCCTATGAAAATCTTTTGGATTCTCTGAGATCACCAATGTCCCACCAACACTTAATACAGGGAAAATCTCTTCAATAGAAGTATCAAACACAAATGAAGATTGCTGAATAACACAGTCGGATTCGTTTAACGTAAAGTAGTCTGAAAAAGTCGTTGAATAATCAACTAACGATTCGTGTTTTATGGATACTCCTTTGGGCGTCCCTGAAGATCCAGAAGTATAAATAATGTACGCTTCATCCTCCTTAGAAATTGAAACCTCTTTAGATGTTTGCGATACTTCTAAATCAAAAATCGTCTGAATTAAAGAACGAGCACAGTTGAAGTCTAATATGCCATCATCCGTTAACAAAAGTTTGATAGCACTATCTTCAATTACATACGCTATTCTATCGTGAGGAAACGTTTTATCTATGGGTACATAGGTAGCACCAGATTGTAAAACACCTAATATTACCGGAACGATATTTATGGATCTATCCAATAGAACTCCTACTCTGTCTCCCTTACCTATACCTTGCGTTTCCAAATAAGAAACAACACTACAAACTCGCTCGTGAACTCCTTGGTAACTTAATTTTTCATCTTTGTATATAAGTGCGTCATTTGAAGAAAACTGACCTATATTCTTTTTCCATAGCTCAGGAAAACTTTGCGCTTTACATTCTCTAATCTCACCTACTGAAATACTCCTTATTTCCTCCTTTTGTTCTTGAGTAGCAATCGAAAGAGTCTTTATACTTTCATTGAGAAGAGACGTAGTATTTTCAAGTATGTATTGTAAAGATTTTATAAACTCATCCGCAATATATTCAGGAACATAATTCCCATTAATATCAAAACGAAATTTTAACCCTTCATTATTATAGTCCATAATATGAACAGAGATAGGGTCTTCTTCACTATAATTTGATAAGGCGACAAGATCTGTATCATGCGTAGAAAATGTACTCTTGTAATCAAAACTCTCGTAGGAGACTCTAACATCATACAACCTACTTCCTTTGTAAGATAAGGCTTTGATGATTTCTGCTTGCTGAAATTTTTGATGTCTAAACATACTAAAGACATCCTTTTTAATTTGTTTAACAAGCGACAAAAAAGAAACGTCTTCGTTCAATTCTATTTGTAAAGGAAGCAAATTAATAAATGGACCAAATATCTGTCTATCAGCGCGACCAAGTCTATTAAGTATAGGAGTTCCTATATGAATCTCTTCCTTAAAATAAAATTTAGAAAGGACTACTGAAAAACTTGCCAATAGAATATGAAATAGACTAACTCCATGCGCTTTACTTAGTAAGTGCAGTTTTTCTAAAGACGCTTCAGACAAGTCTAGTTCTTTGTCATAGAAATAACTTTCTTGATAGTGCTTGTTATATATGAGTTCTGGAAACACGCTATATTTACCCTTCCAATAGTCCTTGTCTTTTGAAAAGGCATCAGAATTATAATAGGCTGTTTCTTCTTCAACATGTTGCTCAAAGCTTTTAATAGGATCCTTTTCGTCAAGAATAGCATCTCCAGTTAATGACTTATAAATAGCACTTATTTCATTAAACAATAATTGAAACGAATAACCATCAGCTATAAGATGATGCAATTTTGTGTACCAAATAAAGGTGTTAGGACTCGTCCGTATAAGCCATATATTGAATAGTTTTTCATCAACTTCAATAGCAAAAGGGCTCTTGAAATCTTTTTGAATTAAATCTATTGCCTCTTGTTTGCTATTCGTTTCAAAATAAGTAATCCCTGTATCAAAAGCATTTTCATTAATAAAAGAAAAAGGATTACCCACTTCTTCTCGAAAAAAACTTTTTAGAAGACGATGCTTATTAGAAAAAATAACTATTGATTTTTTAAATAACTGGAAATCTATATAGCCATGAATAACGGCAAATCCACCAATATTATATTTAGGAGATTCAGGCGCTAACTTTTGATCCAGCCAAAGATACCTTTGAAGAGAAGAAATTTTATTCTTGATCATAGAACAAGTGATTTTGATAGAACATGCAATGGAAGAGTCGCTACAATATTTTGTTGCAACGAATCTATTCTTACAATAATTTTGTTATGATTATCTACTTTTATGATTTCGCAATTCAAACCATTTAAAGGTCCGTAAGTGATTTTTTTAGTTTGACCAACCTTAGGAAGTGCAATGTTGGTTTCTATATCTATAATATTTTCATCTCCCATCAAGAATTTAATCTGATTAATTTCTTTTTCTGTAACCAAGGCATATTCCTTTCCAAAACGGATATAGGCAGATGCACCATCAACAGACAACGCTTTATGGAATTCTAAAGAAGAATTAATGTTCACAAAAATATACGAAGGAAATAAAGGTCTCAGAATCGTTTTCTTTCTATCACTCCATTGTCGAACTGTCTTTACCTGTGGCAAAAATGGTTCTAAGGAAATGTCTTTTAAAGATTCGAATACTTTTTTTTCCCATCGAGATTTGACATATAGGACATGCCAACCAACAGTAAAATTCATATAGATAAATAAGTTAAAATTAGAGCAAAGCTTCGCTTCCCTCACTCACATGAAGTACTTTAAATTAAACTATTTTAAAGAGATGTAATTAAATAAACTGTCGTATTAATTTTTCAATAACCTACGCAGCATATTTTTTTTTATTCAGGAAATAAATAACGTAATTTTTTTCTTCCGAGCAAAATTAAATAGTCATAAAATGATTAAAAATCAGATAATTACGGGAAAACCGTAATTATAATTAATTTTGATAATACTATGAGTAAAAGATTAAATATATATATCTGTCTCGTACTAAATATTATATAAAAAAAAAATTATAATACGATTATTAGTCATCAAATAATACCCCATTTATAGCTTATTATTTTCATTAAATCCATATTTCTATTCCTGTAATATCGGATTTAAAAATTTCAAGCAATGTGTATATTATACAAACTAAAATCTATTTATAAACGTGCTGAAAAGTATGTTCTCCGCTTTCTTAAAAGGGAAACTCCTATAATCTTTTACCCTTTCGATGCATGCCACAATCGATCCATAAAAAATAGATATTCTATCATTTCCAGGTATCAGATCGATTAACATCTTTGTTCGTATTTGTAAAATACTGTCCCTGAGCGTTTTCACTTTATTTCTAAAAGAATCGCGTTTATGAATCATAACTTTTTTTTATGTATTATATAATTAATATAAATAAAAATTTATAATGAAAATATATAATCTTTGTCCCAGATAATTCAATAAATCAAAAAAAGAATGCATTGAATTACAAATTTTAGGAATGTAAAAACAACATAAACTCATCAAAAACCTAAAAATGACACTTGACAAAAACGTACAAGAAAACAGCAAACAACACCTCAACAAAAAAAGGAGCAATCCACCCATTTCTATTTCAAATCTCCTACCGCCCGCCTTATGGCTTTTATTTGTAGGAAACCTAGTAAACATTCTCTATTTCTTTCCAAACATGCCCCAATGGACAGACGGAAACATCCTACAAATCAATGGCTTTACGTTTCTCATTTGGACAACCGTTAGTTTCTTCAGCGCTATCGTAAGCAGTTATGCCAAAAATTATTTAAAAGGTTTTGTCTACAGATCAAAATTCA
The DNA here is from genome assembly GCA_964351845.1 of uncultured Flavobacteriaceae bacterium. Classification (GTDB taxonomy): domain Bacteria; phylum Bacteroidota; class Bacteroidia; order Flavobacteriales; family Flavobacteriaceae; genus Dokdonia. The sequence continues at coordinate 46,746 of CAYGQJ010000023.1, read as the reverse complement.
TGTGGCTTTGCCTAGGATTTACACTATCGGTGATGACACTTGTCATGGCAAACCACCTTGCGCTCGTCATTGCAAGTTGGCTTCTTATGGGCGTCTTTATGTCTTTCTTAATAGGAGTCAACGCTGAATGGAAGGAAGCACAAGAAGCTTTTAAGTTTACACTTCGTTATTTTCTTGCAGGGAGTCTGTGCTTAGCCATAGGATTACTTCTTTTAGCTTTCCAAAGCAATACCTTTACCATAAACGGTATTCTTAGCACGCTTGAAACCATCCCAGACACTACGGTTTTTATTGCCACACTTTTTATCATTATAGCAGCCTTAATTCAATCGGCGATTTATCCTTTCCATCGCTGGTTACTTTCCGCAATGACCTCACCAACCCCCGCCTCTGCACTAATGCACGCAGGATTTGTGAACGGATCTGGAATCCTCCTCGCTTTATTTGCTTCCCTACTATATACCTCTCATATACTACTAGATATTCTACTCATCATAGGCGGACTCACTGCCATTATTGCTCAATTTACAAAACTGCTTCAAGTCAACGTAAAACAAAAACTAGCGTGCTCTACCATCGCTCAAATGGGCTTTATGATTATGCAATGCGGACTCGGCTTTTTCAATGCCGCCGTCGTTCACTTAATCCTACACGGTTTTTATAAAGCCTATCTTTTCTTATCCTCTGGAGAAGAAATTGCAGCAACACAACCACAAAATCCACCAGAAATTAGAATTAAACCATTACAAGCCTTAGTGGTGCTTATCTTCGGGGTTTTAGGAGCTGGACTTTTTGCCCTATTCACCGGTAAAGGAACCGAACTCGATAGCGGTATCTTCTTAACATTAATTGTAGCTATTACTGTAGGACAGGTCACCTATAATATTGTAAAAGAAAAAAAACTCTCGCTTTCGCGAAAAATCATACTTCCCCCTGTACTTTTCTTTTCAGGAATAGGCATCTATGCCTTATTGTATAATGGAGTGACCCTGATGATGGCAGATATGCCCATGGTCGCGGTTGCCTTACCACTCTCTATAGTACAGATCATTTTCGGAATCATTTTCTTAATCGGTTTTTTTATTATGAAACTCGGAGTCTACCGAAAAATTCCTTGGCTCTATGTCAAGTTACTCAACCTTTCACAACCTAATAAAAAATCCATCGTATTCTTCAAATCCAACGCATAATGAATAAGCAACACATTCAACATAGTATTCAAGAAGCATCCAACGTTATTGGAACCACGTGGCCCTTATATTCCTTTGTGACCTCTAATCCATTATCAGGATATGAAAAACTCCCTTTTGATAAGGCTGTAAATCATGCTAAAGAACTCCTCAACGCACGTGTTTTTCCAGAAGCATGGGTCTACAGACAAGCATGGCAACAAGGAGATATTGATGCAAACCAAGTACAGACGCTTTTAAAAGAGCAAGGTTTTTCACACACACCAGAAGAATGTCTTACAATCTTAGAAGCACAGACTGTCAAAACCACTAAAAATGCCTATCACGACCTCGATAGAATCATGGTTAAGTGGCTATCTGCCTTCATGGATGAAGGGCTTGCTGAGTGGGATATGCCTGAGAAAGAAAAAGGCTTTTACCATGCATGGAGAAACTTAGCTCCTTATGACAGCGAACTAAATATTAAGGCCCGTAAAGACATCCCAGCAACCGCCATAGAAGTTATAGCGTCTTTGGAAGAGAATATTGCAGAAGAAGACCTTACAAAGCTGTTGACATTTCATCTAGCAGCCTTACCGGGATGGACAGGCTATATCAATCACAGAACTACATCTAACTCACTTTGGCAGCAAAAATATCCTATTACGCTAGAAGACTATCTCGCCGTACGTTTATACATAGCACAACATCTTAAAATGGTACTCCTCCCAAAAGAGGAAAGCACTAAAAAAGACGATACTGTAGCACAACTACAATATATCTTGCTAAAGGCTTGGGAAAAAAGCTGGCAAAACCAATTGATCCATACCTTAGAAAGCCAATCAAAATCTTCTAAAGAACAAGCCAACACACCTACTCCTGATGCACAAATGGTCTTTTGTATTGATACGCGATCGGAATTGATTCGTAGAAATGTAGAATCCAAAGGAAATTATGAAACATTTGGATACGCAGGTTTCTTTGGGATCGCTATGGATTACACAAGTATGGAAGATGGGTTGACAAGAAAGTCATGCCCTCCTATTGTGTCTTCTGCTTATAACGTATGCGAAACTCCACAACAGGACACACATGAAAAACACGAGGCACACCAACGTAAAATAGGAGAAAACAACTTCTGGCAGTACTTCTTAAAACGAATGAAGAATATGTTGCCCTCTGCCTTTGGGTATGTAGAAGGATCAGGTATTTTTTATGGACTTGCAACGTTTGCACGCACCATCACTCCGGGGTATTCGTACCGACTAAAAACAAAAAATACAACCGCACACGAAGCTATTTACCAACCTAAAATCGAAGTAGCACACACACATACACATGACGATGCTGGAATTTCATTAGCTGAAAAAGTGGCTATCGTAAAATCTGCCTTTGATCTAACAGGCTGGAAAAACTTTGCTCCTATCGTTCTCTTTGTAGGACACGGAAGTCATTCTGCCAACAATCCTTTTGGCTCAAGCTTAGATTGTGGCGCATGTGCCGCAAGCCCAGGAAGACATAACGCCCGTATGCTTGCTAAACTAGCCAACGTACCAGAAGTAAGACATGAACTCGCTGTAGAACATCAACTAGTCATCCCTACGAATACTGTATTTGTAGGAGCAGAACATAACACGACCACAGATGAAATTACCATCTTTGATGCAGAGGTTCCAGATACACACCACAAACAACTTTATAAAATAAAAGTCGACCTCAATAAAGCACAACAAACAGCCACACAAGAAAGACTAGGGACAACAAACAATAGTATTGCTAAGGCAGAAAAAAAAGCAAATAACTGGGGAGAAACGAGACCAGAATGGGGGCTTGCAAAAAACGCAGGCTTTATCATCGCACCAAGAGAATTGACTAAAAATGTACACCTAGGGAGCCGTTGCTTCCTTCACTCTTACGATTGGAAAATGGACACCCAAGGAAAAGCACTTGAAGGCATCTTACAAGGTCCTATGGTCGTGACACAATGGATTAATAACCACTACTATTTTTCTACCGTAGATAATGACACCTTTGGAGGGGGAACAAAAATCACACACAACATCACAGGTAAATTTGGTGTCGTACAAGGGAACGGAGGAGACCTTAAAATGGGACTTCCACTACAATCTGTAAACCAAGCAGATAAAGAAATGTATCACCAGCCACTGCGCCTTAGTGTACTAGTACAGGCACCTATAACGCGCATACAGGAGATTCTTGAACGCAATGAGCATCTTAAAACACTCTTAGATAATGAGTGGATATATCTCATGGTCATGGACCCTACAAAAGAAAATAATATTACAAAATATCAAAAGAATATGAAATGGGATGCTGCTATACATCCAACAGTTGAAAAAGAAAAAACCGCTGAACATGCAAACACACGGGAGTTAGAAGAAGTACTTTCCTAACCCTAAAGTGATTGCATACCCAAGAATCTTACAAGGTTGATATTTCTTGTGAAATTCTAAAAAAACTCCAGAGCTTCTGGAGTTTTTTTATGGACAACACAGACAAAACCGTTTCCTATTCAATATATCTATTCGTTTTGAGTCTGCTACTTCAACTACGTTCAGCACAGCTTTCGCGAAAGCGTATACCTCCTTTTAAAAACGCCCCCTTTTCACGTATCATCAAAATTCATTGTATATTTAATCGAAACAAAAGGAATACACATCATCCTTTGACTTACGTAAACACCACTAATTTTGATGTTTATCATGTAGCACACAAAGGATGTTACAAAAACACCTTTTACTCCTGCCAAGAAGCAAGAGGAAAAAATAACACATCAATCAAATCATCTATCTAGTATGTCTTCTTCAAAATCACCAAGAATTGAAATCATTGATGCCCTACGTGGCTTTGCATTAGCTGGGATCTTAATCTGTCACATGGTAGAGCAATACCTTGGTGCTGGAGCACCACAAAGCCATGCAGAAGCTGTCAGCGTTGGATTATCTGATCAAATTATAGAGGGCTTTATTGGTATTTTCATGAGAGGAAAGTTTCTTGCGTTATTTTCCTTTTTATTCGGGCTAAGTTTCTTTATTCAAATGGATAATGGAGCCAAAAAAGGCACCGCTTTTGGGGGGCGGTTTCTATGGAGATTACTATTGCTTCTCCTCATTGGCTATCTACACAGCCTATTCTACAGAGGTGATATCTTAACTATTTACGCCATGCTAGGAATCTTCCTGATCCCATTTTTTAGACTACGTACAAAATGGGTACTAGGCATTGCTGCCCTTTTATTTTTGGGACTTGGACGATACATCATTTTTTACTTCACACAAGGAGATCATCTATTTCTAGAGGTGGATCCTATGGATATGGAAAACACGCATGTCGCAGCGTACTATAATACTATAAAAAATGGAAGTCTTTGGGACGTCTTTGTTACCAATAGCTGGGAAGGTCATCTTGATAAAATGAATTTCCAATACGGCTTCTTCGGGAGAGGATATTTTACATTTGCTTTCTTTTTGATTGGCTTGTACGTAGGACGTTCAGGATTTTTTAAACGCTTCCAAGAAGATCGAAAATTCACTAAAAATGTACTCATCGGATCACTTATCCTATTTGTTGTCTCACTAGGAATCACCGCCGGGGCCTTTATCACTATGGGGGATGAAGTAAAAATGAATAGCTGGTTAGCAATGATTGGACTTTCAGGATATGATTTAAATAACGCATCCATGACTCTCATCTACTTAGTACTCTTTGTGATGTTGTATCGCAAGGTACGACCCGAAAAATGGCTTGTCAAATTAGCCCCATACGGAAGAATGGCATTAACCAATTATATCCTACAAAGTATCATAGGGACCCTGCTTCTCTACGGCTGGGGATTTGGTTTCTTAGGAGAAATTTCAAATACAGTCACGCTTATAATGGCCATTACTCTTATTATTGTACAGGTTTGGCTAAGCAAAATCTGGCTACGTTACTTTACCTATGGCCCTATCGAATGGGTATGGCGAAGCCTTACCTTCTTCAAAGTTTTTCCTATGAGAAGAAAAAAGAATTGAAAGAATTGCATTTTTTCACGAGCTACACATATAGAGTATCGATATATTGATCGATGTTATTTTAAAAACAAAACATGTGGTTTTTTTGAGTCCGCTTTCGCGAAAGCTGTGCTAACCATAGCCGAAGTAATGTATAGAAGCTACTCACAATTAAAAGCATTGTAGAACTTTAGCATTCTACATATAATACATCCAAACTATTGTTAGTAATAACTTTACAGCATAAACTATAAAACAGGGGAAAACCCTCGATTCTAAATGCCATCAATTCCGTACGTTTAGAAAGTTATAAAACCAACAATCAATAAAATAAAAAGTAATTACCATGGCAAATTTTGAAGAAATATCAGAAATGTTTAAAAAAGAAATGAAAGAATTAGGATTGCATTATCACGAAGAAACTTTTGATGAAATAGCAAAGTATTTAGGACCTAGCATTTATGATGCAGATGGCTCGCTAGTGGCCTGTTCTGACCCTAAAGAGCTAAAAGCAATAAAGGAAAATTTTTTAATGGGAACGCTAGAATTACCAGATACTCCAGCGTTGGATAAAGCTATGGAAGAAGCATGCCATGCTCTTGGAGAATCTAATAAAAAGAAACACTCTGTTACTTTTCACTATTTACTAATGACACTCTTAAATGCAGAGGAAAAGTTTATATTTAAATCCGACAGATATCCGTATAAATCTTAAGGTACATTGTACGAGTCTATACTAGACATAGTATAGTGAAGTTACCTGACTAGTATAAAATAAAAAGCCGCGATGCGGCTTTTTTATTGGAATACACTGACGTCATGTACGTTAATAAAATATGTTAAACCCCAGGGCAAGCCCTAACCCAGAAAATCGATTCAAGGATCAAAATATTGAACCATAGATCCCGCTAAAAAGCGGAATTAGTGCAACTAACTATTTTGAATGCGTCTTTCAGACTTTACAAAACAGCATTTCACTAATAAACAGGGGAAAACCCTCGATGTTTGTAGCGATCTATTCTGTAAGTTTAGGCAACTATAAAACAACCTATCCTATGTCACAATATAAAAGCCGTAAGGAGTTTCTACAAGATCATCCAAGAGCAGCTGCTTTTGCTGCACTCGCAGAAGCCACTCGTCAACAAAAACAAATAACAGACCAAGCAATAAAACTCAAGCCCGGTCAACTTAAAGGAAAAGATGTCATTATTGTAGGTTCCGGTGTTGGCGGACTTACAACAGCATATGAACTACTGGCGCAAAAATCAGGCGCAAAAGTAACGGTACTAGAAGCCCAAAACCGAACAGGAGGGCGCTGTTTAAGTCTACGCACTGGTGATATTTTAACAGAAGATGCAAACAGTAAATTAACGGGTTCAGAACCTGGCGAACCGCAGGTTGTCCGTTTTAAAAGACCCGTAGGAGACTCAGAGCCGTATCTGAATGCAGGCCCTGGGCGTATCCCTAGTAGTCATAAACGTCTCTTGAGTTACTTAAAAAAATTCTCTGTAGATGTTGAGGTGTATGTCATGAACTCAGAATCTAATTTAGTTCAAAAAGACAGTAGTTTTGGAGGAAAGGCTATGGTGTATCGTCAGTTAGATCATAATACACGAGGCTGGTTAGCACAGATGGTATATAGCCAAGCAAAAGAATTACTAAGTCATAAAGACATGAAGATTCCTGCAAAAGATCTTGACAAACGTGTAGAGGAACTAGAAAGTTTAATGATCAGTTTTGGAGAATTAGATATTAACGGGAACTATCAAGCCTCAGCAGGATCTCCAGGATTTGAAGATGGAAAAACACGAGCTGGATATAAGGTATTACCTGGCGTTGCCGCAGGCGTTGTTGCTAATGCATTAAGTTTTGATAATCTATTAGCCTCCAAATTTTGGGAAGGCACAAAGTTCTACCAACCTTCAGATTTTTTATGGCAACCCACCCTATTCCAACCCGTTGGCGGTATGGATCAAGTGCAACATGCTTTTGCACAACAAGTCGCTGCATTAGGCGGAAATATTCATTTAAACAGTCCCGTAAAAAAAATAGCGTGGTCTGAGCATAAGAAAAAGTTTAAAATTAGTGTGAGTCAAGTGGGTACCGAAGAGCTCATTGTATATGAAGCAGACTACTGCGTATGTAATCTTGCCATGCCTTTTTTAAAAGATATTCTTTCAGACAACCTCCTAAATAAAAATGATAACGGTTTGGAAGCGCCATTTAAAAAAGCCCTTCAAGCGGTGTATATCGCTCAATTTAAACCAACCTTGGCACCAGGCTATAAAAAAAGAAAAGATGGGTATGTCCCGCGCTTTTTAGCAGATACGACCAAAGTCGGCTGGCAAGCCAATAGACATTTATGGCAAGGGAGTCACATAGGTTCTGACCCTGTAAAAACATCTGAAATTGGCGTCGTGCCTATTTTTGGAGGAATCTCATGGACGGATAATGAAATTCAACAAATTTGGTATCCGTCTACAGGATATCAAGATGAAAAAGGAGTACTCACCGGAGCCTATAATTTTGACAAAATAGCTCATGAGTGGGGTACATTACCCATCAAAAAAAGATTGGATAAAGCCAGAGCAGATGCAAGTAAATTTGGCAGTGCGTTTGGAAAAGGCTTAGAAGACGGACTAGCAATAGCTTGGCAAAACATGCCATATATCAAAGGCGGTTGGGCGTATTGGCAAGCCGTAGGTGACGCTACCTATGCCACAGATCAATTCAATGCCATTTCACAAGGTTCTGGAGTTTATGATGCCAAAACAGGTACCCATAGCGATCCTTGCTTTTTTATCGTGGGAGATCAAATTTCATCACTACCCGGCTGGCAAGAAGGCGCCATCGCAGCAGCTATTAATGTGATCAGCCGTATGGCAGAACCAGGTGTAGAAATTGCACGTTTAGCCAACTTACCAGATACGCGTTTAATGGTAGAAGGTATCTAATCGTTTATACAATACATCATACTACATATTCCCTAGAAAAAGCCATTTCGTTATGAAATGGCTTTTTTTTAATTAAAACCATGTCAATTCTAAGTAGAAAAGTAAAGAAACGTGCTAAAAGTCATTAAAATACTAAAACTAATAGTGTAACTTTACGATAGACGCTGTCCAAAAACTACGCGTATAACGGATGATCTCCGATTAAAAAACAACAAATGGAAGCACAAACTGATCCCTTAGAAGAGTATTTAGACAATCATTATATCCACAGGAGTAATTGGTTAAGAGCGGCTGTGTTAGGCGCAAACGATGGGATTTTATCTACCGCGAGTATTGCTATTGGAGTCGCTGCGGCTAGTGATATGCGAGAACCGGTTGTTTTAGCTACCTTGGCTGGGCTGGTCGCTGGTGCCTTATCCATGGCAGCGGGAGAATATGTGTCTGTGAGTTCGCAAACAGACATAGAAAAAGCCGATATCGAGCGTGAAAGACAAGAACTCGAAGAAATGCCCGAAATTGAATTGCAACGTCTTGCAGATATTTATGAACGTAGAGGTCTAAAAAAAGAAACCGCACTTACCGTAGCTCAAGAGTTAACCGAGCATGATGCGTTAGGTGCCCATGTGAGAGACGAATTGGGGATTAATGAGATAAGCCAAGCAAAACCCATGCAAGCTGCATTTGCTTCTGGCGCAGCCTTTACCGTAGGAGGATTGCTCCCTTTTCTAGTCACCCTTTTTCTTCCACTGAAAACGATGGAATATGCTTTATATGGCTTTGGCATCTTCTTTTTGATGATTTTAGGTGCATTATCTGCTAAGACTGGGGGCGCTAGTATCGGAAAAGCCATCCTCCGAATCACTTTCTGGGGTACGATTGCCATGGGACTCACGGCACTCGTTGGATATTTATTTAATGTAAATGTTGCTTAAAAAATTTCGGTTGTATAGCAACCTATAGTTCTTCACCTAAGCGTTCAATCTAGCGTCTACCATATAGAAAATAAACCCGAAGAAAATAATCATCATCACCAAAAAGGTTAAAACAATATTATAAACGATTTGGTTAAACCCTTCTGTGAATGATGGGAAACTTCTGGTTTTATTACCGCGTATAACAGACAAAACATAAAAGAAACCAAAACGTATTCTGGCACCTATCATTGTAAATATATAAACTAAAAAAGGGTTTCTATAATTTTCGGTCATCCTTTAAAGGTAGTAAAATGTAAATAGACATAAAAAAACAAAATCCATGGCAGTGGTTTGCTAGCAACATTGCAAAAAAATATGCCTTTGTAACGCTTTCTGCATTTCTGTATTTCTTTATACGCTCCTTGCCTACAGGAAGGCAGCTTTCGCGAAACCTGAGCGTATCGAAATAGCGCACCATGCAAGACGTTTATTCATTTACAAAGAAATCAAATGAATAAGAAACCCAAAAGCCCCGTTGGTTTTATATGTTTTTTCGGTAATTTAGGGGATGGTATATACTATGTAAAAACAAAAAAAAGTGAGTCACTCAAAAATTAACATAAGACCGCTCGATGGAAACGATACATCTCAATTAGCAAAGCTTGCTAATAACAAAAAGATATGGGATAATTTGAGAGACTATATCCCCTATCCTTATCATGAAAAAGATGCCGAAAGTTTCATCAACTTAACCAAAAGGGAACATCCGATACAAAATTTTGGAATTGAATATAAAGGGGAGCTTTGCGGCGTCATTGGTTTAAGTGTACAAAATGATGTGTATAGAAAATCCGCTGAAATTGGGTATTGGATAGGAGAACCCTATTGGGGAAAAGGAATCGCCACCGAAGCTATTAGTTTAATAACTACCTATGGATTTGACGAACTCGACCTTATTAGAATTTATGCAGGTGTATTTGAATATAATACTGCCTCTATGAAAGCACTAGAGAAGAGTGCCTATAAGAAAGAAGCCGTATTTAAAAAAGCGATTTGCAAGAATGACCACATCTATGATGAACATAGATACAGTAAACTAAGACAATGAAAAAAATGCCCCTCACCCTAAAATACCTAGCACTTATAGGACTCTTTTTATGTACTATAAATGTAGTTGCCCAGGATCCGAATTTTCACATCTACCTTTGTTTTGGGCAATCTAACATGGAGGGTCAAGGCGTTATAGAAGAACAAGACCGTATCATAACGCCTCGCTTTAAGGTATTACAATCACTAGATTGCCCAGGTTTAGAAAGAAAAAAACAAACCTGGTATGCTGCCATACCGCCTTTATCACAATGCGGATCAGGCCTCTCCCCTGCTGATTATTTTGGGAAAACGCTCGTTAAAAAACTTCCTGACAGTATTAAAGTGGGGGTTATTAATGTGGCAGTAGGTGGATGTGACATCCGATTATTTGATAAAGATTTATACACTGCCCACGATTCGACCTACACAGAAGATTGGTTTACAGATAAAGTAAAAGCCTACGGGGGAAATCCCTATGCTCACCTCATACAACTCGCAAAACTAGCACAACAAGATGGCGTTATTAAAGGGATTCTATTGCACCAAGGAGAGACCAATACAGGCGATGATCAATGGCCCACATATGTCAAAAAGATTTATGATAATCTCCTAGCAGATCTTTCATTAGCTGCAAATTCAATTCCGTTGCTAGCGGGGGAGTTGGTCTCTATTCCTGATAGTTGTTGTGATCGCATGAACCCTATTATCAATACCCTACCCAACGTGCTCCCTAATGCCTATGTGATTTCATCAAGTGGTTGTACAGCACAAGACAATGCCCATTTTGACGCAGCAGGATATCGAGAACTTGGAACACGATATGCGACCCAAATGCTTGCTTTATATAAACACTAAAACTATTTAATTCCAAATTTACAATGAGATACTTACACGTACTTATCCTTCTAATAATCCTTTTAGGCTGCCAACAAAACAACACAAAAATAGAAGTAACAGATCAGGCTATCGTAAAAAAAGAAAGCAAAGCTTATGAAGAAATTGTAGTCTTTTTTCATTTCAATGAACCTAAACCCTCATTCGAAGAACTATTTTTAATGACGGGCGTTGAGAGTTCAGACATTCCCCAAAAAAACAGACAGTTTGAAAAACTAAGCCCTTTAAAAATTTCATTCCTTGATGATCAATATTTTGGAATTAAAAATGAAAATACAATGGGAGATGCTGTTGCGATATGGATGATCCCTCTGAAAAATGGCAAAGCTCAGTATCATGATGCTGATGCCCCTTTTGATTCCATTCTTATGGAATATACCGTGCTAAATAACAACGTAGCCGATGCCGTACTCGTCAAAAAAGTGTTTGATGCCTTTACAAATCTAGGAGCCAAAGTAGTTTTTGAAGATAAAGAGATTCAAGAATATACCCCCATAAAGAATAAAATGACTGAGACCATTCAACTTTGTAGAACGGAATTAAACGTAGAACCAGGAAGCGATGAAGCGCTTCAACTCCTTTGGGGAGACCATCCATTTTTTGGGAATCAATAATTGTATGAAGGATTAAAAACGATCCAAGACAAGAACCGTACCCTGTATTTTAGTACTTTAGTGGTATATTGACCTTTGTACATTAAAATGTACCCCTTAAGAAATAAAATGAAAAAAATACTATACATAGCAGCGTTCTTCCTCATTTTTTCTTGTGAAAGCAATGATGACGCTCCCGAAAATCAATTGTCTGCATTAACCACTTTAGAGGGTCAAGATGGACGCTCATACACAGAGAGTATCGATGCATGGAATGCATTAAAAACCAACAATGGGAATTCATATAGCTATCAAACTACATTTATTTCCTTTACGGGCTTTGGCAGCATTACTGAACTTACAGTTACCAATAACGTCGTGACTAGCCGAATTTATCAAGAATTCAGTACCGATCAAATGACAGGCGAAAGAGACATCATTGATTCCTTTACCGAAACAGGTTCTCAGCTTGGAAGTAATCAAAAAGGTGCCACTCCATTGACGATTGACCAACTATACACCACCTGTGCAGCTGATTATTTAGTGGTCGATGAAAATGAAAACACCATCTACTTCCAAACGGCCACCAATGGTTTGATGACCTTGTGCGGTTTTTTTCCAAATAATTGCGCTGATGATTGTTTTGAAGGCATCACCATAAGCGCTTTTGATTGGGTGAATTAAAATAGGCTTATATACTTACTACAAAATAGGTGCTCACTCATAATATTTCTTTTATACGCTTTCGCGAAAGCGGTCACTACTTACATTAAAATTTTAAAGTCTTACATCTGTAACCATTTATTTATAATACCGTCACATACCTATCCATCATAGAAAGGCAATAATATGACCAAAGAACATAAGGAAATCCCCGATGAATTTATAAAACCAGTAAATCATAAGGGATTTTTATTCGATCTAATGATCTATCTATCTGTCATGTTCCTTATAAGGGAACTATACTTTCCATCAGTTGGTTTTATAATAAATGGGCTCTTCTGGTCATTCTCAACCTTACTCATTGCCACATGGAGAATGAGAGTTCGCCATATTACGTGGAAAGACCTTGGGCTACGTAAACCCAAAAGTATTAAAAAGACGTTACTGATTTCCATTGGCATTTTAATAGCAACAGTACTATCCATACTGGTATTTGAAATCACAAAAGACCTTTTACCATTTTCATTAGAAACCGATCACTATGTTGAAAATTCTGCTACTAAATTTGGAGATTTAAAAGGAAACTGGTTGCTTTTTCTTGCAATCATGCCAGCAGTACTATTGGAGTCTATGCTAGAGGAACTACTAGACAGAGGGTTTTTAATAAATTGGTTTGAGAAACTATTCTCAAAAACTAACATAGCAACAATTCTTGCAGTGCTTTTACAAGCAGTAATCTTTGGATTCAGACACTCAAATGATATATCAGAAAGATCAATTACAGTTGGACTCATTGGCTTAGTTATGGGAATAGGATACGTTAAATTTGGGCGGAACTTATGGCCATTAATTATTGCACATTGTCTCCTAAATACAATGTCAATGATAGATAGAGTACAGTGATTTTCAAAAAACTCTATCATAAAAGTAAAAATAGTAACTACACTATCTCATTTTTTAAAACAATTGAATTTCGTTATGAAATGAAAATCCATTGTTTTAAGAACCAAGTATATCTACGTAAAAAAAACTCAGGAACAAACAGTACTTTGCAATCCATTTGTTGAATGCTATGGGTAAAAATGCCAAAAAGTAGTATTGAATACACCCTTATACTAACCAAAGAAATCCCTTTATGAAAAACATTGCAAAAAAATCAGATATCATTATTGTTGGAGCTGGTGTCTCAGGTTTATATGCCGCATGGCGTCTCCTTAGACAAGAACCAAAACGTAAAATTACGATTCTAGAAAGATTAAACAGAACAGGCGGTAGACTAGACACCGACCTCATAAAATTAAAGAGCCAGAACGGAGAAATAGTAGATGTGAGAGATGAGGAAGGTGGGATGCGTTTTACCTACGAAATGACGGAGCTGATGTCCCTGTTTTATGGATTACAACTGTGTGATGAAATTGTAGATTTCCCGATGACGACCAACCGTTTTTTTGTGCGAGGAAAAAGTTTTACCGCAGAGGAAGCAGCCGCCAATAACAATGCGATTTGGGGCGAGTTATATAACCTAGCACCGGCAGAGCAGAATCAAAGTCCTGGGACGATTCTAGCCGTTATATACAACCGAATTTTAAAAGCCAATGGCGTAGATAAAGCCCCAGATAATCCAACGCCTGAGTTTTGGCAAGAATTCCGCTTAGATTATACATGGAATGGAACCCCTCTTAACCAATGGCAAATGGGTGGGCTGTTTAGCGATATGGGCTACTCGGAAGAGTGCCTTAAAATGATGGTTGACACCGTAGGCTTTCAAGCACCGTTTTTATCTACCGTAAGTGCGGGAGAAGCATGGCAAATCCTAGAAGATTTCCCGAAAAATCCACATTACCATACGTTCAAATATGGATTTAGCACCCTCACGGATACCTTAAGAGACGAGGTTAAAAAAATGGGAGGTGAAATACATCTTACTGTAAATGTGAATAGTATTTCAAAATCCAAAGATGACGGGTATCAATTAGAAATTAGTAAAACAAAATCTAATGATGAGAACTTCCCTTTTGAGAGTAAAACTGAAAAAATCAAAGGAGACAAAGTTATTCTAGCTATTGCGAGTAATGCCATGCAACGATTGTTTGTTGATTCCCCTGTTTTTAGAGATGCAAAGAATGCCAAACAAATTTGGGAAGATGTTCATTCTATCGTAAACATGCGTTTACTAAAGATCAACTTATACTTTGAAAAGCCATGGTGGCGTGATGGAGATACGGGACAACCAGCAATAGATTTTGGCCCCTCATTTACAGATCTGCCTATCAATGCGGTGTACCCATTCTATCCCGTAGATGGCCCATCAGATAAAAACCCTGCGGCACTGACTATCTATTGTGATTATAATAATACTAACTATTGGCAAGGGCTACAAAATGTACGCCCCTTGTTTACATCTAAACGTCAAAAAGAACAAAGTGAAAAAGAACCTCAAGTGTTATTTCCTGCTTCACAGGCTGTGGTAGATGAAGCGATAAAGCAATTCAAACAATTATTTAAAACACATGTAGTACCGCAACCTGTGATGACAAGTTATCGTAACTGGGATGGCGAAGATAATTTTGGATATGCGTATCACCAATGGGGATTAAACACAGATGACAGAAAGGTCACTCATAGGATGATCAAACCCATTGATGGTGAAGATATTTACACCTGTAATGAAGCTTGGTCAGATATGCAAGGTTGGGTCAATGGATCCTTACGATCTACCGATTTAGTTTTAGCTAAGTTTGACTTGAAAAAGATAAATGAAGAATTTCATGGATGTCCAAATCCTACTCCTAACTGTGCATCATAACATCATGTAGATGCATTAACGGTCTCTAGAAATAGCACTTAAAGTTTTAATCATTCAAAAAAATTAGTAACCTAATACACACTATTATGTCAAATCCAATTCCTAAAACCACCGATCCTCTTGTTACCACTCCCGAAACACCCGCTGTGGGACAACCTGTTAAAAATGGGTTAGGTCAATTAATCCATTTAGTAGGTACCTGGAATAGCGTTCCAGACGGTGAATTCAGTTGGAATACCATGCCATTACCACAAGATGATGTTCACGACGGGTTTATTCTTAAAAACTTCCCTTATTTAGAAGAAATTAGCTTTGCTGAGATTCCTGGTACAGCTCCAAATCGTGGAAGCGGTTTTACCCAAGTAGCAAACACGCTTTTTTATGAGCAAAGAGTCTATTTCTCTCCTTCGTCTGGAGGGATGTTTCCTGTACCACCAAGTGCAGAATATACGTTGGTTCATGCTGAAAATGGTTCTTGGTTATTTTTAGATGTAGATCGTCAATTCTCTGGAGCATTTCCTCCAGATGGTTCAGCACCAGTGCCACTTCCTGATGGTGTCACTTCTTTGCCCGTACAAGATCCAAATACAACGATTGTAAAGCAAATGTCTGTTCCACATGGGAATTCAATTTTAGCGACTGGAAAAGTAACGCCTGCTGCTGAATTTCCTGTAAACCCACCTCCTATTGTCTCACCAGATAATCCAGGCACACCAAAACTTTCTACAATCGATGGCGTTCCATCTATTCCGCAATTAAATGCGATCCCTAACTTTGAAGGAGCACCCTACGGTGCTAGTAAATACGGTGCTTCAGTCATTAAAGATGGTGTTGAAACAAATGCAAACATTAATACCAATATTAAGTTAGTTAATTATTTGAAAGCTAATCCTCCTAAAAATTATATCCATTTTAAAGTATCTGCACCTGCTCCAGCAATTACAAATATTTCATTTGAAACAAAGCATGCAGCGGTAAATTCGTATGATACGGAAATCTGGCTATTAAATCCAGGGACTCCTGAAATGGCATTAATGTATTATCAAAACATAGGAATGTCTATGACCTTATCGTCATCAACCACTACGGGAACCAAAGTAATTACTTTCCCACATACCACAAGTAATGTGGTGGTGCCTGTGAAATCTTAATGTACGTATATCACACACAAAAATAAACCCTTGGATTTGTAATGAATCCAAGGGTTTGCTTTTGGAATCTATCTACTGTTTACATCAAATACAAGCACACATGATTTCTTATCTTCTTTATTTTTCTTTCGCTTTAAGCGAAAAAAAACACCTGTTAAAACATTCTTTTTGTCATAACATCAATTCGTAACAATCAAAAAAAAGCATCTCATTCCCATAAATATTCTGTACATTTATGTCCTATTAAAGTTTTAAAAAAGAACGTATTGAGTCTTATTATCTTTATAGTTTCACTCATAACATTTATAAAATATATCTATACATATTCTAAGTATTTTTAGTATTATTGTTTCCCATACCTACAGTCAGAAAAGTTAAAAAATGAACTCCCATTTACCTATCAAACATCTCAAAGTGACACCATCTATTATGAAAATAACATACTTATATTTCCTCCTTTTTATTCCATTTTTAATCCAAGGACAAACCAACGATGATGCGATTATCAACGATAGTTTTAAAAACACTCTATTGCTTCACAAAGAATTTCTAAGCATTCCTAATCTTCCAGAAAATAAGGAAGTGATGCTTCAAAATATACAATGGGCTGCTAAGAAATATGATGCCTTAGATTTCAAAACGACATTTCTGGAGACATCAACACTTCCCATCTTAATCGCAGAAAAGGAATATGATCCTAGTTATAAAACAGTGCTGTTCTATTTTCATATAGACGGACAACCTGTTAACCCAGAGGCATGGGATCAAGAGCATCCTTTTGACCCTGTCTTAAAGGAAAAGACCAAAGACGGTAAATGGAAAAAGATAGACTGGAGTCAATTGAATGGAGAAATTAATGACGAGTGGCGCATTTTTGCTCGCTCTGCTGCCGATGATAAAGCACCTATCATCATGCTTTTGTCTGCGCTTAACATTCTTAAAGATAAAAACAACGCACCAAAATTTAATATCAAAGTCATCTTTGACCCAGAAGAAGAATATGAATCTACGGCATTATTATCTACGTTAGATATATATAAAGAGCGATATGCATCCGATTACTTTATTGTGATGGATGGACCAACACATAATTCCAATAAACCCACAATTGCTTTTGGATGTAGAGGAATTGCCACCTGCGAGATTACTACCTATGGCGCCAGAGTACCACAACATAGCGGTCACTACGGAAATTATGCGCCAAATCCTGTTTTTAGCCTAGCAAACCTAGTATCGAGTATGAAAGATGAAGGTGGTAAGGTGTTAATTCAAGATTATTATAAAGGTATTGAGGTAACTCCTTCGGTTTTTGAAATTTTAGAATCAGTTCCTTATGATGCCAATGAATTGAATAAAGAATTAGGTATTTACGCCTCTGAAAAGGTAGGGAGAAACTACCAAGAATCACTACAATATCCTTCTTTAAATGTCAGGCAGATAGGAACCTCTTGGAAAGGAAAAGGACTAAAAACAGTGATCCCAGAATATGCAACGGCAAGTATAGATGTGAGACTTGTTCCAGAAACAGAAGGATTGCCACAGTTACAAAAAATAAAAAAGCATATAGAACAACAAGGCTATTATGTGATTGATAGAGACCCAACAGATGCCGAACGACAAACATACCCTAAGATTGTGAAGTTTACAGGACTTCACAGCGTCAATGCTTTTAGAACCAGCCCAGATTCTGATTTTGGAAAAAAAGTAAGAAACCAGTTTATAGAAGATTTTAACCAAGACCCTATTATGATACGATTGATGGGAGGCACAGTCCCTATTGTACCCCTTATTAATGCCTTAGACGTACCCACAGTGATTGTTCCTACGGTTAATATGGACAACAACCAGCACAGCCCTAATGAAAATATCAGAATAGGAAACATGAGACAAGGTATTGCCATTTGCTTATCCATTTTACGCATGGAATAGTCATACTATGTAAAATAAGCGTCTCGTAGCGAATATATTTTTAACAAAACATTGCTTTTTAAGCGTTCTTAAAAAAGTACTTTCGTGCTATCATATCTAAAACAGATACGTTATGAAGGCGCTATACCTCTTTTATATCCTTTCCTTTTTTTCATTGGAAGCCCTGAGCGCTACACCTCAAAAAGAGTATAAAGCATACCATCTAAAAGTAGTACAAGCCGAGCAGCATATTGCCTCTGAAAACTATACAGAGGCTCTCTTACTATATGATCAATTATGCACCAACTACGACTTTGTATTTTTAAGAGAGTATCAAATAGCCACACAACTTGCAGCCTATACAGGGGATAAAACAAAAACACTCGCTTATCTCAAATCAGCTATACAAGCAGGATGGACATTAAAATCTATAAAGAAAAATACCCTCTTGAAGCAATACCTTACCAAAAAAGATTGGAAGGCTATAAAACAACAGTACCCTTCACTTAGAATGTGCTATGAAAATTCGCTAGAAACTTCCGTGCGACAACAGGTCAAGAAAATGTATTCTAAAGATCAATGGAAAGCGATGAAAGCCCTTTTTAGATTCAGTTCCAAAGCCCAAGACAGGTATGCTGAAAAAAAGTTTGCACCGCACAGCGAGCAACAAATAGCACAACTCTCTGAAATTCTTTCTAGATATGGATATCCAGGAGAGCGATTGATAGGTACAGGCGATTGGATGGCCACCATATTGAGTCATCATAATTCCATATCGACGGTTTATAACAAAAATGACACTCTTTACCCTAGCCTACTTCCTACGCTTAAAAAAGCGCTAAAAAACGGACAACTCTCCCCCTATCAATTTGCCATTATTGATGATTGGTATCGCACCTGTACAAATGACCCTTCAAAAGCTACTTACGGGATTTTAAACACCCCGTCTCCAGAAAACCGATCTAAAACCGATGTGTTGAGAGCTCAAATTCATATACGATCTATAGCGGTAAGAGACGCATTACTTCGCATCGAAGAAAAAACAGGCATGGTTTTATACATCACAGATATTTGGTAATGAGCATTAAGCATCACTGTCTAAAACACGATATTTCTTTATACGCTTTCGCGAAAGCGAACCCTGACAAGACAAATCCTATAAAGACAATGTGCAACATTCGCTATTGTAACATACACCTCTAACCCATAGATTTTGAATAGCTTAAAAAAACGATAGATTATGTTAAATCATTCTAAATAAGAATAAAAAAAATAAATTCCGAGCGTATCTTTATAGTAGATTATAAAAGGATTTATAAATTCTTAATTCTTCACTGCTATGATGAAAACCAATCGTTTACACTGTATTATTATCTGTATTTGTCTCTCTCTTTCTTTTCAGAGTTTTTCTCAAAATACAACTCAAAAAGGGCCCAATATCCCAGAAATTCCACGCTATCTACAAATTCCTGAAATAGATTCTTTGACTGCCATGCGGGAACATATTGTATTGCAATTAGCCAATGAACAAATCAGCAATGATCAGTTATTTTTCAAAGCCTATCTCTTAACGGGACCTTTACAAAATAGATACAGTAATAGCAATGTATTACATATCGAACTTCAAGATGATGAAGGGACTACCATCAAAAAACAATTCCATAAAATCGATAATGGAATGGTGACGGGAAATATAAAACTTCCCAAAAGAACCAAAAAAGGGGCATACACCGTAAAGGCCTACACCCAATGGATGAAAAACTTTAGTGACATTGCATTCACCCAAAAACAAATTCAGATAGGCCCCTCTACAGATACCCAAATAGCTACTGAAAATCGTGTCACCATCCGTCCAGAAGGAGGTGCTTTTTTACAGCATTATAAAAATAAAATAGTATTTCAAATACCATCACAACTTGTAAGTAAGGATGGGTTTATTGGCACCATCACAGATGCACAGGGGAAGGCTATTACCAAAGTAAAAGCCTATGGTTCTGATATAGGAATCGCTTTTGTAGAGCCTGAAAAAGATCAGAGTTACTTTCTAACATTAAAAGACAACACCTCATACCCTTTCCCAGAAAGTCAAGACGAAGGGTATCTTATCCAAATCAATAATATAGAGCCATCAATAGCAAATATACAGGTGATACGCTCTGAAAAAAGTGTAAAAACACCACTCAAACTTATCGGAACATTACGAGGGATCCCTTATTTTGAAAAGAATGTTTCTTTTAGCAACAATAGCGCTATCATAAAACTAGATAAAGAAAAAATACCCAAGGGAATGTTGGAACTACAACTGATAGATCAGGAAGGAACACAACTAGTGAATAGACCTATATGGATAGATGGCTCCCCATTACAAATCACGTGGAATCAAATCACCTCAACGAGTGAGGAGATGATGTATAAAATAAAAGTCACAGACCAAAACAATAAACCTGTTAAAACACAAGTAGCGTTAAGTGTGATTCAAGAAGGAAGCACTCCAATAGCATTTAAAAACACAGATCTTCTCAACACTCTTGAATCGCAGTCAGATCCAATAACCAATGATAGAAACCGTCGTTTTTTACAGGATATGTATGTGCTTACTTCATCAAAAAATAACTTGTATAGCACTGAAAAAACGATGAAAGATCAGGAGAACGTTATATTTCCTATACAGAAAGGGCTGGAAATTACAGGCTATGCATACGATCTTAACAATAATCTATTGGAAAACACAACCATTCAAGTGATGTTTACCAATCAAGACGAAGTCCGGGTAAAAGAAGCAACAACGGATACTGATGGAATTTTACGATTAAAAAATCTTCAGATTGATGGAGAAACCAACATTGTTTTCAGAACCCAAGGAGAAGACACAAAGTCTAGACTCGTTACCCTAGAGCCTATCCAAGAATTCAGTCAAGATCCCACAAAAACAGTAAAAAAAGGGAAAAAAACGAGTATAGAAACAAAAGACAAAATAAATATACGTACTCAAAAACCTTTCGATACTGAGGAATCTGAACTACTAGAAGAAGTTGCGCTAAGCGGAAAAAAAACAAAAAAAGAAGAAAAACCTTCGCTCTATGGTGTAAAACCTCCTAATAGTCGCATTAAATACCAAGATCCTGAGCGACCAAAAAGTATTGCAGAAATGCTATCTGCATTACCTGGTGTACAGGTTTCTGGAATTGGTGATTTAAATGCAGCACAGTCTATAACGATTACTTCTTCTTCTGGAGGCCCTGTACTTTATGTGATAGATGGAATTCCATTATTACAAACAAACAATAGCACTATTGGAGGAGCCTTATCAGGCCCAAGTACATCATCGTTGCGTCCGTTAGTTGACATGGTAAGTAGCTCAGATGTAGAAAGAATTGAATTATTATTGGGCACAGACGCTGCTATGTATGGCGCTAGAGGTGCTGGAGGAGTCATTGTCGTCTATACAAGATTTGCGTCAGGTGAAAGCATCTCAAGAAAGAAAGCACAATTAGATTTTCAAGGATATGAACCTTCTATTTCTTTTGAAGAGTATCAAAAAAGTCTTTCCAAAAAAGAACAAAAAAATGATCCTGTGGTGTACTGGAATCCTTCAGTAGAAACTGATGAAAATGGAGAAGCGATCATTAAACTACCCATTTCTTCAGAGAACATGCCGTTAAGAGTAAAAGCCACCACCATCAATAAAAAAGGAAATATTGGAGTGCTACACACGACACTTGAATAGTTAGTTGTTTACACGCTTTCGCGAAAGCGTACCCAACATACCTAGAAAAGTGTTTGAATTGTTGAAACATATCTAGAAGATTGTAGGTATCTTGCTGTCCTTATGAAAAAAGAAATTACCGATAGAGCCGATATCGCGCTTCTTGTCACTTCTTTTTACACCCACATACGCAAAGATGTGTACCTCGCTCCTATCTTTAATCGTCATATTCATGATTGGGAAGCACATTTGGTACACCTCACTGATTTTTGGGAAGCGCAACTCTTTTTTTCTAAAAAATTTAAAGGCAATCCTTTGCATAAACATCAAGAAGTAGATGCCATCGAAGGATACGCGATTAATGAACAGCATTTTGGGATTTGGTTAAATTACTGGATACAAACCATTGATGATTTGTTTGTGGGAGAGAAAGCAGCTACTTTAAAAAATAGAGCGCGTAAGATAGGTACATTCTTGCATGTAGGTATGTTTAATGCACGTCCCAAAAAATAGCACACTAAAAGGTATTAACCCCTGAGCAAGCCCTGTGCCCTGAAAATTGACTTAAGGGTCGAGGTATTACATCATAGATTCCACTAGATACTGAAACGACTCTGAAATGAATTCAGTGCAAGATTCAGTAAACAGCGGGATTAGCCTGCCTGCCGGCATAGGCAGGTTCAACTACCTATTTTGAATGCGTGTTTCAGACTTCACAAAACAATGTTTCACTAATAAAAATGTGAAATTAGATTAAAATTCTTCTTGCCCTTGCATGACAGCATCATGAATTTTCTGAATGAAATCTGCAGTGATAAATGGTTTTAAGATATACCCATTCATCTTTCGCCCACGTATTTTACGCTCTACCTCTTCGGTAGATGTAGCTGTCAATGCAATAATAGGCGTCTGATCTCCATTTTCGCGGATTTTTTCTGTGGTTTCATATCCATCTAATTCTGGCATATGAATATCCATAAGAATACAGTCGTATTGATTCTCTTTTAAAAGTGCAATCGCTTTGGTCCCAGAATCTACCACTTCTGCATCAATATAATACTGATCTAAAATTTTCTTAGTGACTAGTAAATTAATTTTATTATCATCGACCACCAATATTTTCTTTTGACGTAGGTCTTGTGACAGATCTATCAGATCTTCTTCTTTGATCATGGGTTTGGTACTCGTAGATAGTTTTAAAACAAAACTAAACGTAGCTCCTTGCCCTTTGGCACTCTCAATCTCGATAGAGCTTCCCATAGCATCTAACGTCATTTTTACGATAGAAAGCCCTAGTCCGCTGCCTTTAAAAGACTTTTCTGACGGATCATGCTCCTGATAAAATTCTTCAAAAATCTTTGTTTGATTCTCTTTAGAAATCCCAATACCACTATCTTTCACCGCAAAATAAACCGTTACCTCATCTTCTTGTTGCTCTAGCAACTTTGTGGTAATTCTAATCATACCATCATTGGTAAATTTAATCGCATTAGAGATGAGATTAATAAGCACTTGTGAGAGTTTTAAAGAATCTCCTACTAGTACTTCTGGTATATTGACATCATAGGCTAGTTGGACCCTGTTGTTACTATGTCTGATCGCATATTCTAAGCTCTCTACAATATTCAGAATTAAAATCTTAGGCCTAAATTCTAAGAATTCTAGTGTCATCATTCCTGATTCTACTTTATTTAATTGGAGGACATTATTAATCAGGGATAACAGGTGGTTACCAGAAAAATTGAGGGACTCCAGGTATTCTTTATGACTACTATTGACATTCTCTTTTAACAGTAATCTAGAAAGTTCGATAACGGCATATAGTGGCGTACGTAACTCATGGCTAATCTCTGAATAGAATTTACTTTTGACATTAGATAAAGCTTCTGCTCTTTCTTTAGCAATCTTAAGCTGTTTATTTTTTTTATAAATAGCGTACACGCCCAATAAAAGAACGATACTTAGTATGATAAAAATAACATTAGATACTTGAGATTTCCTGTAAGCGATGGCTTGTTTTTCTTTTTCTCTCGTCGCTTGTATGAGCTTCTCTTCGTTATCCTTAATTCGGATATTTGCTTCTACTTCTTTGGCTATTTCTAACTCTCTAAAGGTATAAATTGTATCAGCTACTTGCGTGTATTGCCGCAAGGCAAGAAACGCTTCTTCTGGCTTATTATCAACATAATAACGTTCTGACTTTGATCTATAAAGAGTCGCTAAAATACCATAAAACTTATACTCTTGGGCATACGCAATGCTTTGGTTGTAATAGTAATCATAATTGGTTTGGTCTCCTAACTCATAGTAGCAATCACTCATTTTCATATACAAATACCCAACGATAGATCTGCCTCTTACAAGCGATGATGATTGAGATAACTCATACGCTTCTTGAAAATAAACAAGGGCATTGGTATAGTCCTGTTCATACGCATATAAATACCGCCCGTAGTTGTACAATGGGTAAATGATCTCATCTTTATTTGGAGCGGATCGTCCAAGCTCAATTGCTTCTTTAAAATAACGATTGGATGTTGCAATACTATCAAACTCTCTGTAGGTAACACCTATGTCACTGATGACTTTTACAGCATTACCAATGTCTTTAGATTTTAGAAAATAATCTCTTGATTTAAATAAGTAATCAAAACAAAGAGAGTCATTACCTGTGTTATAGTATGTATTTCCTAGAACATTGTATGCCTTTGCTTTTAAATGGTTATTGTTTGTCTTTGTAGCATAATCAATAACCTTATCTGAAATTTTTATGGCCTCCCCATAATCAAATTGATCAAACAAGCCATATGCTCTCTCAACCTCTTTATACATAGAATCCTCTACGACCGTATTCGTTTCTTGAGCAACTGCAAAAAAGTGAACGCTTAAAATAAAAGTATATAATAGAGACTTATAGCTCATTAATTTGATGGGTTCTAAGAGCACGTAATTTAGGTAAAAATCATCGAAAAGGTATGTTATACTTGAAAATATAGTATTTTCAGGACTTTTGATATATCTAATTAGGTTTTAAAAAAACAGCATACGTTAACACTCATTAACCCTTTTTTAGTGCAGGCTTGTTTATTTTTAGCAAAAAAACAATGAGACACCTTCTTTTTTTTCTGCTTGTTTGTATCACATCCGTAGCCACGAGTCAGGTAGCGAGTATTCCTTTTGAAAAGGAAGGACTTGTCTATATTCCTGTTAAAGTACCTGGAGAGGAGAAACCCCTTCAATTTGTATTTGACACAGGAGCTTCAACAGCTGTCATGGACAAAGCTGTAGCGACTCGTTTAGGAATTACAGCAGATACCAAACAATATGCATCTGGGGCTTCAGGCTCGCAAGAATATGAAATTGCTATCAATAGAACACTAGAGATTGGCGACATGAATTTTGATAATTTATATCTTGTGCTTGTAGACTTACAAGAATTAAGCAATCGCTCAGGTACGCCGATAGATGGTATTATCGGAGCTGATGTCATCAACCGTTTTGTGACTCAGTTTGATTTCGCTGAAAAGCAAATACATCTTTACAATACTGTAAAAGAGATCACGAATACTAACGAGTATACGCCCCACAAAGTAGATCTAAGTGGTCCCATTCCTATGGTGACTATGGATTATACTTTTAAAGATGGTACGCGTCTCTCTGGCGATTTTCTCTTTGATAGTGGCGCCAACTTGAGCATTCTTTTTAATACACCCTATGCAAAAAAGCATCAACTCACCACAAAGTTTGATAAAACGATAGAGATCACGTCTAGAGGATTGACAGCTACTTCAACCTCTATAAAAGGAATGTTACAAGGAGTCTTGCTACTAGGAAATGATTTTAGTGATATTCCTGTGAGTATTGCACAAGCGGAACATGGTGTAAGCTCTCAAGAAGGTTTTGCAGGGATCTTAGGTGCCGATATTATCAACCGTTTTGATATGATTTTAGATTACAAAGAAGATGTCTTGTATCTAAAACCGAACCTTCATTATCAAAAAGCCTTTGACGTACCTCTTGTAGGATTTTCCATCAAAAAGGTAGATCAAAAAATTGTGATTGGCGATGTCATTAAAAATACAGCGGCGGCTCAAAAAGGCATTGCTCAAGGAGATGAACTCCTTGCTATCAACGGGGTCTCTCAACCTACATTAAAAGCCTATAGAGAGATTTTGAAACAAGAAGGAAATACCATCGTAGTACGCCTTAAAAAAGCCTCTGGCGAAGAAGTCGAGATAAAACTAACCTTACAACGCCTTATCTAATTAACATCGATACTACTTATACCGTTTCCCATGTTTAATAACCATATCCACATTTTGAAGCAAACTAATATGTCGTAATACATCACCTTTTACGGCAATAATATCAGCAAATTTACCTTCGGTAACAGTGCCTACCTCTTCGGAGACACCCATCCATAAGGAGGGCCAGTAGGTAGCACCACGTATAGCATACATTGGGTCGATACCAAATTCGTTTACCCAGACATCTAGTTCGTTCCAAGTAGACTGACTATGAAATTTCATAGGGATACCACTATCTGTTCCGATCATAAGTACCACACCAGCATCTATAAGTTGATTTATCTTAGTTTCTAAGGTAGGCTTACGTGCGGGAGTAAGTTGAAAATAAGGGAGTCTATCTTTATGTTTAAAACTATTTTTAATATCTGCTACAATCGTATCGTGAAGTCCGCGATGCCAAGAATCGTTATCTAGATGTTCTCCATGGTCACGCACATATTCATAATTATATAATCCCTCTACGGTAGGGCACCAAAATAAAGGCCCTAAATTCATTTGTGCGGTTCGCGCTCTAATGGCGTCCATCACATCATCAGGATACCTAGGCGCAGAAGAAAGTCCCGTATGCTCAAAACAGTCGGCTCCCGCTTTTAAACCCGCAATAATTTCCATAGGACGATGTCCGTGAGCAACGACTTTAAGATTGTGTGTATGTGCTTCATCAACGACGGCTTGAAGTTCGGCAGTTGTCATTTGATCTTGATCGATCAATTTGATACAATCAACACCTGCATTGGCTAGACGTCTTACTTTTTTACGTGCATCCTCTGGCCCATTCACCCCCCATCGAAAAGCTTCTGTTCCGGGATAAGGTTTCTTTTGGATAAAAGGCCCTGATACATATAAAGTCGCTCCAGGAATCTCTCCGTTATTAATACGATCTCGTACCGAGATACTCTCTTCCAAAGGTGCGCCTAGATCACGAGCACTGGTAACACCTGCCATCAATAGTTGTTCTGCAGATGCGGGCATAATTGTATTTTCTAATAATGGCAAATAGGTTTTATCCCAATACGCATAATCGGCATGTCCATTAATCATGGTATGAACGTGCATATCCCATAACCCAGGAAGTACAGACATACCTTCAGTAGAAATGATTTCGGCGCCCGCAGGAATCGTTACCGTGTCTATCGTTCCAACCGTTTGAATTTTATCATTTACGATAATAATCACACTATTCTTGATAGGGGTGCCCCCATATCCATCAATAAGAGTTCCTCCTACGAGTGCTTTTACTTGTGCTTGAAGCGAAATGGTTCCAAAAAAGAGGATTAAAAGCAATTTCTTCATCATTATGTATTTTCTTTAAATATAAATAAACCTAAAATAAAAAGTCCATTGTAATGTAAAATTACAATGGACTTTTAAGTGTGTATTATTTTTCAAGTCTTTCTACAGGTGTAAAAAGATTAAATAAATGTAGTTTATAATACTTCTAATGCACCTTGGTAAGAAGCCGTGATCTCATTACCACTTTCATCTAAAAGATCTACTACAATTAATTGATTATTCCCTGTTCCTGTAATCGTAACCGTACCACTCACAGCATTAAAAAAGTTTCCATCACCCGTTTCTGCATCAAGATCTGTAATCCCTTCTGCAACAACCCATGTAAATTCCGCTCTTTCGTTAGAAAATGTATACGTACCAGGAACAAGTCCAGTAGCACTGTTTGTATTGAGATCTAAATATATAGAAGATCCGATTCCTGTAGCAATTTCGTTGGTCGTGTCAATGGTAAACCCTTCTGATACTAAGGTAACATCCCAATCAAAACTTCCATCAGCATTCTCTCCATATTCTTCTAAAAATCCAGTTTCAACACTAAATTCCTCACCATTGATGGTCATACTATTTGTGATTTCAACAGTGTCATTATCATCATCACTCTTACAAGAAACAGCGACAAGATTAAATACTAAAGCAAAAAGCACTACTAATTTTAAATTTTTCATATTATAGTTTTTTAATTTTAAGAAGGCGCGAAAATAAGTGTATCTCAAAAGAATACCTCATCTTTTTCATGTTTTTTTTATACGCTTTCGCGAAAGCGTATACTGAGCTTTCCGAAGTACGAAAGCGTACCCAATCATCTCGACTCTAGGAGAGGTCCACATCAAGCTCAGTTTCGACTTCGATTTCAGTTTCAACTTCAAAACACTCACTGTTATGCGATTTCCTATCTCCGGCTGGCAAACTCCTCGTTCATTCTTCACTTTATTGAAATAACTGAAGCCAAAAGCCCTAAGTCCTGAGTCATGGAGCGTAGCGGTCTTACGTCTAGAAGCGAAGCGATCCAAAAGCGCAGCGGCCTTACGTCTAAAAGCGAAGCGATCCAGAAACAAAGCGATCTTACGTCTAAAAGCGAAGCGATCCAGAAGCAAAGCGGTCTTACATCTA
>CAYGQJ010000023.1:11248-18076 GCA_964351845.1 uncultured Flavobacteriaceae bacterium | reverse complement strand
CAAAGCGATCTTCCCTCCTCCCCAATCCCCAAAACTTCGTTAATTTTTAAACATACGGTCTAAGCCTCAAACAATTTTTGTAGTTTTAGGAAGTACGTATTTTTTCTCACAAAGAATACGTACTACTAAACACTAAAACCACACCAAAATGAAGACTTGTTTTAAACTTGTGATGCTATTCCTGTGCGCGGTTAGCATGACCCTACACGCCCAAGAAAAGCCCAAAAACCCGTATAGCGGCTTAGCATTTAGAAACATTGGACCCGCCATGACTTCTGGAAGAATCGCTGACATTGCTATCCATCCGGATAATGAAAATGTCTGGTATGTCGGTGTCGGATCCGGAGGCGTTTGGAAAACCACCAATTCAGGAACCACCTGGAAACCCTTATTTGATAATGAAAAAGTCTATTCGATAGGATGCGTAACCATAGACGCACAAACACCGAGTACCATTTGGGTAGGAACGGGTGAAAATGTAGGAGGCCGTCACGTAGGTTTTGGCGATGGGATTTATGTGAGTCATAATGACGGAAAATCATGGAAGAATATGGGACTGGAAAACTCAGAACATATTTCTAAAATCATCGTACACCCAGAAAATTCAGACATTGTATGGGTCGCTTCTCAAGGACCGCTTTGGAGTAAAGGCGGCGATCGTGGGGTGTATAAAACGACAAACGGAGGAAAGACATGGAAACGCACCTTAGGAGATGAAGCTTGGGTAGGCGCTACTGATCTACTTATAGACCCAAATAACCCAGACGTATTATATGCTGCTACCTGGCAAAGACATCGTACCGTAGCGGGCTATTTAGGCGGTGGTCCCGGATCAGGACTTCATAAAAGTACTGATGGTGGTGAAACGTGGAAACCACTAAAAAATGGCATTCCTAAGTCGAACCTCGGTAAAATAGGACTTGCGATGTCTCCATTTAATTCGGATGTGGTATATGCCGCTATTGAACTCGATAGACGAAAAGGAGGCGTGTATATGTCTGCAAACGGAGGTACCACATGGACCAAACAATCAAATGCAGTATCCGGAGGTACCGGACCGCATTATTATCAAGAACTCATTGCATCACCACACGCAGAAGGAACACTATTCATGATGAATAATAGCGCATTGATTTCAACCGATCATGGAAAAACCTTCACCAATATGAAGCGATCTAATCAACATAGTGACAGTCATGCACTGGTCTTTAAACCATCAGACCCTAACTATTTATTGATTGGAACCGATGGTGGACTCTATGAAAGTTTTGACAATACCAACAGTTGGAAATATGTACGAAACTTACCGATCACCCAATACTTTAAAATTGCCGTAGATGATGCCCTTCCTTTTTATAATGTGTACGGAGGAACCCAAGACAACGGATCACATGGAGGTCCTTCTCAGACGATTAGCTCTGATGGTATTGCCAGTGCCGATTGGTGGAAAACCTTAGGAGCTGATGGCGCACAAACGGCGACAGAACCAGGAAATCCTGATATTACCTATGGAGAATTTCAGCAAGGCGCATTATGGAGAATTGATAGTAAAACAAGAGAAACCGTATTTATCCAACCACAAGCGAGAGAAGGCGATCCGTATGAACGTTTTAATTGGGATGCCCCTATTGTTGTGAGTTCGCATAATCCTAAAAGACTTTATTTTGCCTCGCAACGTGTTTGGAAATCTGAAAACAGAGGAGATGGATGGGAACCTATTTCTGGAGATCTTACCCTAAATCAAGAACGCGTTACGTTTCCGTATTACGATGAGCCACAAAGCTGGGATAATGCATGGGATGTATTTGCAATGTCCAATTACAACACCATTACTTCCTTAGCCGAATCTCCAAAACAAGAAGGACTTCTCTATGCAGGAACCGACGATGGGCTCATCCAAGTAACAGAAAATGGAGGAGCTAGTTGGAAGAAAATCAATTTAAATAGCATCAAAGGAGTTCCTACGACACCCTTTGTCAATGATGTACGTGCCGATCTTTTTGATGCGAATGTGGTATATGCTGCCTTAGACAATCATAAATACGGAGATTACAAACCCTATATTATTAAAAGTACGGACAAAGGGAATACGTGGAAACTAATCAATGGAGATTTACCCAATAAACTATTAATCTGGAGATTGGTACAAGATCATGTAAAAAAAGATTTACTATTTGCTGCGACAGAATTTGGCGTATACGTTACATCCAACGGAGGTACCAATTGGATCCAGTTAAAAGACGGAATGCCAACCGTTCCGATTCGGGATATTACGATTCAACGACGTGAAAATGATTTGGTTGCTGGTTCATTTGGCAGAGGGATCTTCATTTTGGATGATATTACGCCATTACGAAATTTCGCGCCAAGCATGAATAATACAGAAGCTACGTTATTCCCAGTTAAAACAGCACAATGGTACACACAACACAATCGTGTAGGAAGTCAAGGAGATGCTGAGTGGATTGCTAAAAACCCAGCATATGGGGCTAATTTCACCTATTACATGCCTTCAAAACTCACATCTAAAAAAGACACGAGAAAAAGAAAAGAGAAAAAAGGAGATGTAAAATTCCCAGGTTGGGATGCCCTTGAAGCAGAAAGTAGACAAGACGGACCTTCAATCCTATTAGTGATTAAAGATGCCAATGGTCAGGTGGTAAATACCGTGAAAGGCACCAACAAAAAAGGCTTTAATCGCGTGAGTTGGAATTTAACCTATCCTAACAAAAGAGGAGAACGTTTACAGGCACCAAGAGGTCGCCGCGGATTTGGAAGAGGCGGTATATTTGCAACTCCTGGTACCTATACAGTCACACTAGTAAAACAAATGGATGGCTCACAAACGATCCTACAAGGTCCAGAATCGTTTGATGTTGTGCCTTTATTTGAAGGATCATTACCAAGAAAGTCCTTTAAAGAAATGGATGACTTTAGAGAAGCTACCTTCGCTTTTCAGCAAGACTTAACAGCAACGAATATCGCACTATCCAAAAGTCAACAGAAAGTAGATGCGATGTTACGCGCTTTGCAAAAAGCAACAGCTCCTACAGAAGATCTATACAAACGCTTACATGCGACTAAAATGAACTTGCTAGACATTGATAAAGAACTTCATGGAGATCCTATCAAAGATGAGATTGGAGAGCGCTCCAATCCAACTGCAAGTGATGGAAATTCGTTAGGTAGGGTCTTAGGAAATACCTACGGCCCCACCGAAGAACATAAAGGGTTACTCAGTAGAGTAGAAAGTCAGCTCAAGAAAGTAAAAACACAATTACAACCTATTGTGAATTCGACATTGCCTGCACTTGAAAGGGATTTAAAAAATGCAGGAGCACCTTGGATAGAAGGACAAGGGCTAATCAAAAATTAAATAGAAATACCATTTAAAATTGAAGAGGTCGTCTAAGGTTATTTTAGACGACCTCTTTCATTTTGTGATATTCTTGAAATAAAGTTTGAGTTATAAGTTAAAATCTAATATAACTGTAGAGAACCGTTATATGATGCTGTTATTATAGTACCATCAAAAGAAGTTACAGACAATGTGAGTGTTATATCACTAGCACTACCCTCCACCAATAAAGTACCAGTTTCACCAATTCTCACATCACTTTCAACAACCCCATCGTCAAAATTCTTGTTAGGGATTGCCTCAATTCCATCAATACTAAAAGCAGCTCCATTTTGATTTAAATTATATGTTCCAGGAGTAACTCCATTAGGATTATCACTCAAAATATCTATATAGATAACCGAGCCAAATCCACTTGCATCAAAAAAAGGAACATCCGTATCTATAATAACGTTATTTGAAACCAAAATAATATCCCAATCATAAACACCTGAGCCTTGTTCTTCAAAGTTTCGGATAAATGCCGAGCCAATAGTTGTTTCTACTTCACCGATTGAAAGTATATTATTATTCAAATCTGAATCGCCATCATTATCATCTGAGGCGCAGGAAGAAAGTAAAGTAATGCAAAAAAGCAAAATGAAGTACTTAACGTTTGATTTCATATAATATTTTAATTTGATTTACAAAAATAGCACCTCAAATGAGGTGCTATTTTTATAAATCGTGTTTGTTACTTTTAATTATCCGGATGCATAAATGCTTGTTTTCCTAATAGTGCTTCTTCGGTTTCTACGTGAGCATCATCAGGTACACAGCAGTCTACAGGACATACGGCAGCACACTGAGGCTCATCGTGAAATCCTTTACACTCTGTACATTTATCTGGAATAATATAATAAATTTCGTCGCTTACCGGCTCTTGGGCATCGTCTGCATTGACTGCTTTTCCATTAGGTAATACGACACTCCCTGTGAGACTTGTTCCGTCAGAATAACGCCAATCGTCTGCTCCTTCATAAATCGCTGTATTTGGGCATTCCGGTTCGCATGCGCCACAATTTATACATTCGTCTGTGATGATAATTGCCATAGGTTCTTTTTTCAATAACTTTGCACAAAAATAGTGTCTATCTATAGATTAGGCAAGTGCGTATGGAATTACAACAAAGAATTAACGCTTTTGTTCAACTAGGACAATTTTTATCTCAATTTTCTAGAACGGAGATCGCTCAGAAAGAAGGGATTCTGTTTAATGATCTTTTTTTTGATGGGTTTCAACATCAGATCAAATTGGCGGGCCAGCACAATGGCTGGTTTACCAAAGAAAATGTCCTTTTTGCCATCGAAGGATGGACCGAATTACTTACTGAAAAGAACCTCTCAGCATGGTTAACTCCGTATGAGTACGCTTTCGCGAAAGCGGAAACAGCCACATCCCCTTCTAAAACCATCGCCATTATCATGGCAGGGAATATCCCGTTGGTCGGGTTCCACGATTTCTTATCGGCGCTCATTACAGGACATTCTGTAATTATTAAACAATCGAGTAATGATAAGCACCTCCTCCCCTTTCTTGCAAAATATCTAGAATATGTAGCCCCTGAATACAAGGGCACTATCACCTTTACCGAAGAAAAATTAGAAGCCTATGACGCTGTCATCGCTACAGGAAGTGATAATACCGCGCGTTATTTTGAGTATTACTTCGGTAAAAAGCCGAATATCATTCGTAAAAACCGAAACTCGGTAGCCGTGTTAACAGGCAATGAAACTGCAGAGCAACTCGAAGCCCTTGCCGAAGATATTTTTAGATATTACGGCTTAGGATGTCGCAACGTGTCTAAATTGTATGTTCCTGAAGAGTATAATTTTGATGCCTTTTTTAATGCGATATACGCTTGGAAAGATATTATCCATCAGGCAAAATATGCTAATAATTATGACTATAACAAGGCGGTATATCTGATGAGTCTTTTTGAGATGTTAGAAAACGGATTTTTAATGCTCAAAGAAGATTCGAGTTTCGGATCGCCTATTGCTACGATGTTTTATGAAAAGTACAACGCTTTAGAATCACTTTATGATACATTGCAAGAACACGCAGATGCGATACAATGTATTGTAGGAGACGGACTGGACATCCCTACCGTTTCCTTTGGAGAAACTCAAAAACCGAAATTGCATGACTATGCTGATGGTGTAGATACTATTGCATTTTTGTTAAGAAAATAGTGTATAAATTATCATATTGATAACAGGATTTTATGTCATTTTAGGCATCTTTGCACTTTAAATAAACCCACTTATGATACGCTCATAAGATGTTCTAAAAGAATAGAAGTAAGATTCAACTTAAAAAGTCGAATACTAAACCCCACTAGCGGGATAAAACATACCCTATGAAAAAGCATAATTTTAGCGCAGGACCTTGTATTTTACCACAAGAAGTTTTTCAAGAAGCCTCACAAGCTATCGTAGATTTTAACAACTCAGGATTATCCATTTTAGAGATCTCACACCGTAGTAAAGATTTTATGGATGTGATGGATGAAGCTCGCAACCTTGCTTTAGAATTACTAGGACTTGAGGGACAAGGCTACAAAGCATTGTTTTTACAAGGAGGCGCTAGCATGCAGTTTTTAATGACGGCGTATAACTTATTACAAACCAAAGCGGGATACCTGAATACTGGGACGTGGAGTGATAAAGCGATTAAAGAAGCGAAGCATTTTGGAGAAGTGATCGAGGTCGCTTCAAGTAAAGATGCCAACTATAAGTTTATCCCTAAAGGATTTATCTTACCGGAAGGATTGGATTACTTACACTTAACGAGTAACAACACTATTTTTGGGACGCAGATTAAAAACTTCCCTGTGGTAGATTGCCCACTGATTTGTGATATGAGTAGTGATATTTTTTCGCGAAAGCTAGACTTTTCAAAGTTTGATATGATTTATGCAGGGGCACAAAAAAATATGGGACCTGCAGGAACAACACTGGTGGTGATCCGAGAAGATATTTTAGGAAAAGTAACGCGTGCGATTCCGAGTATGCTCGATTACAAAACCCATATCAGTAAAGGAAGTATGTTCAATACGCCAGCAGTATATGCGGTATATGTATCCATGCTTACCATGCGCTGGCTTAAAGCGAAAGGTGGCGTAGAAGCCATTGAAGAGGTAAATAACCGTAAGGCTACCTTATTGTATTCTGAGATCGAATTAAATCCGTTGTTTAAAGGATTTGCTGCCAAAGAAGACCGATCTACGATGAATGCAACCTTTTCCCTCACTGATGGTGATCTTAAAGAAACCTTTGATGCCATGTGGAAAGAAGCAGGTATCAATGGTTTAAACGGTCACAGAAGTGTCGGTGGTTATAGAGCCTCTATGTATAATGCAATGAGTATAGAAAGTGTAGGAACGCTTGTAGATATTATGAGCGAACTAGAAAGAAAGGCGTAAGAA
>CAYGQJ010000023.1:0-11148 GCA_964351845.1 uncultured Flavobacteriaceae bacterium | reverse complement strand
AAGTGTAGGAACGCTTGTAGATATTATGAGCGAACTAGAAAGAAAGGCGTAAGAAGATTGAAGATTTTTAATAGGTAAGATTCAATGCAAAAAGCAAGGCGATTGAGTGATTTTGTTTCGCCGAAAGGCAGAAATGAAATCGTACCGAAATCTCGATTGGGATTTTATTTTAGGCTGTATGCCTAAATAAATGAATAGTTGTGAAAAGAATAAAAGTAAATTGATTAATAAACAGATTCCCAACGGAGTTTATGCTGAGCATAGTCGAAGTACGGGAATGTAAATTACCCGCCTACGCGGACATTCGTATGAAAGTATTAGCAAACGATGGTGTATCACAAACAGGAATTGATGCATTAGAAAAAGCAGGATTTGAAGTCATTACCACAACCGTAGCACAAGAGCAACTGGCCAACTACATCAATGCTGAAAAAATTGATGTGGTATTAGTTCGCAGCGCAACAACCGTACGTAAAGAAGTAATAGATGCATGCCCTGATCTTAAAATCATAGGACGTGGGGGTGTAGGAATGGATAATATTGATGTTGCCTATGCACGTGAGAAAGGATTGCATGTGATTAATACTCCTGCAGCTTCCTCAGGATCGGTAGCAGAATTGGTATTTGCACATTTATATGGAGGCGTTCGTTTCTTATACAATTCTAATAGAGACATGCCGCTAGAAGGAGATTCTAAATTTAAAGATCTTAAGAAAGCGTACGCAAAAGGAGTTGAACTTCGAGGGAAAACCATTGGAATCCTAGGATTTGGACGTATCGGACAAGAAGTGGCAAAAATTGCGATCGGATGTGGAATGAACGTGATTGCAAGTGATCCATTCATGGAAAAAGCAACTATTGACCTCTCCTTTTTTGACGGACAAACGGCTTCGTTTACCATCGAAACCATTGCAAAAGACGCATTATTAAAACAAGCGGATTTCATTACCCTACACGTTCCTGCTCAAAAAGAATACGTGATTGGAAAGAGTGAGTTTGCGCTAATGAAAGAAGGCGCTGTGATCGTAAATGCCGCACGTGGTGGTGTGATTGATGAAGTAGCCCTTATCGAAGCACTCGACAGTGGAAAGCTATCTTTTGCAGGATTGGATGTTTTTGAAAACGAACCAAAACCTGCGATCAAAGTATTAATGAATCCTAAAGTATCGCTTACCCCACACATTGGTGCAGCGACACAAGAAGCACAAGACCGTATCGGGACTGAGCTTGCAGACCAAATTATCAAGATTTTAGTTCGCTAGATTCTTATAAAAATGTAAGATTAAAAGCCAAAGCCTTGGAGACACGTGTCTCCAAGGCTTTGGCTTTTAATCTTTTTAGTAAAACAAATTATTGTTTTCTTATAAAAACATCTTCAAAATTAAAGAGCATACATGTAAATCCATAAAATCTTAAATAAGATTTTATCTTTTCTGTTAAAAATTATATACTTTAGCAGACATTAAGATTAAATTAACATTTATCTTATACCATATCAAAAAGAAACTAAAATTTATTTATGATGAAAAAACTACTATTAGTATGCCTAATACTATGCTTTGTAAGCACAGCAAGTATTGGCCAAGTTACGAATGAAGGAACCCCAAGCAGTTGGGACTTACTTCCAAATCCTACCATTGAATCAAAAGTATTACCCTCTTTTGACTTAGAAGCAGTTAAGGCTGAAGATGCAGTCAATGAAAAAGACACAGAAAACCCAAAACCATGGCGTTTTGGATACATGCATAGTGTAGACTATGGACTACAGGACGGTACTTGGGATATCCTTCAAAACGGTGATCGTGTATGGAGAATAGCCATTGAGTCGCCTGGTGCAGTATCATTAAACTTTATTTTTGATGAATTTTACCTTCCTGAAGGGGCATCTGTATATCTCTATAGTGATGATAGAAAAGATTTATTAGGAGCCTATACCCCTACTCAAAATCAAGAAAGCGGTATTTTAGGAACATGGCTCGTAAAAGGAGAGAAAGTATGGATAGAATATTTAGAGCCTGCTGCTGTTCAAGGACAAGGAAGATTACACATTGCCAAAGCAACACATGGATATAGAAGCGCCGCAGCTTTTGAATCAAATAAAGGCTTAAATGATTCTGGAGATTGTAATCTAGATGTAGATTGCCCTATTGGAGACGATTGGACAGAGTTAAAAGAGCATAATAAAAAATCAGTTGGTATTTTACTTTCTGGAGGTTCTGGTTTTTGTACTGGAGCATTAATCAATAATACAGCTAATGATGGTACGCCCTATTTCTTAACGGCTAATCACTGTTTTAGTAATCCAGCGGCTTGGTCATTCCGCTTTGGGTGGATAAGTCCAAATCCAGTATGTGCCTCTACAGCTAACAGCTCAAATGGTCCAACAAACATGACAATAAGTGGAGGAACATTAAGAGCTAGGAATGCCGGATCAGACTTTTGCTTGGTTGAGATTAATAGTGATATCCCAGAAGATTGGGATAGAGTTTGGGCTGGTTGGGATAAATCAGACAGTTTTCCAGAATTTCAAATAGGTATCCATCACCCAAGTGGAGATGTAATGAAAGTATGTAGAGATGATACTCCTGCGATTAAAGACGTAAATGCTGGTGCACAAACATGGGAAATTACAGGCGCTGGAGGCGGTTGGGAATTAGGTGTAACCGAACCAGGATCATCTGGGTCACCATTATTTGATCAAGACGGAAGAATTATTGGACAATTATTTGGTGGTGGCGCTGCTTGTGCTGGAGTAAATGATAATAATGCACTTGACTATTATGGCCGTTTAGGAGTATCTTGGAATGGTGCGGGCGCAAATTCAAGACTACACGATTGGTTGGATCCAACAGGGAGTGATGTAGATATTCAAAATAGCTTCCCTTCTCTAGAAGTACTAGACTTTGATGGAGCCGTTGGTCTTTTAATACCAGATTTAGAATGTGGCAACACCGTTGCAGAACCTATCATTACTTTTAATAACGTAGGAACAGAGAATATTACTGCGGGTGTAATCACTTGGACCGTAGACGAAGGTGACCCACAAACCATAGAATTTAATGGGAACTTAGATCAATATGAAATAGAATCCTTTGCATTAGACCCTATTGACTTTAGTGTTGGAATGCATCAGATAGAAGTAACATTAACTTCTGTAAATGGGGCTTCTGATCAAAATGCTGATAATAATCTCGTAACAAGAGAAATAAATGTTGAAGAATTAGAACAATTATCTACAACTCAGATCATATTAGAACTTCTTACAGATAACTTTGCAGAAGAGACTTCATGGGAATTTAGGAGTATTGATGGGACCGTATTAGAAAGTTTTGGTCCTTACCAACAAAACGCAGATGATAATACTGTATTTACATATGAGTTTGACGTAGATCCTAATGAATGTTATGTATTCGAAATCTTTGACGCATTTGGAGATGGAATTTGCTGTGGTTTTGGAAACGGATCATATCAATTAACAACTGATGACGGTACTGTTGTATTTGCTGGAGGTGAATTTGACGCTAGTGAAGCTACAGAAATGGCTGTTGGTGAGGTTTTAGCTATAGATGATGTATTTGGTAATAACTTTGCATTATACCCTAATCCTGTGTCTGATATTTTAAATATTAATGTATCTACGCGTACTGCTGATGTTGATTATACGATTGTAAATATGGTAGGACAACAAATTCAAAAAGGAATATTATCAGCTGGTACGAATGAAATATCTACTGAAAAATTAACGACAGGAATCTATTTTATAACTATAGAAGATACTGTAAACAACACACGCTTTACTAAAAAGCTAATTAAGAAATAAAATTCATTTCTTATATTTATAAATCAAACGGGTGTTGAAATAACACCCGTTTTTTTAAACTCGAATGTTATGAAAACAGTCTACTTACTTTTGATTGCTACGCTCTTTTTTTCGGCATGTAATAGTGCAAAAACCGATATCGTAGATCTTAAAAATGAAACATACCAAGTAATAGAACTTTTAAATGAAAATGTAATTGAAAGTAATATGACCCTTACTTTTAATACTGAGACAGGCAAAATAGCTGGAAATAGTGGATGTAATACTTATTTTGGATCATACACATATCAGGATAATGATTTACTTTTTAAAAATGTAGGTTCCACAAAAAAATACTGTGCTGACAAGGACGTAAATCGAAAAGAAAAAATGTTTCTAAGTTCGCTTTCAGAAATAGCAAAAGCTGATACAAAAACAACAAACGAAATTTTACTTAAGAATACTAATGATCAAGTGTTGATCATTCTAAAATTAAAATAAAAAAGCCACCATCATAAAGGTTCATTCCATACTTATTTTCTTGTACACTGCCAACCAAGATGTATAGAACATATCACACAAACATCGATATACGACATTCTAAATAGGATGAAATACATTTTGAAGGATCAAAATGGTATTGCATTTAAATATTTCGTACATTGAAATCACAAAACAATTTAAACTATATAAAAGATGTCAGGATTACTAGACTTATTAAACAGCCCCATGGGGAAACAGATTATTAGCGGAGTGAGTGGGTCAACAGGTCAATCAGAAAGTGATACAGGGAATTTATTAAGTATGGCTATGCCCGTACTTATGGGTGCCATGAAAAAAAATGCACAAACGCCAGATGGAGCAGCAGGATTAATGGGAGCGCTTTCATCAAAACACGATGGTAGTATATTAGACAACCTAGGCGGTCTTTTTCAAGGCGGTGTAGATGAGAGTGTACAAAAAGATGGCGAAGGTATATTAGGGCACTTATTAGGAGGGAATCGTCCTAACGTAGAAAATGCACTAAGCCAAAAATCTGGAATGGATGCAGGATCTGTAGCGCAAATTCTTAAAGTAGCAGCTCCTATTTTAATGGGGGTGTTAGGAAAACAAACACGTCAGAGTAATGTAAGTGATTCTAATGGGATGAATGCATTATTAGGAAGTATGTTAGGAGGACAGCCACAAGAAAACCAAAGCCTTATCTCTAGCTTATTAGATGCAGACGGAGACGGAAGCATCCTAGATGATGTTGCTGGAATGGTTCTAGGAAGCAATAAAAAACAAGGAGGACTTGGCGGTTTATTAGGCGGTCTTTTCGGAAAATAAAAATATAGGTATTTACCCAACTATTTTTGAAAATCACATACTATAGATAGTATGTGATTTTTTTGTTTTTAGAAATAATACCAAGGAGCTATGTTCCCTCACCCAAGACACCCGTTCCCTCATTTATTGTTTCCAAGACCCCAAAGCTACTGTAGATTTGTTCAAAAGAAATAGGAATTCTAACACAAGAATATTAACACACATTTTGAACTAAAATCAGTACATTTAAGATTATGAAAAAGATTTTTTACACCCTCGTCCTCGCAACCTTCATTATAGGATGCGCTACCACCAACACAAAAAAAGACATCGGCAATACCGCTGGCGATACCTCAGACACCGTTCGCATTGCCAATGATAGTCTTGAGTTTGAAATTATGATCATAGAGCCCGGATTCAATAATTGGCTCGTCACTCAGCAACCGAGAGGCTATTATGAGCAAATGTATTTAGAGAACAGAAATATACTTAGAGTCGTCGAATACAATAATCGCGTCTTAAATAATGCACAGTATGATACAAATCTATACATCCAGCAAATTAATTATGAAAGAGGTGTAGATTATGGCTATGAAGTCAATTATTTATTACATAATTGGTTTAAATTTTTTGAACAACGATACGGGCAAAAGCTACGATAATCGTATTTTTGTCCTGTGATACAGGACTTCAAAAAACGTTGGGAAATAACAAAAAACTGGCAACTCATTCATCCATTTCTGGGAATGATTGCCACTTTTTTTTCTGCATACCTCATCGCAAAAGGCATTGTCAAAGCGATCGCGTTTCAAAATGAAAGCTATCTGCTCATCGCTATTGTTCTTATCACCCTTGCAGTTGCCTATCTCATCCTAAAAATTACGTTTTGGTTATTCAAAAAACTATACAAACGTTGGGGAGTTACCCAGCGATGGCAACTTATTGCCATGTTTTTGGTGTTTGCTGTTACAGGAAGTAGCGCAGGTAAATTATCAGATCCTTGTATGGAACTTGTCGGTCTTACCAAAGAAACAACCAATGGATGGATCTATTGGCCTGTTAGAATTCTGTTAATATTCCCTGTTTATCAAGTTTTATTGGTCATATTTGGATGGGTTTTTGGTCAGTACACTTTTTTTAAAGACTTTGCGATCAAAATGGCCTCAAGAATGGGGTTTGGATTTTTATTTAAAAAGAAAACTACTTCGGGCTAAGCTTAAGGAGATAGTTTAAAGAAAAATAGTTAATTTCGAGGCAAATCTCGGAATATTAAAATATCAATTATCGAGTAACGCTTGCGTACCTATCGTTCACATATCGCCCAATGTATATCAGCTTTATTGCTGGTTGCTTCGTTATTGCTTCCTACAGTCGTTAACCTAGCACATAGTACCGAAGGACATGAACATTGGGATAATTGTGAGAGCCCATCAGACATACACGTACACAAGAAGCAATTAGACTGTAAACTCTTCGATGTAACTCTCAAAAAAAATGGTGTCTTTTTTCTTGTAAAAGAAGTCACTTTTAAAGCACCACTAAACGTTGTTAAAAAAACAACACATACCTATACGATATACAGAACCGTATATAACACTGCTACCACAAGAGGGCCTCCAACGTGTTAATTATAGTTTTCAAACACTTTAATTAACAAACTTTTTCCCCATGAAATTTATTGCGATACTCTGCACATTGATGTGCTGTAGTACTATCATTGCACAAGACTGTACCTATACGCTTTCTGGCTATGTCATTGACTTACACGATCAAGAAACCCTTGCTGAGGCAATCCTTAGTATAGAAGAACTAGGACGTGTGATAAAAACAGATGCCAAAGGAAAGTATATCGTTAAAAATCTATGTCAAGGTACGACCTATAGCATTCGTGTGTCACACCCTTCTTGTGATGCCGAAAACATCAAAGTAACGATTAACGGCGATACAGAGCGTAGTATTAATATGGAACATCACCTGGAAGAACTTGGTGAAGTTTCTATTACAGCAGAAGCTCGTAAAAATGCGGGAAAAACCGCCATAGAGTCACAAGTATCTGCCGAAACGATTCAAGCCAACAGCGCTGGCTCGTTAGGAGATGCTTTAAATAACTTAAGTGGGGTGTCTTCCTTAAATACAGGAAACACCGTCGTAAAACCCGTCATTCAAGGATTGCATAGTAGCCGTGTTGTATTAATTACAGACGGTACGCGACTGCAAGACCAAGAATGGGGTGTGGAACATGCACCTAACGTCGACTTAAATAATGCAGGGAATATCGCTGTGATTAAAGGGGCGGCAGGATTGCAATACGGAGGTGATGCTGTGGGAGGAACCATTGTGGTCAACCCAAGAAGGATTCCTATATCGGATAGTTTATATGGAGAAACGCTCATTACAGGCGTTTCCAATGGCCGTGGAGGAAGTATTACCTCTACCCTAGTCAAATCCTATAATTCTGGATGGTATGGCAGCTTTCAAGGGACATTAAAGCGTTTTGGAGATTTTGAAGCTCCGGACTATATATTAAGCAATACAGGTGCTTTTGAACGGGATCTTGCGGTACGCATTGGCGTTAATAAATACGCCTATGGGATCGAGGCAAGTTATACCTTATACAACAATGAATTAGGTATTTTACGCGCTTCCCATGTGGGAAATGCCGCCGATCTTGCCAATGCCATTAATAGCAATCAACCGCTAGTGATTAATGACTTTACCTATACCATCAATCCGCCGAAACAGGAAATCAAACACCAAACTGCAAAACTGAATGCCTACAAACGTTTTAACGACATTGGCAAACTCAGTTTTCAATATGATTTTCAGCAAAATAATCGGTTGGAATTTGATATTAGACGAGATAGTGAAGACGTGCGCCCTGCGATAGATTTGGAGTTACGTACCCACACCATGACCTTAGATTTTGACTATACCGCAGATAATACGGTGGTGGCAAAAGCTGGGATTTTAGGGAGATCACAAACAAATTTTCCAGATCCGTCTACGGGGATCCGCAGACTCATTCCTGACTATGATCGTGTTGATTTTGGGGTGTATGCACTCGCTGCCAAAACCCTTGATGCATGGACCCTAGAAGGAGGTGTACGATATGATTATAACTTTATTGATGCCCAAAAGTTCTATCGAACGTCATTTTGGGAAGCAAGAGGCTATGATGTATTGTTTCCTGAATTGGTCGTCGAAGATTTTGGCACGCAACTATTGACCAATCCTGAGTTTACCTTTCACAATGTATCGGCAACCGCAGGCGTGGCGTATGATTTTAATGACACCTACGCCCTAACGGTCAATTATGCATTGTCCAACAGAGCGCCTAACCCGTCTGAGTTATTCAGTGATGGACTTCACCAAAGTGCATCGCGTATTGAATTAGGAGACATTCGATTTGACAAGGAAACATCGAATAAGGTGTCTGTTGCGCTTTCGCGAAAGCGTACTCATTGGTCGTTCACCATTGCACCTTTTGCTAATTATATAGCCAATTTTATCCTCATAGAACCTACCGGAAGTCAGCAGACGTTGCGCGGAAACTTCCCCGTTTGGGAATACCGTCAGACCGATGCGCGATTACTCGGGGTAGATGTGGATAATACCTTTCGCGTAAGCGAACACATAGAGATTACCAATCAACTTTCTATTGTCAAAGGACAAGATACCGAACGGGATCTTCCATTGATTAATATGCCACCTGTGAATACGACCAACCGCGTGACGTATCGCAACGAAAAGTGGCACGATTTAAAAATATGGGTAGAAAGTCAGTATGTATTCAGGCAAAACGAATTCCCAGATACCAATTTTGACATTTTTATTGTTGAAACCGATCAAAATGTATTGGTAGATGTGAGTACACCGCCAGAGGCATACCACTTAATCAACCTGAGAGGGCAGCTTGATTTTAAGGTAAATGATCAGTCTACACTAGAAGTAGCGTTGGCCGTTAATAACCTTTTTGATACTTCGTATCGCAACTATTTAAACAGACAACGCTTTTTTGCTGATGATTTAGGCAGAAATGTGAGTCTACAACTCAAAGTAAATTATTAAACCAAAAATTAAAACAAATTATTATGAAAACTATACACACCTACATGATTGCCCTTTTTACTGGAATAATTGCTATCTCTTGTTCTGATGATGATGGAAATGAACCAGTAATCATTAATGAAGAAGAAGTGATCA
Organism: uncultured Flavobacteriaceae bacterium; assembly: GCA_964351845.1. Lineage (GTDB taxonomy): Bacteria > Bacteroidota > Bacteroidia > Flavobacteriales > Flavobacteriaceae > Dokdonia. The sequence goes on along the minus strand of CAYGQJ010000023.1, from coordinate 1,838 downwards.
CCACCTTGCGTGTACAATTAACAGATGGCACAAATATGGTCACTTTAGAGAGTTTTGATGAAGATGGCGATGATGGCCCGATGGCACCAGTAATTGATATTACCGGAAACATTACTGCAAATACCACCTACACAGGTACGGTGACTTTCTTAAATGAAATAGAAGACCCAGCAGAAGATATTACAGAAGAGGTAGAAGAAGAGAGTGATGAGCACCAGGTATTTTTTACACCTGCAAGTGGTTTAAATATCACAACTACCGCCACTAATTTTGACGGTGATGGAAACCCATTAGGAACTGAATTTACGCTCACGACAGGAGATGCAAGTACTGGAAACTTTACCGTAACCTTACGTCACGAGCCAACAAAACCAAACACAGGTCTTGCTGATGCTGGTGGAGAAACTGATGTAGAGGTAACATTTAGTGTGGAGGTTCAATAAAAGCCCCCTAACCCCCGAAGGGGGAATGCTTACTCATATGTATTTTATATTCTGAAAAAGAATGTATCATTTGAAAATAGAGTAGTACTCTAAAATAGAGTACTACTCTATTTTTTTGTTTTATAGTTGTATACGCTTTCGTGTACCCAAAAGAATTTTAGTTAAGGGGTTGCCTTTTAGAAAGACGATGTGCTGAACTTATTGAAATACGAGATGAAGGGATTCCCTCATTACTGAAACGAGTTCAGCACAGGCACTAACCTTCTCCAAAAGGGAGAAGGAACTGTTCCCATTTTTTTATTCCCCTTAGTGTGATAGAGGCTTTTGGCTCCCTTCCGTCTGTATCTCGCACCCATATACAGCCGCTTTGCCTAATAGATATAAATTACTGATTACTATGTAATTAAAACAAAAAGAGGTAACCCAAAAGAGTAAGAGTCCCCCCTTCGGGGGCTAGGGGGCTATTGGGCTATTGGGCCTTAGGCTCCTCCGGTTTTGCAAAGAGATCCATGTAGGCTCTTCCTAAAAATTCGACCACATCACCAGCGATCAAGCCTTCAATACCGTATTGGTTAATGGCAATATCTGCCGCCCTTCCGTGGAAATATACGCCCATCAGTGCTGCTTCCATCGGGTGATATCCTTGCGCGAGTAATCCTGTAATCACACCCGTCAATACATCGCCGCTCCCTGCTGTAGCCAGTCCTGGGTTTCCAGAATCATTAATGTAAAGTTTCATATCATGGGTGGTAATCGTATGTGCGCCTTTGATAACGATGACAATGTCATGCGCTTTCGCGAATTTAGCGGTCTTTTCCAATCGGTCGAAATCATCTTTCCACGTCCCGATCAGGCGTTCTAATTCGCCCAAATGCGGCGTGAAAATCGATAGATTCGGTACATGCTCTAACAAATCAGGGTTGGCAGCTATGATATTAATCGCATCCGCATCAATCACCATCGGGCTTTTCTGTGCTTTTAAAAACCCTTCGACCGCCTTCACCGTTTTAGCATCTGTTCCCATCCCTGGACCGATACCAATGGCATTCGCTTCCGTTTGGAAATCGATTTCTTCGAGCACTTTTCCGTTAAAATTATCCGTTTCTGCCATCACTTCCGGAAGCGCGGTTTGTAAGATCGGCACGCCTATTTGTGGGACATAAGCCGTCACCATACCACTTCCTGCACGCATCGCTGCTTTACTCGCGAGAACCATCGCTCCCATTTTTCCGTAGCTCCCTCCTATGAGTAAACTATGACCAAACATCCCTTTGTGAGCAAACTGATGCCTGCTTTTATACATCTGGATCACTTCCTGCTTGCTAATCAGTTCGACATCGGTAGGAGTTTGAGCCAAGTATTCGGGATCAAGACCAATGTCTAAAATATCCCAGG
>CAYGQJ010000022.1:55409-57511 GCA_964351845.1 uncultured Flavobacteriaceae bacterium | reverse complement strand
AATAGGCACATAGCAATATATCAATGAATCTACTAAAAACCATACAAGCAAGCACATTACTCCTTTCTGAAACATGGAAGGAGCAGTATGCTTCTTTTTTGGAGGAAGAACCTGTATATGCTTTCGCGAAAGCGGTACACACCTACTCCCAACAAGGAGTTCCCGCCGATTATGGACTCCCCTATTTCAAAGAAGAAGTGACGCCTGCACCTGACATCGTATTGACCCATTTCAAACCCTTGCTCCAAGCCTCAGAAACAATACCTGCACAATGGGCAAAAGCCATTGAAGCGACTCCTTTTGAGCATCTATTGGTCATCATAGGGCAACGATGGACGGCAGCAAGTGTGAAAGATGAGCGTGCGATTCCGCCCTTGCAACAGATACTCTTAGACAGTTGTTTTGCTCCGTATAATGAACACATCTGTCAAGTGACAAGAGCTTGGGAAAAGCACATGGGACGATCTACCGATACGTTTTGGGGCATTGCGACAGGAAACCCGTCTCAAAAAGAACAAGACATTAAAGAACTCGTTATACAGATGATCAATACCAAAACCTGGTGGAATGTATTTTATCATTACAAACACGAATTGGTATACGAGATTCGAGTCCCCAGCGGTCACGGCATCCGATGGAATAAAGAAGGTACACACCTCATTGGGTTTTTAGAGCCTTTTTTGTAAATAATAGTACGCTTTCGAGCCTGCCTGCCGGTAGGCAGGAAAGCGTATACAAAGAACAAAAATTCATAACACTATGAATCAAGTAGAAACAACATATACGTACACTCAGGAAGAATGGGAACAGTGTCTTAAAGTATTGGATGCTTTAAAGAATGATCCTTTTGACAATCCGGATAATCAGCGTTTTGGAACCTTGATTACAAAGATTTACAAAGCCGCCAAAAAAGGGAATCGAAAAGAGAGCTATGCCGCTAAGAAAACACACGATTTAGAGGTTATAAACGATAGTGAGATCTCAAAAAACGCACTTTCTAATCGTACGATTTATGATCAGGAAAAACCAGAGAAGGATCCTGTGTACACCCGTTTAAAAATTCCAAAAAATTGTTACTGCTGTAATGCGTCATTTGTCGTTTCACATTCGTTTTACAATCGGCTTTGTCCTGACTGTGCAACCATCAATTTTGACAATCGATTTAAAACGATGGATCTATCCGGCAGACGTGTGATCCTCACAGGAGGTCGTGTCAAAATAGGCTATGCAACAGCCCTAAAATTTTTACGAAGCCATGCGCTGGTTACCGTCACCACTCGGTTTCCTGCCCTAGCCCTCACGCAGTTTAAGGAAGAAAAAGATTATGACACATGGAAAGAAAATTTGACGGTGTATGGCTTGGATTTACGGAATCTAAAAGCCGTTGAAACCTTTGTAGAAACGTATAAAAAACAACATGATTCCTTAGATATTCTCATTAATAATGCAGCACAAACCATCAAGTACACCGACCCCTATTATAGTCCATTAATCGCTGAGGAAAAGAAACAAATAGCGCTTTTAGAAGGTACCAAATGGGGAACACCCAATACAACGCCAATTACAGGTCATACGCTATTAGAAAATGATACGCATCAGGAGTTTGTGTCTTTAAATCGATTTGGACAACCTGTAGATCATCGCACTAAAAATAGTTGGAATTCAACCTTGGAAGAAGTCGGTATGGTAGAGCTTTTGGAAGTGAATCTGATCAATCAGATTTCGCCTTATTTACTGATTAAAGAATTGACACCCCTCTTAAAAGCATCTTCTTTTGACAAAAAATTTATTATCAATGTAACCTCATCAGAAGGTTCGTTTAGTTATACCAACAAGACGCTATTTCATCCGCATACCAATATGACAAAGGCCTCTTTAAATATGCTTACGAGAACCTCTGGAATCGAATATGAAACTTATGGTATCTTTATGAATGCTGTTGATGTAGGATGGGTCTCCACCGGCGCTAAAGAAGATTTGCGTAAAAAACAATTTGAAAAAGGGTATATTCCTCCTTTAGACCCTGTAGATGGTGCTGCGAGAATTATGGTTCCCATCATTGAAGGCATACAAAACATTCATAATCCTGTAGGGGTATTATT
>CAYGQJ010000022.1:50676-55309 GCA_964351845.1 uncultured Flavobacteriaceae bacterium | reverse complement strand
AAAAGGCAAAGGATACTAGCTCAACTGGAAGAGCGCTCGGTTGCGACCTGAGAGGTATGGGTTCAAGTCTCATGTATTCTTTGCTGTTTTTATAAAATAAATACGCTTCAAGGTGATAAAAGAAATAATACATACATGGAATAAAGAAAAAATCACGCTCATCATTAGTGAAGACGGTTATTGTTATTGCCCTGTATGTGGGTGTGGTACAAAAGCAGCATCCAAAGATTGGAGACCTTATGACAATGAAGGCAGTCCATCCTATGACATTTGTTCTTGTGGATTTGAATATGGATTTGATGATTCTGGGGTTCCTCCTTATGACAAAAGTTGGGAACGGTATCGAGAGCAATGGTTGCTCGGACAGATAGAAAATGAAAGACCTCCTAAGCTGACTTTATCCCAAAAAAAAGAACAACTTAAAAATATAGGTATTGAAATAACCTAAAAATCAAGCAAAAGAAAAAACGTAACATATCAAAAAATGAACGCTATTCAAAAATATTTTTGCAAATCTCAATTTAAAAAGTACCTTTGAGCTCTCTTTTAAAACAAAAGATAATGAAAACGATTATCAACAACAGAAACATCATTGCATGTAACGGAGCTATCAGGACTGTGTATCTAGGTAGTGTGAAAATCGTATCCTAAACTGAAAATTTCTATATTTTATATATGAGGCTTTCTTTTAGGAAGCCTTTTTTTATACTACCTATTTTACCAGATTAAAAACAATAGAAGCTACATCACGTAGCCTAGTATAAAACAATTATCTCATGTGCATCTTAAAATTTATAGTAAAAAGTACATTCCGAAAATTTCGGGAGAGGTAATCTATTGTTTAAAAACAACTGTTAAGCCTTTCCGTGTGAGAGGCTTTTTTTATGCACAACAATTAAATAATAATAGAATGAAAAAATATAGAAAACGTAGGAATATAGGAATTATAGCGCATGTAGATGCTGGTAAAACAACGACTACTGAACGCATTCTTTATTACACAGGAACCATACATACCCCAGGAAATATAGATGATGGAAATACCGTCACAGATAGTGATCCACAGGAAGCAAAAAGAGGAATTACCATTTCTTCTTCTGCAATTTCTGCACATTGGACCTATCAAGAAGACGACTATCAAATCAACATTATTGATACGCCCGGACATATTGATTTTGCGATTGAGGTAGAGCGTTCATTGCGTATTCTAGACGGAGCCGTTGCATTATTTTGTGCTGCATCTGGCGTAGAACCGCAATCAGAAACGGTATGGAGTCAGTCAGATCGTTATCAGATTCCTAAACTCTGTTTTATCAATAAAATGGATCGTGTAGGTGCTGACTTTTTTAAAGTCGTACATGATATTGAACGAGAATTTAATGTCACCACTTTAGTCACTCAAATTCCTATTGGGGATGGAGATGATTTTGAAGGTGTCATCGATCTTATTCAACAGAAAGCGATGTATTGGAATGCAACTGATTTTGGACATACGTGGGAGGAAAAAGAAATTCCTGAAGCATCTATTGCTACTGCCCAAAAATGGAGAACGTTATTACTTGAAACATTAGCAAGTCATAATGAATCTATTCTAGAACAGTATCTAGATGATAAAGAGATTTGTGCTTCCGAACTCATAGGGACGATTAGGCACTTAACCATAGCGCGTAAGGCAGTTCCTGTACTTTGTGGATCATCCTATAAGTATATTGGAATCCAGCCTTTATTAAATGCGGTGGCTCAATTTTTACCTGCACCAGAAGACATAACGTATGTTGAAGGGATAAATCTAGTGACCAATACGAGCGAACAAAGAGCACGATTAGATAGTGAACAACTGACGGCTTTTGTTTTTAAAGTAGTCACAGATAAGTATGTAGGAAATCTTGCCATGGCTAGAATCTATTCTGGAAATATAACCGTAGGACAATCGATTCTAAATTCAAAAACGGAAGTCAAAAGCCGAGTGAGTCGAATTTTAAAAATCCATGCGGATAAATATACAGAACTGAATGAAGCGAGTGCTGGAGATATTGTGGCTGTCATAGGCTTAAAAAATGTCAAAACAGGAGATACATTAACCCTGTTAAACGATCGTTTTGTTTTAGAAGCTATTGAAGTTTCTGATCCTGTGATTAGTATTGCTATAGAACCAAAATCGAGTCATGACGAAAAGCATTTTGGAACGGCTATCGCAAAGTTGCTCGATGAAGATCCTTCATTAAAGATGTCGTATGACCAACAAACGGGTCAAACGATTCTTCTTGGAATGGGAGAATTACATCTAGAAGTGCGTTTAGAAAAATTACGCTCAGAATTTGGTATTGCTATCAATAAAGGAAACCCTAAGGTCTCTTTCAGAGAGCTTTTAACAGACACGGTACAACATACCGAAATCTTAAAAAAGCAAAATGGAGGGAATGGTCAATTTGCGCAAATTATGTTTACCATAGGACCGCGATTAGACACCGATAAAGGATTAGACTTTATAAGTGAGATTAAAGGCGGCGTGATTTCTAAGGAGTATATCCAAAGTGTAGAAAAGGGATTCCTTGAAGCCATGAAAACTGGCGTTATTGCTGGATATCCTTTAGAGTCTATGCGTGTGGTACTTCAGGATGGTAAAGCCCATGAAGAGGATTCAAATGCATTGGATTTTGAAACGGTTGCTAAAATAGCCTTTAAAGAAGCCGCGATACTCGCAAAACCAGCATTACTGGAGCCTATTATGCATGCTGAAATTGAATGTCCAGAAGAATATCTAGGGAATATTACTTCAGACATTAACAGGAAACGAGGCATGATTACAGGAATCAAGGATCATGGAATAAAGCGAAAAGTCAGTGCTGAAGTGCCCCTTTTGCAAACATTTGGATATATTTCAAATGTAAGAACCTTAACGAGTGGTCGAGGATCTGTCTCTTTAAAACTTTTAAAGTATCAAAAAGTAACAGCGACAATTCTAGATCAAATCGTATCATAACTATAAAACGCCATGCATGTCATGGCGTTTTTTTACTTTTAACTTGAATTATAAAAAATGACCACAAGAAACCGAGGAAAAGAAGGACGCGATGATCTCTTATTTGGAGATCCAAAAATGCAACTTAAAATCAAAGAAGCTGTCACAGATGTGTCCTATTTGCTGTCTAGAGGATTTGCTGAAAAATCATCGGTACAACTCGTAGGGAATCGGTATAAACTCAATGCGCGTCAACAAAAAGCAGTGCAAGGCATGAGTGCTTCTGTGGCACAAGTGACGCAACGCAAAAGCACACAGGTAGCGCTAGATCAGCTGAAAGATCAAACGGTGATTATTGATGGTTTCAATGTTATTATCATTCTAGAAAGCTTCTTCTCTGGGGCGTATGTCTTTAAAGGAATGGATGATTGCTACCGCGATGTCTCTAGTGTACACGGCACCTACAAACGTGTTCAGCAAACGCAAGATATACTTATTGCCGTGGGTGATTTTCTACAAAAAGCACAGGTCAAGGAGGTCATTTGGATTTTTGATCAACCTGTAAGCAATAGTGGCCGAATGAAAACCTTGTTGTATACGCTTTCGCGAAAGCGTACTTATCCTTGGCAGATACTATTGGAATATAACCCCGATAAGATATTGGCGCAAAGTAATCATATTATCGCCAGTGCTGATGCTTGGATTCTTGACAGAGCAGCACGATGGTTTCCCTTATCTGGAACTATTATAGAAGCGCATCAAACAGAAAAACCGAATACCATCCTTCTCCCTGAATAACTGCATTTCAACATCTACTGAAACTACTGATTATCAAGTGATTTATTATCTTTTTTAGACCTAAAATAGCCTAGATTTGATCTATAAACATGATAAAATAGTCAGTTATGAGAATACGTAGAATGTCTTTTATGATAGGAATTATAGCGCTTTTGATGAGCAGTTGTGCTAGTTTGTATGACCACTATACCTATACAGAAACGATCGCCACAAAGGTTCAAACGCTTAGCCTCATGGAACAAAGTGATGAGGCCTACACAACCCATAAAACAGCCGTGATTGCTTTACAGAATCAGCTTCAAAAAATGCTTATGTATGAAGAAGGCAAAGCAAAGAACGATATTACGGCTCAGATGTGGAAAGTCCTAAATAATGAAGAAAAACTCATCGGAAGTTACCTATCCCTTTGGGAAGAAAAAGGCACACTCAGTAGGGTATTCATCAACGAAGCAACACCTCAAATTGAAGAAGCTTTTGATATCCTAATCGCCTATGAAGAAAAGAAAGATAAGAAAACCGAAGCAACAGTTACGAGTTTTATAAACAGCTTAAAAAAATAACGCCATGGATTTTGACATCATATTAAAAGAGATAAAAGAAGAAATCACTGCACTCGCTACAGAAAAATTTAATACGCAAAGCACAGCTATTGCTCAAGACGTAGAAGCCTATCTAGCGCACTCAAAAGAGAAATTAAAGAAATGGGGACAGCTATTTAAGGAGGGTCAAATAGATAAGGAAGAGTTGACTTGGTTACTTAAAAGCCAGAAAGAGGTATTCTTATTAAAGTCATTACAACATATAGGAGTCAGTAGTATTCGTATAGGTCATTTCAAAAATAAGATAGTGAATACCGTACTTTCAAAAATGATA
>CAYGQJ010000022.1:26954-50576 GCA_964351845.1 uncultured Flavobacteriaceae bacterium | reverse complement strand
CCGGTAATGTTTGAAATCTTTTTTAACATAATGATTCTGGTTTTAAAAGTTAGACTGTATAGATATAAAGTATCTACGCTACATACAACTAGAAGAACACTATTTTAAAGAATATAGTGGACTTTTTTTTAACATTTAAAAATCATAATAACCTCACTATAAGTTGTTAAAAATAACAAATCATACAATTCACAATATCATCTTCGTAGTTGCCTTTAGAATACGCTTTCGCGAAATAATATACAGCGTCTATTCAAATAGGGCACTTTGTATACATAATGTGGCAAATTCTTTCATACATTCAAGTGCCTGATAATAAGAAGAAATCGCGCGTTTCTAACACTCCGTCCGTTGCCCGATGATTTGCTCGAATCATCGGCATAAATACATCATTACAACCTCTTTTCTTACAAAAAGAGTCAAAACACTCTTTTTTTAAAGGGTATTTACCCCCTACAAGTCAAGTAATTATGCTTGTTTCCCTCCTTCTATTATACGGTAATTTTAAACTCCTATAAGTAGAGAGCCTCTCTTGCTTTAAAAAATTAGATACCTCATATCATGATTTTTGAAACACTACAAGTTATTAAAGAAGAAGTAAACGGCTATTTTGGTGCAAACACGGTTTCTTTAGAAAATATCGCTACTATCGAAGCTGAGCCAGGCGGAGGCGGTGGCGGAGGAGGCGGTGGTGACAACAGTGATGTTATACTATCATTAATCAACCTACAAGAAGAATTTACCCTAAAAAACATCCCTAATCATTATATCAATAACACAGAGGTAAATTATCGAAACCCTAAAGTAAACCTCAACCTATATATCCTTTTTAGTAGTGTAAATACACTGTATGACGAGTCCTTAAAAAACCTCACGAAGGTGGTGGAATTTTTTCAAGGGAAGAAAGTCTTTACGCAGGATAATACCAGTTTTGAACGTGTAGATGACATGGTCAATGTAGGTGATTTTAAATTTATTGTAGACCTCTACACACCCTCCTTTGAAGAACTCAATTTTATATGGGGAACGCTAGGCGGTAAACAGTATCCATCTGCTATCTATAAGGTCACGTTACTCGAAATCTACAGAGATTTTGTTTTTGAAAAAGGAGAAGTCGTCACAGGATTAAATAATGGCTTAAAAAATAAATAAACATGTTTTATAAAGCACTTTTTAATATCAATATACACCATGGTTATTTCTTAGATAGCGGGGAAGACAAATTTCTTCCCATAGATGAGGATGATACTGAGTTAGCTGATATAGAAAAAGAAAAAGCCTTAATTCCTTATAATGTACATGACTATTTAAAAGTAGTTCCCACACCAAAGACACAACGTTTAAGCAGGAATCATCGGATGTTACTACGCCCTCATAAACAAGGATTCAGGGTATTAGTAGAAACACAAGAAAGCGGAGAAGAATTCACACCTATCATCCCTTTTGATGAGGACGCTGTGTTGACTTTTGAGGTACGTGCTAAAGATGCTTATTTCCATAATTACACGGATCTCATCGATATTTCTGAAAACAGATGTTACTTATTTTCCAATATAGTTCCCGAGGATCAAATAGAAACGTTTGAAACAATTTTTGAAAATAACGGAGGGCCTATAGATGAACGTTTTTTATTGAAAGCACCAGCAACAAGAGATCTACTAAAAAATATAGCTGATGAAGATGCCGCTATCAACTCGACCCTCATAGCGCAATTCTCTATTACACATGTGATTGAACTCATCGAAGCAGATGAAACACTCACGGAAGTACAAAAAGAAGACGACATCGAAAAAGTTCTAAATGAACTCATTCAAGAAAAAAAGAAAAAAGGGGTTATTGGGTATATACGAATGGCGATTAAGGGAGATGATGACAATAACCTTCTAGAATTTGATAGTATCGACGATACCATCATACAACATACACCAGAAACGACGCCTGAGTTTACACTAAGTTTTATAAATAAAAAAACCTTTTGGAGATACATCAGTGTTGCAGACAATGCAACGCTTACTACCAATAGCACAAAATGGTCTGCAAAAAATGGTTTTATAGAGATTAAAACAGAAGATTTTGACCCTGATGGTCTCGATCCAGCAGATACCGATCCAGAAGACTATGTCTTTCCTAATCCTACAGTGAAGGCCGTAAAAAAAGAAGACGACGATTACTATTCAGATATATTTATTTAAAACAAAAATTAAACAATTAAAATTATGACAACGTACAAAACACCAGGAGTCTACATAGAGGAGATTGTAAAGTTTCCTCCATCGGTAGCCCAAGTTGAAACGGCAATCCCAGCTTTTATTGGTTATACTGAAAAGGCAACCAACAAAATAAAGGGAGATTTAAAAGGCGTGCCTACTCGTATTACTTCTATGCTCGAGTATGAAACATTTTTTGGAGGAGCTAGACCAGAAAAAACAATTAATGTCACTGTAACCGATGTACTTATAGACGATGCTAGGCAACGCTCTATTGTAGTAGATCAACCTTCAGATCGTGAACCCTTCTTAATGTATTATTCATTACAAATGTATTTTGCAAATGGAGGAGGTCCTTGTTATATCGTTTCTGTAGGACGTTATGGAAGTGATCTTGATACAGCAGATACGCCCGTAACTTCTATTAACAATGCCAATGATTTTAATACAGGACTAGCAGCCGTTAGAAAAGTAGATGAACCTACATTGATTCTGTTTCCAGATGCCACAGCGTTAAGTACAGATGATGAGTTTTATACGCTCTATAACGACGCCTTAAAACAATGTAAAGAATTACAAGACAGGTTTACAATTATTGACACTAGAAGTTATGATGCAGACAGTCCTACAGATACCAATATTGGAACTTTAAGAAATAAGATTAGTTCTGAAAAAGATTTCTTAAAATACGGTGCTGCCTATTATCCTTTCTTAAGTACGAGTTTAAATTATGTGTTTAATAATAGAGATATTGTTATCAATCATATTGATAAAGGAGATCCTCAAGCAAAAATAGTAATTACAGACAATGTGAATAGTATTGATGTGGCTATTCCAGGAGCCATTGCAAGTGTTAGCGATAAAGCACTTCCTGATTTAAGTGGGTCTTTAGCAGATGTTGCCAATTATTTATATAGCATTAACGATGGAGGATTAAAAGAAGGATTCAATTTAGGAGAAAGAGCAACTGCTCCAGATAATGTTAAGAATTATTCAGGAGTAAGACCTTTGACCTTACATGGAAGATTAACATCGCTACTAGGAGACTTAGAGGCTTTGGTCGATGTTAAAGAAGATGCTAATGTAGAAGCCAACGCAGCCATTTCTGCACTTTCTGACGAATTAGGTGCTGCTGCAGATGTAGCCGATATTCAGGCACAATTAGCTGCATTCAATTTACTTTTTGAGGATACGGATAAAATAGAGTCGGTAATTGGTGAATTAACAAAATTAACTACGAATCTAAAGAAATTAATAGATGATGGAGCAAGTGAAACAAAAGTAATCAATATCATAGAAAACAATTCATCAAATATTGTTGCAGAAATCACAAAGCTCATCACCGTGGATATGTCGGCTCCCGCACCTGCAGAAATCACCCCTATTCAGAGTACGGATGTGACTATTCTAGATGGAATCGCGGCGGCATGGACCTCCTTAAAAGATGCTATTCTTGATGAAGCCTTAGCGGGTGATCAAAATATCCTTTTAGATACCAATAATGGGAAACTACATGGTAGAAGTTTGGCTTCTATAGAAGAATCAGACAACGAATCATACAATCAGATTTTAACAGAGATCGGAAACCTTCCTTTAGAATTACCTCCTAGTAGTGCGATGGCTGGAATTTATGCTAGAGTAGATGCAGATAGAGGTGTATGGAAAGCACCCGCAAATGTAAGTTTAAACTATGTGATAGAGCCTACTGTTCAAGTTTCTCACGATGATCAAAGAGACTTAAATGTAGATGTAGTCGCAGGTAAATCTATTAATGCCATTAGAGCATTTGTAGGAAAAGGAAACTTGGTATGGGGCGCTAGAACCCTTGCAGGAAATGATAACGAGTGGCGTTATATCTCTGTGAGACGCTTCTTTAATATGGCCGAAGAGTCTATTAAAAAAGCGACCGAGCAATTTGTTTTTGAACCTAACGATAAAAATACGTGGGTACGTGTAAAAGCAATGATAGACAACTTCTTGACACAACAATGGAGAGCCGGTGCTCTTGCAGGTCCAACCACAGACAAAGCATTTTATGTAAGTGTTGGATTAGGAGAAACAATGACCGCACAAGACATTCTAGAAGGAAATATGATTATTGAAATCGGAATGGCCGTTGTACGACCAGCAGAATTCATTATCCTGAAATTCTCTCATAAAATGCAAGAGGCATAATCAATACGTCCATTTCGCTTAAAGCGAAATCAAAAACATTCATAATTAATTTAAAAAAAACATATCATGGCAACATATCCATTACCAAAGTTTCACTTTAAAGTAACCTTTGGAGACACAGAATTTAATTGCACAGAAGTCTCTGGATTAGATTTTGAGCGAGAAATGATCGAATACAGAGCAGGCGCTGACAATGTGTATTACAAAACAAAACAGCCAGGCTTAGAGAAGTATAGTAACATCACAATAAAAAGAGGAACTTTTGCCGATAAGAGTAAAGAGTTCTATAGCCAGTGGGTGAAGACGGTATACTTCCAAGAAGGCGAAGAAGAATATCGTGGTGATCTTACCATCAGTATGCTCGATGAAAAACATGAACCTGTTATTACATGGAAATGTGAACAAGCATATATCACAAAAATACAATCTACAGATCTCAAAGCAGACGGAAACGAAATCGCTATAGAGACAGCAGAATTTGTTCATGAGAAACTCTCATTAGTATAATATGGCCACCTATTATCCACCTATAGGGTTTCATTTCAAAGTCGAGTTCTCAGGAATTTCGAACAAAGAAAATGATCACCAATTTCAATCGGTTTCTGGGCTCTCTGTAGATCTAGAAACCGAAGAGATTGCGGAAGGAGGAGAAAATAGATTCAAGCATAAAATACCCGTGCGTACCAAGTATCCAAACCTCGTGCTCAAAAGAGGGTTACTTATAGACTCAGGAGTCATCACCTGGTGCAGAGATGCATTAGAAAAATATATAATTACTCCCGTAGATCTCACCGTAAGCCTACTCGATGAAAAACATGAGCCTTTACAAACATGGAAAATTGTACACGCCTATCCTGTAAAATGGAATGTAGGTGATTTTAATGCAGAGGAAAACAAGATTGTCATCGAAACCCTAGAACTGTCTTATAACTATTTCAATATCCTGTAATCAAATGCCTATAGAAATAAAAGAACTCTACATAAAAATAAATGTAGACGAAGGAGCAAGTGCTAGTGGCGGATCCAATACGGGTGTTGCTAGTGAAGACTCGGCAGCCATCATTGCTGCTTGTGTTGAAGAAGTGATGGAAAAATTGAAGGAACAAAAAGAACGTTAAGAACGCTAAGAACTCATGAACGAAGGAAAGTTACAAAAGCTTGTTATACGATGCTTTAAAGATGAAAAATTTAATGAAGAGATCTCTCAGTATACCGCTTTATTAAATCCTGAAAAATACTCAGAATCTTTTAAGGCAGAATATAAAGCGGAGCAGGCGCCAGGTACCAGTGCAACGGCACCAAAATACACACGGTCGTTACCTTCTGAGTTAGATCTAGAGTTTCTTTTTGACAGAACAGGAGTGATCATCCATTACGGAGATGATCCAGAAGCTAGTAATGATGATACGGTGTATAAAGATCAAGGAAATGGAATCATAGAAGACATTGCCAATTTTAAAAAAACAGTCTATGATTACAACGGCGAAAAGCATAAACCTAATTACCTCACCGTAAGTTGGGGCGCACTATTATACAAAGGTGTTCTTACAGAATTATCCATAGAATATAAGTTATTTAAACCTGATGGTACGCCTATACGAGCCATCGCAAAAGCGAAGTTTATCTCTTTTGAAGATCACGAAAAAAGAACCTCAAAAGAAAATAACCAGTCGCCAGATTTAACACACTATCGTACTGTAAAAGCAGGAGATACCTTGTCTTTAATGACCCATAGAATTTATGGCGATCCAAAGTATTACCTAGAAGTAGCCAAAGTAAATAACCTTCATAATTTCAGAAAACTAACCCCTGGTCAAGAGTTGTTTTTTCCACCATTGACAAAAACCTCATAAATGAATAATAGCGGTGTCATACAAACTTCACAAAGTCCGGATCTTGCCACTTTCAAGGTCTTAACGGAAGGGCAGGAGCTTTCTAATATATACCAAGTCAAAAGCATTACGGTACATAAGGAAGTGAATAGAATTCCTATGGCAAAAATTGTGTTGATCGATGGCGAAACGTCAGAGAGAGATTTTGCATTGAGTAATGAAGATTTATTAATTCCAGGGAAAAGCATTGAGATTACCGCAGGATATCACTCGGATGAAGAAACTATTTTCAAAGGCATCATCATCAAGCATAATCTCAAGATTAGATCGCTCGTATCACACCTCATTATTGAGTGTAAAGATGAAGCCGTAAAAATGACCGTCGGTAAGAACAGTAGCTATTTCTACGAAAGTAAGGACAGTGAAATCTTTGAAGAATTATTAGGAAAATATTCCTTAGACAAAGACGTAGAGGCTACTAATTATGCACATCCAGAATTGGTACAATACAATGCATCCGATTGGGATTTTATGGTTGCAAGAGCACAAGCTAATGGGAAATTATGCTTTGTAGATGATGGGAAAGTGACGATTGCAAAACCAGATGTAGGGCAATCAGAAATTGAAACGATTACCTATGGTGGATCCATGCTTGATTTTGATGCCGAGATTGATGCGAGACATCAAGTCAAAAAAGTATCCTCGTATGGATGGAATCATGCCGATCAAGAGCTATTAGAAATTGACGGCTCAGACCCTTCCGTTTCCTTAAATGGAAATATATCAACAAGTGATTTGAATGCCATCATCGGATTAGAAACCATGGAGTTGCGACACGGAGGTGCTATTACCGACACCGAATTACAAGATTGGGCAGATGGCACATGGTTGTTTCAACAACTAGCTAAGATTAGAGGGCGCGTTAAATTTCAAGGCATTGCCACTGTAAAACCTAATACCATTCTAAAATTAGAAGGCGTCGGTGATCGGTTTAATGGAAACGCCTATATCACAGGAGTGAGTCATACGATTTCAGAAGGTAATTGGACGGTAAATGCGCAGTTTGGGTTAAATCCGGAGTGGTTTTCAGAAACCTTTGACATCAGTGCACCCTCGGCCTCAGGTCTATTACCTGCCATTGCAGGATTACAAGTAGGCGTGGTTTCGCAACTAGAAGAAGACCCAGATGGGGAAGAACGCATTTTGGTGCAAATCCCCATTATTAATCATGAAGAACAGGGAATTTGGTGTCGTATCGCCTCCTTAGATGCAGGCGAAAACAGAGGTGCCTTTTTCAGACCAGAAATTGGCGATGAGGTCATCATTGGTTTTATCAATGAAGATCCTAATGATGCCGTGGTATTGGGCATGCTACACAGCAGCGCAAAACCTGCCCCTTTTACTGCGAGTGATGACAATCACGAAAAAGGATTTGTGACCAGAAGCGAAATGAAAGTCGTGTTTGATGACGATAAAAAGTCCATTAATATCTCTACCCCTGCCGGGAAAATCATCTCCCTCGATGAAGATGCAGGAACCATTGTTATTGAAGATGACAACTCCAATGTAATTACCATTGATAGCAATGGGATTTCCATGGAAAGTGCTGGAGATATTGCTATAAAAGCCTCTGGAGATGTCACGATAGAGGGAACCAATGTTGGAATTACTGCCAATGCAGAATTTAAGGCAGAAGGATCTGCTGGTGCCGAAGTATCCACCAGTGCGATTGCTGTTTTAAAAGGATCATTAGTACAAATAAATTAAGAAAACTATAAGCCGTTGTATGCTTTCGCGAAAGCGTACATAGAGCTAGTCAAAGCACAAAAGTGTAAAAAAATTAAAAAATATGGGAGCACCCGCCGCAAGAATAACAGATATGCATGTGTGTCCAATGGTCACAGGAACGGTACCTCACGTAGGAGGACCGATTCTTCCCGCTGGAGAACCCACGGTACTCATAGGGAACCTTCCTGCTGCTAGAGTGGGTGATATGGCCACCTGTGTAGGGCCGCCAGATAGTATTGTGGCAGGATCTGCTACCGTGCTTATAGGCGGAATGCCTGCGGCTAGATTAGGAGATTCCACCGCACACGGCGGAAGTATTGTATTAGGAGAACCCACCGTATTAATAGGATAAACCCATGGATAGTAAAAATTCATTTTTAGGAACTGGATGGGCATTCCCTCCAGCGTTTGTAAAAGAGCAAAAAAACACCAAGATGATTTCTAATGAAGAAGACATCAAGAGTAGCTTGCATATTTTACTCACCACCCGATTGGGAGAGCGCGTGATGTTTCCAGAATACGGTTGTAATCTGGAAGAGCTACTATTTGAATCCTTAAATAGAACCCTCATCACCTATATCGTAGACCTTATCAAGACCGCTATTCTATACCACGAACCTAGAATAGACGTGCTAAAAATAGACATTTCAGAAACTGATCCTTTAGAAGGAAAACTCGTGATTTCTATAGATTATATGGTAAGAGCTACCAATTCAAGAACCAATGTAGTATTCCCATTCTATAAAGAAGAGGGAACCGATATATCATAAAAAGACCATGGGCAAGTGTAACGACATAGATAACGTATTAAAAAGAAATGGCACAGGCCAGGGAGAGCGATTTGTAGAGCAGTTAAGCCCTTCTCTTTTTGAACTGAACGATTTTGATGTTGAAGATTGGATACTGTTTACCTATAATTTTGCCAAGCACGTCAATTATTTTGACACGAGAGACAGCGATACGATACGAGGCGATTGGCAAGAATTTTTCAACTATTTTGATTTTGATGATGCTGCGATTCCTTTTCGCGCAAGCAGAGCCTATAAACGTCAGAAGGAGCATATCACAGAAGTCTTAGCTGGTTTTAAAAAAGAAGGTACATTAACATCTCATCTTACGCTTTTTGTAAGTTTTTTACAGTTACTAGAACACTCAAAAAGTAGATTTAATGGGATTACCAAGCGGCATCTAGACTTCTATTATAAAGATATTTTACAGGTAGATAAACGTGCCGCAACACCAGATCAAGCCCATATTATTTTTGAGCTTGCTAAAAAAAGTATTGAAGAACGGATTGTTGAAGACACCGAATTAAACGGAAAAGTGGACGCCAATGGGAATCAGCGGATATATACTACCGACGAGGAACTCATTGCGAATCAAGCAAAGGTGGCTTCTTTAAAAACAGTGTATCAAAATGTATCCCTTCAAGAAATCAAAGCAAGTGCTGTTGCCAATACCCTAGATGGTTTTGAAGAGCCACTTCCTGAAGATGCACCTTACTGGTTGCCTTTTGGATATACCTCTGAAGAAAAAAAGTTTACAGAGCTGCCTGATGCAGCCATAGGATTTGCCGTTGCCTCTCCCCTCTTGCTATTAAAAGAAGGAATCAGAACGGTAGAAATTACGCTCAATTTTGCTGCCGAAACCATTGATACAGGGTATCAACTTGCTAATTTTGAAGCATCTATCTTAAAGGATATTCTAACCGTATACGGCAGTGGTGAAGAAGCATGGGTGGGGCCTTTAGATCTCAAAACAGTTACTGATACCACTACCAATATGAGTACGCGAGTCGCGTCTAACAACCAACTCATACTGGCGTTTCAATTACCTAAAGACACTCCTGCTTTTGTAGGATATAATGATGAGTTTTTGCTTGAAAAATACAATACGACATTCCCAGTAACACGTTTCTCGATTGACACTTCAAAACCAGAAGGCGTCTCATTTCATCGTGCGACGATCAATAGAATTCTCACCTCTATTCAAATAAAAGTACATGTACAAGAAGCATCTTCGGTTCATATTGAAAATGACAACGGACTCTTAAAGCAGACCAAGCCGTTCTTCCCATTTACACCGCAACCGATTAAGGAATCAAATTTTTACATTGATTATGAGGAAGCTTTCGCGAAAGCGTGGAAAGAAATCACCGTACACTTTTCATGGAAGAATACACCAGACGATTTTTCTGTTTGGTACGATGCGTACAAAAAAAATGCCATTCCTGGGCAAACCTCAAGTGCCCCTATTGTAGCAAACGAAGGATACTTTACAGCCACAAAAGAAGTATTACACAAAGAAAACTGGACCCCTGTAGGCAACGGAACTCAGGTGCTATTTGAGCCTATCGCTGAGACTCCAGAGGAAACCCCGGAGACCTCAACAAGCTATCATTGTACTGTTGAGATCAATAATGAGAACTTTGATATTGATAAAACGGGCCCTATCCGTTTACGTTTAGACACTTCTTTTTTACACGATTTATTCCCTAGGCTATACGCGTCTTCTTTGATAGGAAATACCGTGAGTACGGCGACCATTCAAAATGGTGTCCCAGTGGTTAATACGACAACCACAGAAGGGAACATCCCGAACCCGCCCTATACGCCTATAGCTGAAAATATCACCATAAGCTACACGGCTGAAGAGACCAGACAGATACAGTCACAGATACTACCGATAGATACCGTAACTCCGATTACAGCATTGAACCAAAAAGATACGTACGCAAAAGAAAGAATTAAACTCTTTCATGTACATCCTTTTGGGCAATGTGAGGAGCACAATTACCTGAAAATAAAAAAGCATCAAAAAGGAATAAAAGATGTGTATGATACAGCTAATATTCATTCGTATCTAGTGCCTAGGTACTGTGATGGCGGCGAGTTATTTATTGGATTACAAGACGCACAAGTACAGCAAAACGTAGCACTTCTTATTCAAGTTCTGGAGGGAAGCGAAAACCCTCAAGTACCTTCTTTTGAGGAGCGGGAAGAAATACAATGGGCTATTTTATGTGATAACGCTTGGAAGAGCCTTACCGATGATATTCTTTCTAATAACACCGATAACTTCTTAAATTCTGGGATTGTGAAATTTGCGATTCCTAGACAGGCAACACAAGAAAACACCCGATTACCAGAGGGATATATCTGGGTACGTGCTAAAATGCACAAAGCTTATGATGCGGTTTGTAAAGCCATTGATATTCATACGCAAGCGGTACTAGCCACTTTTGAAGATAACGAAAATGAATTATCGCATCTTGACAAAGGACTAGAAGCGGGAAGTATTAAAAAATTAATCACTCGGATTCCTCAGGTAAAAGGAGTGAATCAACCGTATTCTTCCTTTAATGGGATTCCAGAAGAATCTGATATGCGTTTTTACAGAAGGATAAGTGAGCGTTTACGCCATAAAAATCGCGCGATTACCCTGTGGGATTATGAGCATTTGATTCTTCAAGAGTTTCCAGAAGTATTTAAAGTAAAGTGTTTGAATCACACCTTTATAAAAGATGAAAATGATACCACAAAAGATAACTATGTAGCGGCTGGACATGTCACATTGGTTGTCATTCCAGATAGTGTCAATAAGAATGTTTTTGATATTTATCAGCCACGTGTAAGTAAAGGATTGATTACCAAAATTAAATCCTTTATCAATCAGTATAACACATTACACGTCACTGCAGATGTGATGAATCCTCGATATGAAGAAGTAAACGTCACTTTAGAGGTTGAGTTTTTAAAAGGATTTGATGAGCGTTTCTATAAGAAGCAATTGGAAGAAGATATTATAAAATTTCTTTCGCCATGGGCATTTGACAACCAACAAACGGTTGTGTTTGGGATTGATTTACACAAAAGTATTTTGATTGATTATATCGAAAAACTGTCCTATGTCGATTATTTACAAAATGTAGTCATCCAAAAGGACGGAGTCGTTATGGGAACTGTAGTCACTCCCTCTAATCCAAGATCTATTCTAGTGTCTGCAAAGTCACATAACATACGTACGGTCTTAACACCTTGTAAAGACAAAAAAGCACAAGAAAAACTACTATGCCAGTAACAAATACACATATCGCCATTCCAAAAAACGTCACGACCAATGACGATTTAGATTTCCATTATTTACGGAAACTAGGGATTCAGTATATAGAAGAGTTAGGAGGTAGTCTATGGACTGATTATAATTCTCATGATCCTGGGATCACCATGCTAGAAATGTTGTGTTATGCCATCACTGATTTAGGAATGCGCATAGACCTTCCTATTCAAAATGTATTGGCTTCAGAAAATAAAGAAGGGTCCTTATCTAGCCAATTTTATAACGCTTCAGAGATCTTTCCTACCAAGGCAGTAACCACCGAAGATTATAGAAAATTATTTATAGATCTAGATGGGGTTAGAAATTGCTGGTTACGCATTGCAAAAAGAACCGTGCATGCCGATTGTAAAAATGATATCCTATCGTATGAAGAAACTGACTTTTCTGAATTAGCTGAGGAGTTTAAGAGACACTATGATTTAAAAGGGTTATATACACTTCTGGTTGATTTTGAGGAAATTGACGACACATTCACTGATGAGGAAAAAGCGATTGAGATTCAGAAAATAAAAGATGTTATTCTTGAAAAGTATCATAAAAATAGAAACCTATGTGAAGACCTTATTGATATAAAACCGGTTCCTACAAAGCCTATTTCTGTATGTGCAAGCGTAGAGGTACTTCCAGAGGCTGATGAGGAGCTGATACATGCAAAGATTTTAACCGCTATCAACGATTATTTTTCTACAACGGTTCGTTTTTATTCTATCAAGCAAATGCTAGATAAGGGGTATACACCGGATGAGATTTTTGACGGCCCCTTTACACTAGATCATGGATTTATAGATATTCAAGAATTAAAAGAAGCTGACTTACGTAGTGAAGTTCGCTTATCTGATCTTATGAAATTGATCATGAATATAGAAGGCGTTAAGCACATTAATGATATTTCTATAGGAAATTGTGGATCAGGTGAGGAATTAGAAAATGAGTGGCTGATCTGTATTCCTGAAGATACAAAGCCTGTTTTATGCGACAAAAGTGCTTTTAGTTACAACAAGGGAGTGCTTCCATTAAATATTAATGAGACACAAGTTGCGATATACTTAGCGCAATTAAAGGAAGATGCGGCGCTTGAAAATGAAGTCTCTGGAGATGAAAAAAACCTTGATTTTCCAGAGAGTACGTACCTCGCACCAGAAAGTTATACAACGATACAAAATGATTTTCCAGAAACGTATGGTATTGGTCAATCGGGTCTTTCGGCGCGAGCAACCACTGAGAGAAAATCACAGGTAAAACAATTAAAAGGATACCTTCTTTTCTTTGACAAAGTGCTGGCTAGTTATTTTAAGCATTTAGGCAATGTAAGACAGCTACTCTCAATAAACGGGGGGCTGGATAAGACATATTTCACGCAAGTGGTAGAAGACATTAAAGATTTTGATGATCTGGTAAAAGAATATCCTACGCTACCTACAGATGCAAATAATGACACATTAACAGACGCTTTATTTGGACAACAAGATGATACGATAACGCGTAGAAATGAAATTGTAGACCATCTTTTGGCTCGTTTTGCAGAAAAATTTGGAGACTATGCGTTCTTAATGAAAGCGTTATTTGGCACGGCTACCGAAGAGATTGTACTGACCAATAAAAAAGAGTTTTTAGATGATTATATCGCGATAAGCTCAGAGAGAGGTAGTGCTTTTAATTACTGTCAACAACCCAAAAGTAACTTATGGAATACCGATAATATTTCGGGCGTTCAAAAAAGAATTGCTCGTTTGGTTGGAATCAAGAATTACAACAGAAGAACACTAAGTGCATCTTTTGTAGATCTGTACTCACTAAAAAATGCGGATTCAGAAACCGTTTTTAGATGGCGAATAAGAGACGAAAACAAGAACATTATCCTATCTGCAACAGAAGAATATAAAACGACTTCGGCAGCGAATAAAGAATTGTATTTCGCTGTTTTACAAATTATTCAGACGTCTGAAAAAGAAGTTGAGGAAGTGTGTCAAGGTGATGATCTGGATGATGTTACTACAGGGAATATTAGAATTCACAAATCTGACAGTGGTAAATACTCTTTTGATGTGATTAACCCTGAGCAACCTGAAAGCAGTAAAGATCATATTGTAGCAAAACAATTTAAATATTACGCGACTGCTACTGAGGTTAAGGAGGCTATTCTGGACATTATTTCCTTTATGAAATTCAAATTTACGGAAGAGGGAATTTTCCTTGTAGAGCATATTTTATTGCGGCCTGATTTTCCAGAAGAGGTGATAGAGGGTAGCGAAGAAGACGTTGAGGAAGACGTTGAGGTGTCAGAAGAGGAAGAGGAAGTTTCAGAAGAAAGTGAAGAAGGTTTTAAAGCGCCTTTCCTGCCTATTTGCACTGATAATTGTGAAGACGATTGCGGGATTGATCCGTATTCATATCGTGTGAGTATTGTGATTCCGGGGTATACGTATCGTTTTTCTAATCCTGATTTTAGAAACTACATGGAAAATATCATTAAAGAAGAATTACCTGCGCATGTATTACCAAAAATCTGTTGGGTGGGGCATCGCGAAAATGACTTGGAGAATATCAAAGAACAGTACTTACAACAATTAGAAAATGAAGAAGCTACTGCGTTACAACAAGTAGACAATGACATCGCATTGCTACAAAACGAAGAGCCTCCTGCTCTAGATATGGAAGCACAAATAGCAGCGCTAGAAGCGCAAAAAACACAAATATCTATTCTTATCGAAGAAAGAAAAATGGAATACTTACAAAGTATTGAAGGGCAAACGAATGATCTTGTAGCATTTGAAAAAGCATACAAAGCCTACCTATTTGCAAAAACATCATTAAAGGAGGAACAACCTGAGGAACTTATAGGATTGATAGAAGCGATAGGAAATTTAAACACTATTTACCCGATAGGGCGTCTTTTAGACTGTGATGATGAAAGTGATGAACTGGAAGGTAAAATCATATTAGGACAAACGAATATAGGAACACTGTAAAAAATATTAGGATGAACACAAAGTTAACTACCATAACGACACAGTATAGTAAATTTAGTGACAATCAAGTCCTGACGAAGGGGCAGCTAAATCAATTTTTAGAATATTTTGAAGATCAAGATCACTTATCTAGAATAGGTTTAAGTGGCGTGGGGATTGTATGTGGTTTTGATCTAACCTATGATGGTTCTAGAAAAGAAATTTATATCACCCAAGGGTATGGGGTAACCACAGATGGGGATTTAGTAGCCCTTGTGGAGCCAAAAAACGCAATCGAAGGGCAAGTGGTTCCTCAAGGGCTCCAACTCGTACAAGATGCTTTTAAAACCTATACGCATTATAGAAATTTTGACGACAGCAATGCAACATATACTCCTTTTTTTAGTGGTGAGGATCAAATAGAGCTTTTAGAGATTTTTCCGGGAGAAGACATAGACCTTACAAATACTACGTATACAAACCTAAACACCTTGTCACAAGGGATACTAGATGATAAGGTCGCCTTATTATATCTAGAAAATTATCCTAAAGAAGGAGATCTCTGTACCGCTTTAGACTGCGATAACCAGGGAATAGAGCAAGTGGCTAGATTACGTGTATTGTTAGTTTCTAGTGATGATGCAAAAACCATCACGGGATATGATCCTATTTATAACGAACATGACTGGCATGAGTATTACTTGGCATTACCAGAAATAGCCGTACGAAGAGACATTCTTACAGAAGAAAACACAAAAGATTATATACGTTTAAAACAAAATTATTACAACCTCATTAAGGATAATGAAACGCTTGCTGATCTAAGTCTTGGATTAGATGTGATCTTGCAAAAATTTGGGAGAGTCGCAATTTCATCTAATATTTCATCCCTTTTTGATATTAGTCCTTCTGCAATTCCTATTGATTTTCAATATCATTATGATGTATTAAAAGACTTAGCAGACACCTATACAGAAATAAAAGGATTGCTATTGCACATTAACGTACATTGTTGTCCTTCCATTGGATCATTTCCTAAACACTTATTATTAGGAAGACTAAAAGAGAGTCAACCACATTACAAATCCTTAAGACATCGTTTTTACAAGTCTCCTATCATAGGTCATGAAGACACTAATTTAAAGAGAGTTCATAGTTTATTAAACAGGATAGAAGAGCTCGTAGATAGTTACTTAAAAGTAGAAAAAGGAGAGGATATAAAAATAACCCCTTCCCTACTTCAAGGGATGTTAGGCACTAAGGCCATTCCGTTTTATTATGACCTAGATCAAGCTTTTTTAAATCACTGGAGTTTTGATAAATCTCAAAACTTCATCCAAACTTCAAATTTAAGTTATCATAAAGCACTTCTTTCTCCTTCTATGTCTATCCAGCAACCACTGCTTTATGATATAGACAACTATGATTTTTTAAGGATAGAAGGGATACAAGGGAAATCATACAGAGACGCATTAGACCAAGTACTCACCTTAAAAAAAGAGAATGGGTTAAGCTTTGATGTAAAAGTCTTGTCTTTAAATCCAACGACTAAAGACATTGATTTAGGAGAATATCGCTGTGAGTTTGAGGACCTCAATGTGTTACTGAAAGCATGGACTACGGAGCAAGAATGTATTCTAGCATCTATGGCTAATTTTTTCTCAGGCTTTACTACTGATAAAGTAGGCGGAAACATAAAAGAAATTGAGTATACGCAAGGCAGAAAAATTTTTGATAGAGAAACAATCAACACCGATATCGATGTCAGCGCAGATGTCAGCGCAGATGTAGTCTCTGATGTTAGCGCTAGGGGAGATTTTAGCATTAATCGACAACGTATTTTATCTACTAGCAAACAAATAAATGTAGCGAAGCAAATACAATTACCGTATGCAAAGAATGTTATAGATCAAAATCTCACAGTAGAAGAAAAAACAATAGGCCGTTACATGAAAGAGGCTATTGAAGAAAATAAAAAAGGATCTGTAAATGATATTAAAAATGCGACTAGATCAAAAGTAGAAGCATTCCTTTCTACAGATGAATGGGTTGCAAAACCTGACATTCGTGATTTTATATACAATGATGTTGTTGATCTTTTATCTGTCACGTATATCCTTTCTGAAAGAATACCACAATCTATTTCTGAAATAGACACAGGGAATATTGACACATACGAATTGACGTTAGAAGAAGTTTGTCAACTTGTAAAACGTCTAAAAGTCACGTATCAAACCATTGACTTAGAAGATACATTAAAAGATATTTTAGGGCTCTTAATTAATCAGCTGTCATTTGTATGCTGCTCTGGAGAAAAACTAACGATTCTTCTTGAAGAAATTGAAAAAAGAAAAGAAGAAATCTTAACGCAATTACAGCTTTCTGAATTTGTCAAAAAACATCCAGGCCTTAGACATTACGCGGGGGTTCCTGTAGGCGGAACTTTTGTAATGGCATACTTAACAGAAGATGCTGAAGACAGAGCTGCCTATCAACCTGTTCGTTTAGAATTAAATTTCTTAGAACAACCCAATATAGATGATGATGGAACAGATGGCGATGAAGGTATTATCAAACTTTGGGATAGAAGGATAAGCACACGATTTGCATTTCTTCATAAGGTAACAGACGGGACTCAAAATCCTAGAAATGAAATTGTCATGATTGGGGACACTCTTCAAAAAACAGTATCAAATCTAGCAGATTTCCTTAATAATATTTGGCGTATTGCGGGTCTATCCCACAAATGCAAAGCAACTCCAAACCAGACAACCTTAACGATCGAATTAACAGATCAAAACATTAGAAGGAGAGAAAACTTTATTCAGTTTTACAATCCAGCAATTGTCAATACGAATAACAAGATCTTTTTTGATGAAAATGAAATTATCATACGAAATGTAACCGCAACAAATACAGTCATTGCTGATTTTGCATTACCGTATATGTGCTGTTCTGACTGTGCCCCTGTGAATTTCATTATCCCTAAAGAACCTGTTTCTTTAAGTCTTCCTACACCATTCATTTGTTTGGACGATAGTACAACGCCTATTCCGTTTACAGTATCTCCCAAGGATGGCGAAGTAAAAGCAATTGTAGAAGGAGAGATCTCAGGAGGTGTTACTCAAAATGAAGAAGGCGCTTATCTATTTGATGCAACACTTCTTGATCCGAGTTTATATGGAACAGCGATTAGATTTACAGTTAATGATGAAGAAACTATTGCGGTAATTACTGTATACCAGAACCCACAACCTATTGTTACCGCATTAGAAGAGAATTTTAACTACAATGATGCTAGAACTGAAGTAGAAGCCTTTTTTGAAGTAACAGGAACTGGAATAAATGCAAATAGCGTATTCGCATGGGATTTTGGAGATGGTTCTTCTATTGTTATAGAAAGACCGAATTCAGATGGTATTGTAAGTCACATCTATACCTTACCTATTGATCCGAATAACACGGTATTTCCAAGAGTAACCGTCACCAATGAACTTTGTTCTAACGAGGTCATTTTAGAAGGCATCGAATTTGAAAACCCAGTAGAAGCATCTCTAGAAATACAAAATACATATTGTTTAGATACCCAAGGAGAGGCTACTGTAGAAATTCCTTTCTCAAATATAAGCCCTGAAGGGGGACTGATAGAAATTGTAGGAGGAGATGATAGTGGTCTCTTTGTAAATCAAGATTCACAAAGCTTAGTCATTATCCCAGGTGATTTTGAACGATTTAATGAACCTATTACTTTTACGATAAGTTCGCTTCCTACAACAGCACAAATAACGATTTCTCAAATACCACAAATAAATATTTTAGAAGAGCCTAGTGATTTCTTCTGGGATGACGGCGTATTAAAGAAAAATCACTTCTTTACTGCAGAAATATCAGATGAGGTAGATTCTGATTCACTCACCTATGAATGGGTCATTAATGAAGTGGTCGTAAGTACTGAACAATCCTTCACTCATTTTTTCACCATCATACAACAGGACCTTGACAATCAATTTAACGTAGCACTATTTGTAACAGATACGAATGGTTGTATGGCAACAGCAACTACTCAAATTTCTATACCCTACCCTTCATTTTCAATGACATTAGGAAGAGATACGTATTGTACAGATGATCCAGAATCATACGAGGTTACTGTATCTCCAAATTTTCCAGGAACAGAAATAGATGGATTAGGCGTGACCAAAAATACAGATAATACGTTTACATTTACACCTGTTAATACGGGTGTCTTAACTTCACAGAGTATTGATTTACGAATTGTAGGAACGACAGAAACAACTACAATTAATTTAAATAGTGGTCCAGTTCCAAGCTTTACTGTAGAAATTACAGATGAAAGGCTTATTATAGAAAATATATCTGATGTAGGTGCCGCACCCTATGTATGGAATATAGCCGGAGAAGAGATTATAAGACAAAACAGAACAGGATTTAATATTGATGTTTTCAATTTTGAAGAATCTATTATTACAATCTCACTCACCGTAAATGGAGAATGTGGCCCTAACACCTTGGTTAGAGAAGATATCACCATTAGAGGAGATATTAGTTTTAGTTTAGAATTACCTGATGGTATCCTAGATTACTGTAATAATGATGAGAACCCTTATCCTCTTACAATTACCCCTAACATACCAGGAACTGTTGTAGAAGGTAATGGAGTAGATCAAACCGTTGATGGAAATTTTGTATTTACACCTGCTAATTCTGGAGTGACATCATCTGGAAATGTAGCTCTTTCTATTAATGGAGAAATAGTACTGACAGTACAAATACACGAACCTCAAACCATAGCGATTGTACAGGTTCCTAATCCGCCTATTACACGACCACAAAACTCGCAAGAAATCACGCTTACAGCAAGTCCAAATATCCCGGGTGCTATCTATAATTGGACCTTTGGAGATGGAACAATGGATACAGGAGTCTCCATCATGAAAACATTTACCGTACCTGTTGGATTTGAAGGAGAATTTCCAATCTCAGTAGATTTGAATGTCTCAGGAACCATTTGTGACCTACAACCCGCTAGTGGAGAAGTTGTAATAACGGTAAATTCACCCGATTTCACACTAGAATTAAATGGTGGAAATCATGATTTCTGTGATAATGATAGTTTCCCATACCCTATTACAATAACACCTAATATCCCTAATACAGAAGTAGAAGGAACAGGAGTACAACCTAATGGTAATGGAGGATTTGTCTTTATACCAAGTGCTGCAGGTGAAGGACAGAGAAATCTAACCATTAATGGAGAAACACTTGTCACGGCAAATGTACTTGAGGCTCCTATAGCAGATTTCACATTTTCACCACTGAATCCAAGTATCACGAGGCCAAATAATTCAAGAACTATATCATTCACAGCAGTAGGTGCTAATGCTATTATACAAAGATTTCCTGGTGCTGTTTTCAATTGGAGATTTCTAGATTCAAATACAGGGCAAATCTTAGAAGAACGACAAGGAGGCTCTACCTCAGTCCCTTTTTCAGTTCCACCGCAGGCACTAGGAACCTATACGATCACGGCAAGGCTAACTATTACAGGTACCTTATGTGATCCAGCACCAAGACCAAAACCTGTCGTGATACAAATAAACGAAGAAGTCGTTGAGCCTGCTGGTTGTAATGAAATTGCAACTACCGCTATCATAAATGATAGAAACGGATTACCCACGGGTGATAATATCCCAAGTAAAATCAGAACTGATGTTGTAGATCCTACCATTAGATTGTACGATGAGACAATCATCCCAAGCGTAGAGGATTACTTATCTGGCAGTAAAAACGGAGACCTAATGGTTCTATTTTCAGGGCTTATCACAAGGACAGCAGACACCTTATTTGATATACATAATTCTGCAGAGGGAGGTTCGCTTGAAGCACCAGTTTCTAAATACTTGATAGCACAGATAAAATTATTTTATCACATCCTTCATTGTCAAGAAGAGTTCACCGGTCAATCAGTAGAGATTATTGATTCTGTTGTAAATAGTATAGAACTAGCATTACTCACCCTAAGCAATATTCGTTTTGATATGGGAGACCCAGATCCAGAGAGTTCTAAAGGCTCATTGAGAGAATTTTTACAGAGTTGCTTTGAAGATCCTAAAGTGTCTGATGTCGTTAAAAACAAAATACAAGATCTAATAGCATTAATTATTCCTGTATCGTGATTTTAGAGCAAGAACATATCATAAACAAAGTATTCCTTGAGGTGGAGACCAACAGCACAAAAGTGGCTCATGACCTCAAGGATCAGCTTGGTCTGTTCTTAAAAGAAGATATTCTTCCTTATTTAGAAAATTATTTTAAAAGTATAGAACAACAATTACCTGCGGAGATTGTTCAAATTCCGCAACTCACATTGGATATTACCGTCAATAGTCAAGACCATTTTAACGCCTTAAAAACTGATACCAAAGAAAAACTAGTTCAAAAAATAGCCGCTATTTTAAAAACTCCTTCGCAAGCAACAGAAGCGGTGGTACTTATAAATACCCAAGAACATCAAGTGCGATCCTTACTATTTTTTATAGAAAATGGCTATACCCCTTGGTGGAAAACAGCAAAAGATGCTACGCAGTTTACACAAAAAGAAATCAGAGAAATTGCCACTGAACGTTCATTTTCAAATCAACTAACACGCCTACTCCAAAAACCTATTTGTAAAAAAAGATGCATTCAGCAATTTACAGATCAGGAATTGCAAATGCTACTTACAACGGCATTCAAGGATACAAAAGAAAGCGGCTTCATTCAAGATGAATTTATAAAATCTCTTAGCCCTCTCAGTGCAATTTCTAGAGATTTTATTTGGAGCGAAGTCATCAGGTATCTACAATCAAAAAACATAACGGTTCTTATAGAAAAACTCGCTTCGGTTCTTGTGAAGCCTATTTTTATTAGGGATGTGCGTGAGTACGCTTTCGCGAAAGCGGTCTTAACCCTTATACAACAGGGATTCAAAATCACAAAAACAGAGACCCTAGCCGTCTTACAAAAAGAAGGCGCACAGGGCTCTCAAAAGAAAGAAACACTGGGATCACAACTGATTGCCGTGTTTGAGACTGTAGGGCTTTCTAAAGAAGCAAGTGCCATTTTACCAGCTATTTTACAGAGAACCACACCCACTTTCATAAAAGAAACACAAGAACAAGAACAAGAGGAACATCAGAAACAGCAACAGAAACAACAGGAGCAACAGGAGCAGCAGGAAGAACAGAAACAACAGAAACAACAGGAAGAACAGCATAAAATAACTACAACTACAGAGATAACCCCAAAACATAGTGAAAAAGAATTTTTAGACATTAAAGAGCAAGAGCAAATACTTCCTAAAAAAGACAAAAACGCTCAAAAAGAAACCAAAACCACTGAAGAAGAACGTAATAGTCCTTTTAATAAAAAAAATGAAACCATTAAAGGTCAAGGAATTACGACAGAAGGAAAAGGAGGCATAACCGCCGAAACAGCACCTACGAATGAGACCGCTGAAAGTACAGATACACACATAACCCCTTCACAAGAAAAATGGGAAGACGCCTCTCAAACAACTCCTTCTCGCAAAAAAATAGATGAGGTAACTCAAAAAGAAACCGCTCAAAAAGAGATAGCAGAGCGTTATGAAGCGTTTACCCATCAATTTGATCAAAAAGAGCCTTTAGAAAGTGCTAGTATAGACACCTATATAAAAGAAATCACCTCACAACAAGAAGAGGTGTTTATCACCAATACAGGTTCCTATCATGTGCCAAATGCAGGGCTTATCATTTTACACCCATACGTAAAACCTTTTTTCTATAACTGCGGGATTATTGATGACACCAACACGATTATAGATCCCGAAGTAGCTGTGCACACGCTACATTATTTGGCAACAAAAAAAGAACAACAAGTAGAAAGTCAGATGCTATTTGAAAAATTTTTATGCGGTGTCCCTTTAAAAAAACCCATACAAAGACACATTCAATTATCAGATACCATAAAACAACAAGCAGAAGAGTTACTAGAATCTGTGATTGAAAATTGGGGAGTACTCAATAATGCTTCCCCAGATTTAGTGCGTCATGAGTTTTTACAAAGAGCGGGGAAATTAAGTTTTAAAGAAGACAATCCTAAAATTGTCATCGAACGCAAAACACAAGATATTTTGGTAGATAAGCTTCCATGGGGAATAGGCATATGCAGGCTCCCATGGTTGGATCATTTGGTGTATACCAATTGGTAATAGCTATGGTAACAATATAAACAGATACGGATTATGAGAAGGAGACAATCAAAACTTCCGCCAAATCAAGTCGTAGGCGGCGATTCATTTTTTAAACCAAAGGTACAGCCTAAATTGGCTATGGGCACGCCTGGAGACAAATATGAAGTAGAAGCAGATCGTATGGCAGATCAGGTCGTAAATAAAACGGGCGGTGGAGATGCTGTTCAAAAGATGGAGGGCGAAGAAGAAGTACAACAAAAACCATTGGCTGCTAGTATCACCCCACTAGTACAGAAAATGGAAACCGCCAAAGAAGAGGC
>CAYGQJ010000022.1:11438-26854 GCA_964351845.1 uncultured Flavobacteriaceae bacterium | reverse complement strand
GAAGAAGAACCTGTTCAGGCTATGGAAGAAGAAGAATCTGTACAAGCGATGGAGGAAGAAGAACCTGTTCAGGCTATGGAAGAAGAGGAATCTGTGCAAGCCATGGAAGAAGAAGAACCTGTTCAGGCTATGGAAGAGGAAGAAGTACAAACTAAAAAAGCGACTACCGCTCCCGCAAATTCCAATATAGAAAAGAAGTTGCGTAATGGAAGTGGCGGATCTAAAATGGATTCAAATACACGATCTGAGATGGAATCTGGTTTTGGTGCCGATTTTAGTAATGTAAACATTCATAATGACAGTGAAGCTGCGCAAATGAGTCAAAATATAGGAGCGCAGGCCTTTACGCATGGAAATGACGTTTATTTTAATGAGGGTAAATACAATCCTAATTCTAAAGAAGGAAAGCATTTACTCGCGCATGAGCTTACGCATACGATTCAGCAGGGAAAATCCGTCCCTGTTAATTATATACAACAAGACCTTGCTGTAGATCCACCTAATCCCGATGCTCAGGCAGTCGAGCTCACTCCCGAAGAAATACAAGATGCTATTGGTTATAATCAACGTAGATTTACTGACGAAGCTGAGTTACATAATTTGAGAGATGTTCTTGGACTCTCTCCTGAGCCTGCCGTTATTGATGAATCTTTTATAGAAACTGTTGTTCAATGGCAGGCAGAGAA
Source organism: uncultured Flavobacteriaceae bacterium (assembly GCA_964351845.1). Taxonomy (GTDB): domain Bacteria; phylum Bacteroidota; class Bacteroidia; order Flavobacteriales; family Flavobacteriaceae; genus Dokdonia. The sequence goes on along the minus strand of CAYGQJ010000022.1, from coordinate 26,168 downwards.
CAATCTGGATCAAGATGGGAAAATAGGACCTAATACTGCTCGCGTTATAGGTAAAGAAATGCGGGAAGAATCAACATTAGATCCCACACAACGTGCCTTTTCCATAGCCATGTTAGAACGTGGTATCAAATTGTATTTCACTGGCAATAGTTATAATGATGGAGCAAATACCTCTCAAAAATTAATTCAATTTAATGTAAGCGTTCCTAGAGGTATAAACCTTAGAGACTACGCCCTTGTCCAATTTGTAAAAGGGCAAGTTTTACGAATGCCTGGACCCGCCAATCCCAATGCCAGAATGTATGGGGTGGTCGTACCTTTAAATTTTCCAAATTGGCAGGTCGACTCTGTAGATACTGACCCAATATATTGGAGTGAACCGGGAATTCGTTGGGATTATAATACCAATGGAAGGACTTTCTCTGCCACAGATGATGTAGGACGTGACAATCATGTATTCAATCCTGGAGATTCAGCAGATCTAGATTTCAAAATTGGTGTGTATAGAATAAGTGACCTCCCAGCTGCCACAAATGGTAATATAGGTGGTGCACAACCTATTGTTATGAGAAGGTGGAGTTTTTCTGTAAGAAGAGACATGGCTGGTAATATCACACATCCTTAATAAAACAATGAGAGTAACACGCTACATCCTGTGCCTAGTCTGGATTGTCATAAGTTGTAAAAATGAAACAACAGGGCCATCTATTATAAATAAACCAGAAAAAAACCAATCTATGAACATATCAGATAACGATTCAATTGCGCACATTTTAGAAAGGCTGAATTGGTGGTATAGCCAAACATTGGATGAGCAAGGTAATCCACTAGAAGTTGGTGGAGAAGCTCGTACCGCCATCACTAAGTATCAGAAAAAACTAAATGAACTAAACATAAAATATCATCTTGAAAATAACAAATATGTTATTTCTAAAGATTAAAACCATACTACTCATGAAAACACTAAAAGTTTATATCATCCTCTTGTGTACCGTCACCGCCCTAACAAGTTGTACGAGTACAAGTTCTTTATATGATCACTACACCTATACAGAAACCATCGAGATCAAGCTTCAAACATTAAGCCTTATAGACAAATCTGACACTGCTTTTGCGACGCATGAAAACGAAGTGATTGCTTTAAAAAATGAATTAGAAAAGATGCTCATCTATGAGAGAGGAAAAGGCAAAAATGAGATTACCCAAAAAATGTGGGAAGTACTTAACAATGACACCAAACTTGTCAAAAGCTACCTCTCATTATGGGAACAAAAAGGGAGTTTGAACACTGTGTTCATTCAAGAAGCAAAACCACAAATTGAAGAAGCCTTCACTATTCTAATTCAGTATGAGGAGAAAAAAGACACCACCAATGAAAATGCAGTCATAAACTTTATAAGCAACCTATAAAAGACACCATCATGAATTTTGAAGCACTATTTAACGATCTTAAAGAAGAGATCATTGCAGAAGCCAAAGAAAAATTTGGAGTGCAAGGAAAAGACATCATAGCTGATATGGAAGAATATCTAGCACACTCTAAAGAAAAACTCAAAAAATGGACCCTCCTATTTGCCGACGGAAACATAGATGAAGACGAATTGGCTTGGCTCTTACAAAGTCAAAAAGACCTACTTACCCTAAAAACACTTCAAAATGCAGGGGTGAGTAAAATACGTGTAGGACATTTCAAAAACAAAGTGATCAGTACTGTTTTTTCAAAAGTGCTAGCATTAGCTATTTCATAATATTCATTTTAAAATGCTATTATACGCTTTCACGCAAGTGAAGTTTATGCTGAGCTAACCGAAGTAGGGAAGCGTATACAACCCTAATAAATACTATAAATAATACATGTTTGCTGCAAAAAATACAACAACTTCTACCACTCCTCCCGCTACGGCGAATAAGGGAACTAATACATTTATCCAGCCTAAACTCAATATTGGAAAACCAGGAGACAAGTATGAGGTAGAAGCAGATAAAGCGGCAGATCAAATTGTAGCAAAAAATAACGACACGAGGACGCCATTCTTCCCAGCAACACCTTCCATTCAAAAGCAATCAGAAGAAGATATCCAACAACAACCTGTTGTAGATAGTATCACCACGGGTATCCAACTTAAAGAAGATAACGCTATTCAAAAAGCAGAGGAAGAAGAAGTCCAACAACAAGAAGAATCAGGTCAAGAAGAGCTTCAAATGATGACAGACCAAGCATCTGCTGAGCAAATGCCTGAACCTACGTTACAAACAAAAGAGACTTCTGACATCACTCCTACCCTTCCTACTATACAACAAACAGCTAACGAAGATGTGCAACGTATGGAGGAGGAGGAAATCCAAGAAAAAGAGGAAGAAGAAGTTCAAACCTTACAAAAACAAGCTTCAGGGGATGAAGGGAATACGGCATCTATAGAAAATGATTTAAATGCTTCTAAAGGAGGAGGAAGCCCGTTAGACAGTAACACAAAAAGTGAAATGGAATCGGGGTTTGGTACTGATTTTAGTGGCGTCCGCGTTCATAATGATAATACGGCTGTTCAAATGAATCAGCAATTAGGATCACAGGCATTTGCAAACGGGAACGATATTTATTTTAATGAAGGAAAGTATAATCCGGGGAGTGATTCTGGAAAACATCTACTCGCCCATGAGTTAACACATACGGTACAACAAGGGGCTTCTGTCCAAACAAAGATGATTCAGAAAGCAGGTGAAGAACCAGCAACAGAATTAGGTGCCCCTACAACAGTTGTTGATATTACAAATGGTTTAAACCTCTCAAAAGATTGGCTAGATTATATTGAAGAAAATCCAAAAACGAAAAAAATTGATGTTAGTGTAAAAATTGGAGCGCAATACACAGGGACTATTACACTTAAAAAATTAGGGAAAGCAAAAGAAGGGGAAAAGCAGAAATTTGAATTAGCGAGTTCTAAAACAGGAAGACATCTTGATGTACATGGAATGCAATTCTTGAATCCATTACAACAAGCAGAAATCTATCCCATATTGGTCTTAAATAATTTTGGAGAAGAGCAAAAAACATCTGGCTTCTTAAGTATAAAGAAAAAAGAAGTTGCCGTTACAAAAAATGCTGTTGGAATTATAGATGGAATTAATGAAAACCTTGAAGCGATGAGTTTCTTAGGTTTAAGTCCTATAAAGGGGACACAAGGCTTAGAAAATAAATTTGAAAGTGGTGGACTACACTTTAAAGCCAATGATTTATCTGTAGGAATAGACGGTTATATTGAAGCTTCAGGGAGTATAGGGATCACCAATTCGGCATTTACTTTTGAGCTTTCCTCTACAGTTGATGTTGCTGGTCTTGCTTCAGGAGAATTTAATCTTTCAAGAGGAGAAGATGGTAAACTAAGTGGAAAGGCCAACATTTCTGCAGATATCGCTAACGTGAATGCCAATCTCGTTATAGAGTACGATAAAGGGGCTGTTACGATTCAAGGTACTGGTAAAATGAGTTCTGAAAAATTTTCGGGAGAAATTACATTATTAGTAACAGATGCAGCAAAGTCAAAACAAATGATGAATGCTGCCTTAGGTGTAGAAACCATGGATGCAGAAGCTGCTGCCCCAGCCCCAGCTACACCAAAAGAGGCTGTTCCTAAAACAAAAGGAAATCAAGTACTCGCTGGTTGGGGAGAGGTACAGGCAACAATAACGCCCTGGTTAGAAGGAACTGCAAAAATAGGAATAGATAGCGAAGGCCATGTGACTATTGTAGGGGAAATAGTCGTTCCAAATGAGATTGAACTCATGGAACAACGCGGTAAGAAAGTCGATATTTTCAGTATCGAGATTCGAGCTGGATACGGGATTCCATTAGTGGGTCAAGTATTTTTATTTGCGAGTGTTGGAATGTTTGTCAACGCAGGGTTTGGTCCATTAGTATTAAAAGATGTTGGTTTTACAGGAACCTATTCGACAGATCCAAGTGTATTACAACAATTTAGTATTACTGGAACTCTAGGAATTAATGCCTTTGCTATTATAGGACTAGAAGCAGAAGCAGGGGTTGGTGTAACGCTACTAGGACATGATTTAAAAGCGGGCGTAAATGTAACAGCTGCTGCAGGATTACGAGCGTATGCTGAAGCGACACCAACCTTCCAATATGAGGAAAGTGCATCACCACAAGGGGGTAAAATAGGAGAATCTAGATTAAAAGGGCATTTTGAAGCTGCCGCTCAATTGTTCTTACAGTTATCAGGAGCATTATTTTATGAATTAGATAGTCCTTGGTGGTCTCCTGCACCAGATGGAAGAGAAGAATTTCCACTAGGAGAAGTACAATATCCAATCGGAGATAGTATGGGAATAGGTGCAGATATAGATTGGTTAGTAGGATCTCCAGATGCACCAGAACTTACCTTCTCTCCTGTTGAGTTTGATCCTGATAAATTTACAGCAGATGTAATGGCAGATCCACCTCCTAAAAAAATGGGGAAAGCAGATGCAGCACCAGCAGGTGAATGGAAAGGAGAGCCAGGAGGAGAACAAGGAAAAGATCCTAAAGTTACCGGGGATGGAAAAGGATTACCTGAAAACAGCAAGAAAAAAGAAGACCTTAAAAAACTTCCAGACGAACAGAAGTACATGCGTTCTTTAGACGAAATGTCTAAACTTGAAAAAGCGAAGCCGAAACCTACGTATGCAGTGGTCCAAGCGAAAGCTGATAAGGTTAAAAAGAAATATGGGCTTGATAAAATTCAATTAAAAGACAAGCAAGATGATAGTGTTTCTGTTTTTGTGAAACATGCCAAGGAAGATAATGGGAAACATTTATTAAAAGTACCATTAATGAGTGAAGCAGAACGTTTGTTATTACTTCATAGTGCAATGACCGACTTACGTGCGAGAGAGAAAAAAGCAACGGGAGAGGACGGTACCATGGAAGAGTCAGGTGCAAAAGATATGATTACTACTTGGCTAAAAGCACATCCCGTTGTAGAGAGTGCAAAAGTGATAGATGGAAAAGAAACATGGGATTACTTTATTGATATTGGAGATAAGAGTGAAACAGAGAAGGGGAAACTTAAAAAAGTTGAAGAAAATGTAGATTCAGATAAAATTAAAGAAGAAAATAAAAATGCTACAGATGTAGAAATAACAGATGCAGATAGAAAAGAACATGTTAAAATAGCTAAAGAAATAAAAACAAAATTAGTAGCTTCTAAAACTCTTAAAGATGAGAGCTTTAACAAGTTCTATGATCGTATAAAATTAGAAGGAAAGACATTAGAAAACAAATACCAACCAAGGCCTAAGAAAGGGATTAATATTGATATAACCGTAGGTTCTTTTGCTGAAGAGAAAAAAGATGGAGATTTAGATTTTAAAATAAGAATTTATCCAAATGACACTCTCGAAAATGCTGAAGTTACTTATGAAGAGGGTCAAGAGATAACTAATGAGTCTTTAGTAGCTGAGTTAGCTAAACTACCAGCAGGGGTTTCATATGAAGCATTGAATAGTGCTATAAGATCGCTAAATGGGATAGTAGAAAGTGAGTCTTTAAATTATGTGTTTAAGAAATTAGCACTAAAAACAGCTACTGATAAAGATCATTTTATAATAGAAATTACTGAAGTTATTAAAACTAAAAACGAAGATGATGGAAGAAAGGTAGATGTAGAAACAACAAATGTAGGAACCGTAAAAATGAAACGCGTTACTAAAAAACCAGATTCTAAAAGTGGTGCCCCAGATATTAGTCAGTTTTTAGTTGAAGCAGAAGCAAGATTTAGTGACGGATCTAAAGCAGCTATCATAACAGAAGCTAAAACACTTCATAAACAATTACGCCTCATAGAAGGAAATGAAAAAATAAGTGATTTAAGTGCATACATAACGAAGTTAAATAAGCTTTCAGGGCTTTTACAAGAACTATCAACAGAAGACACTGAATTACCAACTACTACGTATGATTTTGAATCAGATGCTGAAGGGAAAGCTGTAAAAGCAGTAGCAGAAAAATTGTCTACCAAAACAGGTCCCGGAACGGCTCCTCAAGCAAATATTATTGGTTGGAATTTTGTGACTGGTAATTTGAATAATGCAGATGATAAATTGTGGGTAAGATTACATTTGATTAATGAGAAAAAATTCGGAGGAAGAGGAGGGGCTGTAAATTTAGTTCCAGGGACTAAAAACAATAATAGTGATCATCTTGCAAATTTTGAAAATAAGCTTAAAAATTGGCTCGACACCAAACAAGACGACAACAGTTATAGAGTTGCTGGTATGGAAGCCAATGTTTCACGATACGGAGCTGGTCAGTTTGATGATTCGAAACACCATCATAATAATGTTGCAATTGATGGTGTACAACCAAAATCAGAATGGTATGCAGATAAAATTGAATTTACTGCTAAAGAATATGTTGAGAATTCTGGAAATTGGACAAAAGGATCTAAAAATGCTGTTGATCCAATGACATTAAATATACCATTGCCTAACTTTAATGCAGCTAAAGTTCCTGCATTACCAACTATAACAGGTAAACAATTAGAACTTATAGCAGGAACTCATTCATCTAATGTAGTAATACTAACTAAGGAGTCAGTCAAAAATTTCTTAAGAAGAGAAGTTTTTACAGGTCATGAAGATTTACAAACAAAATTGGAAGCAAAGAAAGAGGCATACGGTATAGATGATGCTACAGCGTTACAATTACCAGGATTAGTAAAAGAAATAATTAAACCAAATCAATTAACATTTTAGAAATGAATATAGAAGAGTTGAAGGTTTCTTTAAAAGAAGATAATAAAAGATTAAAAAAAATAAACGGTTATCATGACGATGGGTTACTATTTGTGGGTGGAAACTTAACAATAAACCCTGAGGATTTAAAAAAGCATCGAGAGATTTTCAAAGAAGATCTTCCAGACAGTTATATCGATTTTCATAAAAATGTTGTTTCAGTTGCAACGTTTGGATGGCATATTAATGCTATCGATTCAGAAGAAAATATATATGCCTTTGCTGAAAGTAATATAGTATCATTCGATTCGATATTACAAAAAAGACAAGAATTTATCGATGAAAATTATAAGTGGTATAAAGATTTTGGAAAAACGCATCTCTTAAAAAATATGAGAGATGGTTATTATTGTCTTAACTACAAAAAATCAGGCCCCTATGTATTAATAAAATTTGAAAAGAATTCATATGAACTATTCCTTTTATTGGAAGACGGAAGTTTAAATAAAATGTCAATTTCCCTGACTAGGTATTTTGAACTTCTGTATCAATCTAGAGGGCTTTTTCTTTGGCAAGCATATATTACTGATGTATTCCCAAAATGTTTACGCGATAAAGAGTATGATGGTTTTTTTGAAAATATGGAGTATCTATTCCCAACAGTTGATTTAAACCAATTTAAACATAGAGACTTGGTAAATCCTGAAAAATCCATAGCTCATATTTGTAAAAAATATAACTATAAAGAAAAGCTCCATTCGGCATTTGAAAATCTTTCAAAAAAAATAACACTTCATAAAGTAAACGAAAAATATACGATTGCTTATTCGCCATCGGGTATCCAAATAATTAGAAACATAGAAGAACATCTTCAACTACAATTACCAGAATCCTTAAAAGTGCTTTATTGGCAAATGGATGGTTTTAATTTAAAATGGACTTACAATCATGAAGATTATAGTAAAAACAATCAAATGGCAAATTTTAAAATTGCTAGCCTCTTCGATATGTTTGGTGGAATTGTATATAACCAAGTAAAAGAAAAATACTGTAATAATGCGGCTAAAACTTATAATTTAGATCAAGAAAAACACCCATACCTTATAGGTAAATATGTTTTTTATACAGATCCCTATTGCCACTTACTTTTAGAGTTTATAGATCATGGGAAATTAAAAATTTGGTTGCACTATTTAGAATCAGATACTCGTAAAATAGAATTAACCCTCATTAGCGAAAATTTTGATGAAGTATTAAATCATTTGATTAAATATAGAGGAATGTTTTATTGGCCTCTATTTGTAAATAAAAACCATCATAGAAACGAGTTACAACAAAAGTTTTTTTCAAATGTTAATGAACTTTTTCCAAATATACTCACATAAGTATAGTACAAAAAAGAAACAGAATTAACTATAGTGAAAATGATAGTATACGCTTTCGCGAAAGCATATATATAAAAATTAATATATTTAATATGAGATTGTTACAAAAACAGTAACCATAACTAGCAGTGCAATGACAGAAATCGTAGTTACTTTTATTAGAGGATTAAGGAGGTCTATTAAAGACTTTACCTACTCTTCATTTTTAAGCTTACTTGTCATAGGGCTTATCTTACTGATTTTATTTAAGATGGATCAAGCCTATACGATGATGGTATACATGCTTGAAGAAGATAAATTTTCACTGTTTCTGTGTTTTATATATGTCAATGCACTAGCACTTACTTTATCACATTATCCTATATATACCTATTACTCAAAAGGGTTTAATAAGAGTAAAGGAGCCGTGTCTTGGGAAGTAAAAAAGGTGAGTATTTCATTCTTTAAACGCTATACACTCTCCTATCCCTACTTTATTTATAGCATTACAAAGAAAGATTATAAAATGAGCCTTGCGGCAAATATCTTGAGATATACCTTAGGGATTTTTATCTACGCCGTTTGGGTGATTTTTATATTTAGAAGCGTACGTCCTAATCTATTATTTAATGAGCATCTTGGGGTTTCTTTACAAGCAATTGCTTGGATTATTGGAATTTTCTTCTCATTTCCTATTATTATTTATGCTATTCTAAAATACAGAATCGTAAAAAATGTCATCACAGATAAAACGGCTTTATACACTAAAATAACACGCTACTATTTTCTAGCAGCATTACTCTCTGCGTTACTTCTTAGCTATATCCTACTAAGTGATACTATTTTTAGCAGATACGGATTTATTCTTGTGATGTTATGCACGTATTGTATGATGTTTTGCTATGTGTTTTTTAGGCTTGTACGGTCTAATACAAAAGATGTATATGATAATTTAGACGAAAAAAACAAACTTCGGTTTTTTATTAAAATCCTCATCTATTTTCAAGACCCCCTGCATTATTTAAAGGTATTCGTTCTTATTTTCATTATCTCCATCATATGGATAGTTTACTGGAATATTGCTGCGCTATTGGGAATTCCTCTTGGAGGAAATGTGATTCCTATTTTATTGGTGTATTTATATGCCTATTATTGGATCATCGCCAATATTGGGAAATACTTTTTTGTAGCTAATAGCTCTGTAACAGTACCACAAAGCCTAGATATAGCTAGTGCTATAGAGTCCGAAGCTAAACCTGAAAAAAAATACTATCAAACAAAGACGTATAAATTAGCCTACTTAGGGATCCTAGCGATCTCTATTCTTGCTTTCTATTCTTTCTTTTTTGCAGAACAAAGAACCCATGAAATAGAAACTGTGGCCAATGTTACAGACACTGACATCATCGTTTCTGAAACAGATTTTATAACGGCAATACAGCAAATAGAGGAGGACCGGGTCTTCTTTGTGTCTTCATATGGAGGAGGCCTTAAAGCAAACGCTTGGACTCTTAACGTACTTCAAAAAATACAAGAAGAAACAAATCATAACTTTTTAAACCAAACCATATCACTATCTGGTGCCTCTGGTGGATCTCTTGGACTTGCAATTTATACTGGGTTATATGCAGAATATGGTACCAATAACACGATGCTAAGAGAAAAAATAGATGCAATCTCAAGAGAAGATTATGCCTCTGCTGATCTTACATTTACCTTAGGATTGGATTTATACAGAAAAGTATGGCCGCTAACCAATGGCTTAGGCTTACAAGATAGATCGTATTACTCTATGATTAAATATCAAAACTATATAGAGAATACACCTGGCAAAGATTCTTTGAGCGATCTAGCCTACAGAGTCTATTGGGCCAAAGCTTTTAGAAACAAAGAAAGTGGCAAAGGCTATTTTCCTTCGCTTATCATGAATACAGCTGGCGTAAGAGCCAATCGAGGAATTTTATGGTCTATAAAGGATGAGAAGGCCTTTGATACAATATTTCCTAATGCAGATAACTTAGCCGATTTATATAAACACAAAGACAAAACCCTCCCCTATTACCAAGCGGTCTCTATGACCAACAGATTTCCAGGACTGAGTCCTGCCGCAAAAATTAAAGGGTATGGACATTATATGGATGCAGGTGTCATAGATAATAGTGGACTATTAGGCAACCTTGATGTATATAATTACCTTAAAGCTAAGGTAAAAGATTCTTTGCCTTTGTTTGCTAACAAAAAAGTAGTGTTTATTGATATCATCAATAGCAAAGATTTATACCTGGATCACCTCCTACAGAAATTTATTGAAGACAATTTTGATATTCGAACGATTGATGAATCTGAAAAAGATAATGTCGTTGTTAATTTATCCACAGCGCTTAATTATAATAAAATACCTAAATATTTAAGTGATCTATTCACTAATTGGGGGCGACAATCTGATTCAAAAGTTGAAACCATCGAAGGAAATATAACATACTACCCTATCTTTTTACCGCATAAAATTACGGTAGATGATATTGAAGATTTTATGGCGGGCACGTATTCTGATACCGAAAAAAAAGACCTAGCAAAACTATTAGTTCCATACAATGACAAAATCCTCTCTGAAACAGACACAGATAAAGTAGGCTTTTTTGAAAGTTGGACCTATTATGAACCCACCCTATCAAGGCATATGGGTAAGAGTAGTTACTGTTATTTACAAAGCATGTTAGATAACAACGAGTATATAGAAAATGTAATTAACGAAGTAAATAACTCTAAGTCCATTACGTCTGAATAGAGAGGCATAGAACACTTTGAAGAATACAAATACGAACGATCAACACAAAAAAAATGGTAGACCTCGAAATAGCACATACAAACACTACTGCATCTGTCGCACCTATATTTAACTTTTTAAAAGAGTACATCACCTATAGACTTTCTGTAGCGTTAATACAAGAAGAACGTCCTATTCCAACACTAAGTCTAGATAACAATAATTCCATATTAGGGCAATATATCAAAGATGAAAATCTTTCTTTTGAGGAAATTATATGTCTGTGCCTTGCATTGGTACCGCATATTTCGCCTGAATTTTTAAATACCATTATATCAGACTTCTTACCCAATGGAGGAGAATTCCCTGAGTTTGGAGGTATAAAAGGAAAAAATCACAGAGGCATATTGCCTACGGCAGAGACTGCTATATATATTTTGGCTGGTAATCATATTGACCATCGACTACAGGTAATTACTTCATTACAAACCTCAAACAAACTACTTCAAAACAAAACACTTTATATAGAATCCGTTCCTAAAGGAGAACCCACGATGAGTGGAAAATTATTAATAGACGATGAAACTCTTATCAAATTAACAACAGGATTAGAAATAAAACCAACCCTAAGCCAAGAATTTCCCGCAAGCTTAATTACAACAGAATTATCCTGGGATGATCTCGTACTTAATGATAAAACCCTTCAAGAGATTCAAGAAATAGAAACCTGGTTACAGTTCAATGATATTTTATTAAATGATTGGAACATGAAGAGCAAAATCAAACCCGGCTATCGGGTCATGTTTTATGGTCCTCCAGGTACAGGAAAAACATTAACCGCAGGGCTCCTCGGTAAGTATACTAATAAAGATGTATACAGAATAGATCTCTCTATGGTTGTCTCCAAATATATCGGAGAAACAGAAAAAAACCTATCCAGCCTATTTGATAGAGCGATCAATAAAGATTGGATTTTATTTTTTGATGAAGCCGATGCCATTTTTGGAAAGCGTACCAACGTAAGAGACGCGCACGATAAATATGCAAACCAAGAGGTATCCTATTTATTACAGCGTATTGAAGCACACCCAGGGCTTGTCATTCTCGCCTCTAATTTTAAAAATAATATTGATACTGCCTTTACTCGTAGATTTCAATCTATTATAGAATTTGAAACCCCCACACATAAAGAACGTTTGCAATTATGGAAAAATAATTTACCCCAAACGATTACACTTGAAGAGGCTATTTCATTAGAAGGCATTGCTAGAAAATTTGCAATCACAGGATCAAATATTGTCAATATCATACAATATGCCTGTTTAAAAACTATCGCAAAAGGAACAACCACCATTACCCAAGAAACCATTCTTGAAGGGGTCAAAAAAGAATATGTAAAAGAAGGAAAAACGTTAAATGTGTAACTCGATAATCAATCATTACAGGTAAAAATTAGAAGTATCCTTTTCAAAACCCAATAATTTATAACATATTTGCACTGTAAATGATACGAAGAGTACAACATACAGCACCGAAATCACTATTAAGCCAGTGGTTTGACTATCGTGGGATAAACGAATGTATCCTCATGAATAAGGACGCTTGTATGTATGCTAATGATGTTACACAATGATCATGTAACAAAGAAAATTAAACATATATAAAGCAAGCGTCCGAGAAATTGGGCGCTTTTTTTGTATCAAAAATGTATAAAAACTCTATGAATCGAACAAAAACAGAAAAAAATCTAAAAAAATAGTTCATCTATTGAAAAAAGTATAATCACATAATAGAAAACCTATTTGGAAACTAAGCAACAGAGAGACAGTCTACTGCAAAAAAATCCAATATCTGTCATAAGACGGACAAGGACACCTATGCTTAAAATAAAACTTAACTAATTGATTATCAATAAAATAAATTTAATTTTTATTTTGAGAATTCAAAAATAGTTTGATCTTTGCATCGCAATCAGAAACCATCAAACGTGGTTTCTACATAACAACAAAAACGTAATACATGAAAGCACATACTATACTCCCGAGTTTTCAACTTCCTCTAGGAAGTCGCGTCGAGCAAAGACAGCACAGCTTATATATTGACTCGGATAGACATGTCTTTTTTATAGAACAAAAACAGAAGCGCATATAGGCATATATACGATTTCTCACACTATAAAAAAGACGCCCAGACAAGGCGTCTTTTTTTATGCACAACGATCATTGACATATTGAAAAACCAAATAATACTATTCTATACTGAATAACTTTCAAAGTAGAATAGGTATTAAATTGATACGTAGCTCAACTGGCAGAGCACCCGACTTTTAATCGGGAGGTTATGAGTTCAATCCTCATCGTGTCAACGTTAACCCTAATTAGAGTATAAAACGTATTAAGGGTTTATGGAAGGACAAGCCAATGGGCGGTGGTCGCAATCTTGAAAATTGTTAGGAGCTAATGACTCGTGTGGGTTCGACTCCCACTCCTTCCGCTATGGAGAATAGGCAAATACTGGTTTGTTGCGCTCGCCTGCTAAGCGAGTTCACGCTTTAGCGTGATGAAGGTTCGATCCCTTTGTTCTCCGCATTTGATAGGGTAGCTTAACTGGTAAAGCTAGGAGCTGTTACAAATAGATAAATAGGCGTTGTGTTGAGCATGTCGAAATATTCAAATCCTATCCGTATCGCAAAAGACAAGGTGGCTGAATGGTGAAGGCGACGGACTGCAAATCCGTTATTTATGAGTTCGAATCTCATTCTTGTCTCAATGATTGAAACAGGATCAAACTTGTTTGAATACTTTTTCAATCCATTTTGTGACTTTATGGGAAAGCGTAGCAATCTCATTCTTGTCTCTTTAACTCGCATTATAAAATAGAAAATCTATTACATCATGTGAATTAATTTGGAAGTATTGAGCAATTGGTTGGCTCGTCAGACTGTAAATCTGATCTCTTCGGAGCGTGTAAGTTCGAGTCTTACTACTTCCACTAAAATAGGCGTATTTATCTTGATAAACATATCTCTATTAATATAATTATGATCATGACGAGAAGTATATCCTTAGCTTGCCGAAGGAAGTCTTACTACTTCCACATATCATTCAAATAGTATCGTAGCACAACGGCTAGTGCACCCGACTGTCTCTCGGAAGGTTGTGGGTTCGAATCCCATCGGTACTGCAAAAGCAGAACGTGGGATGAGAAGTTTATCCTGAGCGAAGTCGAAGGGAATCCCATCGATACTGCGCTATTAGAATAAAAATATGGACGATATCCCGCTGAAAAAGCGGGATTAGCCTGCCTGCTGGCGTAGGCAGGTTCAACTAGCTATTTTGTATGCGTCTTCAAGACTTTACAAAACAGTGTTTCACTAATAAAGTCTAGAAGGGACTTTCATCTAGAGTTTGTGATCGCAATACACAAGCTCTAGATATCTTAAAACAGTATGTAACACAACATAAATACTGTAAATCTGGGAGGATAACGACGGTTAGTTTACCCACCTTGGACGCGGGAGTTTGCAGGTTCGAATCCTGCCTCTCAGACGAAAGAGTCATATCAAATGTATTTGAATGTGATTTTCAATGAGTAGCGGCAGGAAAGACAACGTCAATCCTGCCTCTCAGACGAAAGGGTCATATCAAATGTATTTGAATATGATTTCTAAAAAAATGCTCCATTAGCATAGTGGTTAGTGCATTCGACTTTCTATCGAGAGACAAGGGTTCGATTCCCTTATGGAGTACAATAATGAGGTATGACGCACGGTTAGCATGCCGTGCTGATGCCGCGGAAGTTTTGGGTTCGAGTCCCAATACCTCAACAAATGTATAATGATTACAAAAGCACGTTCATGTCTGAGCCCTACCC
>CAYGQJ010000022.1:2608-11338 GCA_964351845.1 uncultured Flavobacteriaceae bacterium | reverse complement strand
GCTTTCGCGAAAGCATACGAAACAACAATCATTAATTAACCTGCATTGTGTATTAGAAAATCTGTTCCGTTGGTCAAATGGTGAAGACGCCACACTTTAACTCATTGATCGTGGATTTGATACATCGGATTCGTTGAATTCGTAAACTCATTTCTATGTGAAATTAGGGGTTCGATTCCCCTACGAAATACAATAAACTGCAGGAATGGCGGAACGGTAGACCTGCCTACCGGCAGGCAGGCGCTCTTGATTTAGAATCAAGCTCCTGAGAGTTCGAATCTCTCTTCCTGTACTATCTACATATCTACTATATACTTACTAAACAGAGAGATGAGAAGTGCATCCTGAGCTCGTCGAAGGGAATCTCTCTTCCTCTACAATACAAATGCTCCGCTGGCCAAACTGGAAAAGGCAGCATGTTTAAACCGTGTGATTTCTTGGTTCGAATCCAAGGTGGAGTACTAAAACGATTATCGATCACTATGTGATGGATGAGGGCGGCTTATCGTCCTTAGATAAACTTGGTAACAAGGATAAATCTTTCTGCTGGCACAGCAATTAGAGACTTTTTTCTTTTTCTTGAAAAGAGTACAGGTAAGCAAGCAACAAACATAGTTTCACTAGAATTCAGGGGCGACCGCTGAGAAGACTTAGGAAACTATAGCCGACGCACAAAATAGGCTTGAGGTGGAGACATCAATAGGAAACGTTGTAGCTATTCGGTGACATTGTAACTATCCATTAGGATGGCGCTGATAGTAGTATAAAAGGTTACCCAGCAGGAAACTGCCCGGTGATTTTGAAGTACGGTAAGCTGAGAAGCTTACAAGGAGAAGGTTGGTATTTTGTGGGCAAAAATCCATGAAGCCATTTCTGAAGCCCTTCTCCTAGGTCAATCCTACTTCTAGGTTCGAATCCTAGAGAGACTAACGTCTCTTAGACAAATTGGTAAAGTCATACATTTTAGGTATGTAAAGGATACAGTTTAATCTGTATTAATCGCAAAAGACTTCAGGCGTTATAACAGTTAGTAGTTGCCTAAACCTATTGTAATATATAGGATAGTAGAGGCCGCAAGCCTTTGTTATGTGGTAAACATTCTTTCAAGCCGCCCTAGGAAGGGACGCTTGTTAAAGGTGGGGGAGCCAACCCCTGTAGTTGCAAAGTGCGGACGTATAGAGCCGCTATGCAAGCCTAGTCTAAGTTGCCGAACAGTTATAATGTACACAGGCATCGGATATGTACGTGCTTCCTCAAAGCGAAGAGGAAAAGCGTGGAAAACAAGGGAAAGCGAAAGCTATAATCCTTGGAAAGCATATTCAAAAACGACCGTATTCTCAAATCGTTTTTTAATAAAATATGACCAGACATCATATATGTTGTCTACCTAACAAAAATGTAGTTGGGGAAGTACGCTACTCATTTTAATAAGCTATTAAGTAATCGTAAAGTATCTTACTATTTATTAAAAGTAGCGTACACTATAGATCTATAGTGTAACGGATAGCACGCAAGGCTACGAACCTTGAAGTAAGGGTTCAAATCCTTTTAGATCTACAAATTAACCTGTGATGTAACGGTAGCATACTAGACTTTGACTCTAGCAGTATAGGTTCAAATCCTATCAGGTTGTCTTAAAAAAGCTCATTTTAATGAGTAAAATGGTGTTTTTAGCTTATGTGGTAAAGTGCTAGACTGTGAATCTAGATAACAGGGTTCGAATCCCGAAAACACCCAAATCAGGAATATCGTTTCATTGGAAAAACACTCGGATACGATCCGAAAGATGTGAGTTCGAGTCTCTCTATTCCTTCAAATGTATCGTGAGCTTACCCTGAGGTAGTTTACTGTTTTAAATATTTCCATCGAAATCATGAGATGTTACCTATCCTGAGCAGCATACTTAAGCAACTCCTTTTTTGCTTCGTTATACCCTATGTCAAATATTTTCTTTGCACTACGCATACTGAATGTCCCATATTGAGAAAGCTCTTGGGCACAGATAAAGATGTCGCAGTTATTAAATTTATTATGTACGTGATGATGAAGGTTTATTTCATACGCTCTGTTCAGAACTTGGTATGAATATTTTAAAGAATCTATAGACAGTTCACTTAGTGGGTTTGCATAAGACCCAATAATATAATCACAGGTGTCTGTCAAATATTCTACAGGAAAATCGTCTATCACCCCTCCATCAAAGTAAAATACACCATCTATCTCAATGGGTGTAAAAACGCCAGGAAAAGCAGAAGAAGCAAGAATGGGACAGATCAATTGACCGCTATTAAATACTTTGGAGTTTCCACTCTCAATTTCGGTAGCAGTAATGGTCAGCGGGATATTTAGTTTTTCAAAAGAATCATCAGGTAAATAACGTTTTAAATCATTTTCAAACTTGATTGTGTCTATAAACCCTGGTTTTTTCAGCGCAAATCTGTTGAAACTAAAAATGGAGGTTTTTGTAAAAAAATCTAATATCACCTCCCAAGAATATCCCGCAGCATAGAGCGATGCTACAATTGCTCCTGCACTCGTTCCCGTTATATAATCAATTTTTATCCCCTGCTCCGTAATGGCTTTAAGCGTTCCTATATGAGCAACACCTTTTATCCCTCCGCCAGAAAGTGCTAAACCTATTTTCATATGTGTACTGTTTCTGAAGAACCAAAATCAAATATATCAACATAAAATAGTATGACTCTTCACATTCCTTAAAGTTACGCTCGAAAATACAATTATACCAAGACTTTAAGACGAAAACAGCGTGTTTAAATTAAATACGCATGATAAACGCATTGGATGAAATCTGTTAAAATAAATACTATACTACCTATGGGAGATTTTTAAAATACGCTTTCGCGAAAGCATAAAAAGAATGAAACCCCTGTTTTACTATTTATTAGGTAAAACAAAAAACCGTTGAAGCGAGCTTCAACGGTTTTTCTCGTTTAATTAAAAACGGTTTATCTATATAGAACGTTACTTCTTAATAAATCTTCTTGTAATGATCGTATCACCTGATGTGATTCTTATAAAATAGGTACCCGTTTTATAACTAGAAACATCAATACTTCGAATTTCGCCATCTTTCACTTCAGTAACCAGCATTCCTAACATAGAGAATACTTTGATATTGCTTATGGAAGCATCTTGCACATCTATGTTAAGTATCGTCTCTGCAGGATTAGGATATATTCTGAATAGATTATTATCCTCCCTAGCTAGTGGCTGTGTTCTCAATGATTGAGACTTGGTATCATCTACACAGAAAGCAGTCACGTCAGACGCGCCAAAATCACCTCCAGAAGCGATCACACCTTCAGAACTTTCTAAGGTATATGATCCATTTCCGAATCCGCAACAAATACCATCACCAAAAGCATCTGTAATGGTAAAGACATAGTCACCAGAAGACAATCCGTTGATGTTTTCTACCACAGTAGACCCATCAGGATTTGCTGTCGAATAACTATTACTCGCTACGGTAGACCCGCCAGAGGTGAGTGTCCACCCTGTTTCTTCTGGATAATTATCAAGATTAATTGTAAGCGTTAAATCAGAAGCCGCACAATCATTAGATGTACCTCCAGTAGTAAGAGATACGTCATCTATAGCAACATCTGCTTGCCAGGTACCTCCTGTAATTCTATTAAAACGTAACTGAAGACCATTGCCTACATAAGCCGCGAGATCAAGACTGACCGTATTCCACTGATTTCCTTGATTGCCTGTTTGACTCCAAATAGACGTCCACGTAGCACCATCATCATCACTTGCTTCTACCGCAATAGATCCTGCGTTCGTAGATCCGAACATATGATATTGAAAAGAGAAGGTCGCTTGAGAAGCACCATTTAGATCAAAACATGGTGAATTTAAAATCGCTTGTTTGTTTGGGAAACCTGTCCCATTACCTGATGCCTCAACATATAAGTACCAAGTACCATCAGCACCACTGCTAGGTCCTGTGTTATTAGAAGGTGTGCCTCCAGAATCACGCGTCCAATTTAAATCATCACCTGTTCCTTGTGTCCACGCGCCAAAAGAACTCTCAAAACTCTCTGAATATGGGAAAGAAGAAATTCCACCTGAACATCCAGATCCTCCAACACTCCCTGTCGTAACCGTAGCCGTATTACTAGACCCAGATTGATTTCCAGCAGCATCATTTGCAACTACTGTAAAATTATAGGTCGTTGCAGGTGTTAATCCGATAACGTCAAAAAATGTGTTGGCTGTATTTCCAATCACAGCACCATTCTGTAATACATCATAATCTGTCACCCCTACATTATCTGTAGACGCATTCCAGTTTAAATCTGTAGTGGTGGTAGTGGTATTTGCAGCGGTTAAACTTGTAGGTGCTGTAGGCGCTTGTGTGTCAGCCCCTCCAGAAGTTGTAAGTTCAAGTGCATCTATAGCAATATCTGATTGCCAAGTCCCTCCTGTAATTCTGTTGAAACGTAACTGAAGTCCACTTCCTACATACGCAGCAAGATCTAGCTCAACAAGATTCCATTGATTTCCTTGATTTCCTGTTTGGCTCCATAAAGAAACCCAAGAATTTCCATCATCATTACTCGCTTCTAGTGCAATAGTTCCTGTGTCTGTAGATCCAAACATATGATATTGGAAAGAGAAAGTTGCTTGTGATGCACTGCTTAGATTAAAGCAAGGCGAATTTAAAATCGCTTGTTTATTTGGGAATCCTGTCCCGTTACCTGATGCCTCAACAAATAGGTAAAAAGCACCATCTGCTCCAGTTGTAGGGCCTGTTCCTGTAGAAGGTGTCCCTCCAGAATCACGTGTCCAGTTCAAATCATCCCCTGTTGCCTGCGTCCAATCTCCCAAAGAGCTTTCAAAACTCTCTGAGTAAGGAAACGAAGAAATCCCACCACTACATGCGGTTACTGCTGCTGTGGTAACACTCACAGAGTTACTCTGTCCAGATTGATTTCCTGCCGCATCTTTGGCGATCACAAAAAAGCTATACGTAGTAGAAGGTGTTAAACCCGTTGCTGTAAAAGCGGTACTCGATGCTGTACCAATAAGCGCACCATCGCGATATACATCATATCCTGTAACCCCTATATTATCTGTAGAAGCATTCCAAGAAAGATCTGTACTTGTGGCCCCTGTATTGGAAGCAACCAAACTTGTAGGCGTTGATGGAGGATCAAAATCAGGCACTGCAGAACCAATACGGAACGCAGCGACATGGCTTTTACGTACCGTTGCTGCACTCCCACTCATATACTCCCCGATATGCCAGAAGGTTAAATCATCTGTTGGATCGACGGTTAATTGCGCATAATCTCCATAACGACCATCTGATCTATTATTTTGTGCATTTCCATCTACAATATTTTGCTCAGCCACCGTCATGGTTCCTAAAGGATCTGATGCCAATCTTCCTGTATAACGTAAAGAGGTAAATACAGAACTACTTACAATGGTATAGGCCAGTCCTATATTCCCTTGGAAGTCCATGCCTATACTTGCACAAAAGGTACTATAATTAGGCTGCGAATACGTTCCTTCTTGGTAAATAGTCCATGGTTGGTTGTCGCCTGTTTGTCGGAGTTCATACCAGCGTATTCCTGCTTTGGTATCATTTCCGCTAACGTCTACTACAAAATTCATTACTGCAGAGTTGTGCGTTCCAAAACGTCTGTAATTGGTCATATACATCATCGTCGCTTGAATCGCATCAATGTTAGGACCATTTCCAGGCTCATCTAAATTATTAAAAGATCCACCATTAAACACCGCATCAAAAGGAGCTGTATTGATTTGTTGCGGACTCGAAATCGAAGAGCTTGATGGGCTATTCCAGTTGACACTCACATCCCAAATACTCAAATTATCCTGTGATACACCACTCCATCCATCATCTTGCATATACACAATAGGATGTGGTACTCCAACAGGAGGTAATGTAGGACCTGTCGCATTAAATCCTCCAGGGCTATAAAAACCATTATTAGAAGCTCCAGGTAATGGGAAACCAATTAATTGTGCATTTGGATTTCCTACTAGCATTTCATCTCTTTCTACAGCAAATACAACTTCGCTCGTTGTAATAGACCCTTGATCTTTATTGGCTGTGATGTAATATCCATCACTCCAAATAGATAATTTCTCATAATCTGGGAATGAACCTGTATTAAAACGATAGGTAAACCATCCGTCATTCACAGGATCCGGTCCTTGTCCCACAGCAATTAAAAATCCGTTGGGAGTATTACTGAATTGCATCACAATAAAACGATCTGCATACCGGTCATACACCACAACAGGATCTCCAAGCGTTTCTCCAGGAAATAATGTCCCTAAAGAAGCTTCAGGCAATAATACATTCCCAGAACGATCTAAGATTCCGAATCCAGAGTTAAATGCGTACACATAATGATTGGGACCAATGGCTCCCGTAGGGTCATTTAACACCGTTCCTTGGTGTGCTCCAAAAGAAGCAACAGGAGCCCTACCTTGAACAGGTTGTACGCCGCCTTGTTTTTCAATCAGTGGATCTGGTCCTACAGGCAATCCTTTACCTGGAATGAATGTATTAGACCCTCTACTTTTAGGAGGAGCTACATGTTCAAGACCAGCTGCTGCAATAATATTATCCATAGAAGAGAGCGCTGGGATTTCTCTCATATACGTCGCCTGACCAATAGAGGTAGGTGACATCGATCCGTCTTGGGCGTACGTTATAAACGCACAAAAAAGACACAAAATAGCGATTGTAATTTTCTTCATTTTGATTAGTATATGTTGTTAAAAATAAATTAGTTATTAGTTAAATTAAGAAAAACAAATTCATTAATAGCAGGATTTTTCCCAAAAACACATAGAACCCTTATTTCTATGGTAAACCCATAAAACACCTCTAGAAAACATACACGTAAAACACCATTACACTATCCTAAAAATTCTCTTTTTTCAAAAAATACGATCTCAATCTTCAGGACAAACACGTCTTTTTTTTTACAAAAAATCACTCTTTTTTATACTACGCAAAAAGACTGCGTAATACCCCTTCACATTTGCAGGGTAATTATGTATTAAGTACCTCATCTTTTGGAATCAGTTGAGGTATTTATTGGGGTGTCCCGCCATACTATAGTTTATGGCGGGATTTAAAATAAAACATATGTGCATTTATGTTCATATGTAAAGAGCGTAGTCTGATGGTGGTGATCAGCTTAGGAGTAAGCATTGCCAAACTAAGGGTGTTACTTATCTGTAAAGAAAGTGCATCACTACGCTCTACAAACTAAAGTGTCTATAGTGTAATGGCTAGCACGGCGGGTATATCCTGCAAGTCCGAAGTTCGATTCTCGGGAGACACGTACATCAATATTCTTGATGTACACTTGAAACAGTAGCTTATGTGGTATAAGCGACCCGCTGAAGACGGGTAGATATACGTTCGACTCGTATCTGTTTCACACTATGCAAGTCTTGTTGGGCGTTTCTGTATGGCGCTATTGTATACATCATTGCAGTCATTGTATGATGGTTGTATATCCAACTTGACATAGAGGTTGTTGATTTTCCAAAAATCAAAACATCGTTATGTGGGTTCGAGTCCCACTCCTGTGATCAGGATGGCGGAATTGGTAAACGCACCAGGTTTAGGCTCTGGCAAAAACGAGACGTAGCTGTCATAGGTTCGAGTCCTATCAGGTCCACTAGATCATACAGAAAAATAGGGGCCTGTAGCTCAGTGGGTAGAGCACTACACTTTTTTGACGTTGGGGGATACGTTACATCTCCACCACCAAGCTGATCACCTTATAAAACTGATCAACAGACTGTTAATCTGTAATTATGAACAATACAAAAACGATCCGTTTCCCTTCAATTCGTTGAAGGGAAAACAGGTCTAACATGTACTTTGAATGATGGATGCTAGCAATCACAAAATGAGTGCTTTTTTCCTGTATTCGTTTCGGCAAATAGTTGGGTTTAACCTCTTATTTCTCGTTTCAAATCTTTTAAAAACCACTCATGGGTGGGTTGACACCATCGGTTATTCCGTAGATGAGAGATGATGGTTTTTGTATTGTTTTTTTTAGAAATCCGCTTTCGCGAAAGCTTACTCAGGCAACCTAAAAGTAGCGAAATGAATATAGAACATTACTTCTCTGTGTACCGGTCATAGAAGTGATATAGGGTATATACCCGCAAAATTGAAGTGTAACCAGTTCTCAAAAACGGGAACAAAAACAAAGAGATATCCGCATAGGCGGGTATGAAAATTATGAAAAAAGTACGTATCAACGCCGGTAAAATCGGCTTAGTATTTAGGCATGGTGATTACCACCGTGTACTAACAGAGGGGACCCACTGGGTAGGCTTTCGCGAAAGCGTAACCCTATACAACACCTCTCTTTCTTTTACATCAAATACCATTGATCTAGAGGTCTTTTTAAGAGACGAAGCACTCGTGGCTTTATGGCATGTAATTGATGTATTAGATCACGAACTTGTGATTGTATATAAAAACAAAAAATACAGTCAGACGCTTACCGCAGGACGTTATGTTTTCTGGAAAGGGCTTGTAGATTATCAATTTACACGTGCCGATCTTACAAAGATTGACATCACAGAAGAAATTGATACAACAGTATTTGCTAAGTACGACTTACTAAAGCATATTCGTGTGTTTGAAGTAGCGTCTTACGAGAAAGCAGTCATGCTCGTCAATGATGAATATGT
>CAYGQJ010000022.1:0-2508 GCA_964351845.1 uncultured Flavobacteriaceae bacterium | reverse complement strand
GTGGGAAGTTACTCACTAGATGAGTTACTAGAAAGCAAAGAAGCGCTAGCACAATCTGTATTTGAAAACAGTAAAGAGACCTCAGAAAAATTAGGGGTTACTGTTTTGAGTTGCGGTGTGCGTGATGTAATCCTTACCGGGGATATGAAAGAGATCATGAACCGAGTATTGATTGCACAAAAAACAGCGCAAGCACATGTGATTACACGTAGAGAAGAAACCGCAAGCACCCGTAGTTTATTGAATACGGCAAAGCTTATGGAAGACAACGAGATGCTTTACAAGCTTAAAGAGATGGAGTATGTAGAAAAAATCGCCGATAAAGTAGGCGAAATTACACTCTCTGGAAACAGCGGCATGGTAAAGCAACTAAAGGAACTATTTACAACAAAATAGTGATCCTATTATACAAAACGTCAAGGGGTTCCTCTTGGCGTTTTTTTGTAACCCACATGACGGATTGAGACTTCATGATAGTGTATCGCTTCTTAAAGCTGTAATCAATTTCTTAATATATCATGCGGATTTAACATATCTTACTGACATCCTTTGCCTTACGCGCATTCTGTCTTAAAATATTTACTAAAAAATCTATGGTAGTTTTTAAATAGTCGTTATCTTTGAGAAGCAATCACCCCTTTTTCAAGTTAAAAAAAGGAATTATTGACCATTCTACAAACACGACTCACCATTTAAAAAGAAAGATATGATACGAACATTACTCTGTGTACTCCTTATTTGTTTAAGTACTGTTTCTTCCATTTCGCAAGAATCTATTGCTAGGGAATGGAATGAAGAACTTCTAGAGGCCATCCGAAATGATTTTGCGCGCCCTACGGTTCATGCTCGTAATCTTTTTCATACCTCTTCATTAATGTATGATGCGTGGGCTATTTTTGACGAGACCTCAGTTCCTTTATTTTTAGGAAAGTCCTTTGGAGGTTTTCAAATTCCTTTTGATGGAATTGCGATTCCAGATAATGAAACTGATCTTGAAGCAGCGAGAGATGAAGTGATCAGCTATGCGGTGTTCCGATTATTGATGCACCGTTTTGAAGGTTCGCCTGGAGAAGATGATACTTTACCAGCACTGGAAGCAAAATTTGCTGAATTATCGTATGATGCGTCTTTTACAGATACCGATTATAGTACAGGATCATATGCAGCTTTAGGAAACTATATGGCCGAGCAAATGATTGCTTTTGGGTTACAAGACGGATCTAATGAAGATTTTGATTATGGAAACACTTCTTACCTTCCTGTAAATGATCCTTTAGTACTAGATGTGTATGAAGACACCAATGATATTGACCCTAATAGATGGCAACCACTCGCTTTTGAATTTTTTGTAGATCAATCTGGTAATGTGATTCCTGGAGGGGTGCCAGATTTCTTAAGTCCGGAATGGGGACAAGTAACGTCTTTCGCTTTAAGCGAGGAAGACTTAGCCATTTTTCCTATTAATGGTTTTGATTATTATGTATATAACGATCCGGGAGCGCCTTCACTCATTCAAGATTCTGATGGCAATGCTTTAGAAGATCCTTATAAGTGGGGATTTGGATTGGTGGCTTCGTGGTCAAAACACCTAGATCCAGCCGATGGGGTGATGATTGACATTTCACCTGCTAGTATTGGTAACATACAGAGTTATCCTACTACATTTGAAGAATACCAAGCGTTTTACGATTTTGAAAATGGGGGTGATGCTAGTATCGGTCACGATGTAAATCCTGTGACTGGACAGCCCTATCCAACACAAATGGTCCCTAGAGGAGATTATGCAAGAGTACTTGCCGAGTTTTGGGCAGATGGTCCTGACTCCGAAACACCGCCTGGACACTGGTTTACGATTTTAAACTATGTAAATGATAATCCGCTTACGGTGAAAAAAATCGGAGGCGAAGGGGAGACTTTGAGTGATTTAGAATGGGATGTTAAAACCTATTTCTTACTCGGTGCTGCCATGCATGATAGTGCTGTCAATACATGGGGATTAAAAGGGTATTATGATTATGTCCGCCCTATTTCTGCGCTTCGCTATATGGCGGGTAAAGGACAAAGTGATGATAATACGTTAGCTAATTATGATCCGCATGGACTTCCACTTATCGACGGACTTATTGAAGTAATTCAAGTAGGCGACCCGCTTGCAGGGGATAATGACGAATTTGTAGGGGATCTTAAAATGAACGTTTGGAAAGGTCCTGATTATATAGACAACCCAGATACGGATGTAGCAGGTGTAGATTGGGTGTATGCCAACAGATGGTGGCCGTACCAGCGACCCACCTTTGTCACTCCTCCATTTGCAGGGTATCTTTCTGGACATTCGACGTTTTCTAGTGCCGCAGCAGAAATTTTAGCGCTTGTCACAGGCGATCCATTTTTCCCAGGAGGTGTTGGCACCTTTGAGGTAGCTCAAAATGAATTTCTTGTTTTTGAGGAAGGCCCTTCTGTGAATATGACCTTACAGTGGGCAACGTATAAAGATGCTTCAGATCAAAC
>CAYGQJ010000021.1:36179-58452 GCA_964351845.1 uncultured Flavobacteriaceae bacterium | reverse complement strand
CATGGTGATGGTTTCTGTGTACTAAAATAGACGCTTTTTGTAGTATTTTGTGACAGTTTTTTTATTTATTATTTGTTGTATACGCTTTCGCGAAAGCGTATACAACCAAATCAATTGTTAAATCTTCGCCTGATACGTATACAAATCATAGTATCTTCCCTCTGAAGCAATCAATTCTTCGTGCGTACCCTGCTCTGCGATGCGTCCAGATTCAATCACTAGAATTTGATCGGCTTTTTTAATGGTGCTTAATCGGTGTGCAATCACAATAGTCGTTCTGTCTTTGACAAGCTCGGCTAGTGATTTTTGGATCAAGGCTTCACTCTCCGTATCTAGGTTTGACGTCGCTTCGTCTAGAATAATAATTTTGGGATCAGCTAAGATGGCTCTTGCAATGGCTATCCGCTGGCGCTGTCCACCCGAAAGCTTGACACCACGCTCCCCTATCAACGTATCCAATCCATCTTCAAAACGATCTGTAAATTCATTGACATACCCCGCTTTTACCGCGCGTTGTAACCGCTCTTCACTCGCATCAGGTCTTGGAAATAAGATATTCTCACGTATGGTGCCTTCAAATAAAAACTCGTCTTGTAAAACAACGCCTAAATGTTTTCTAAAACTACTCAGTTTGACTTTAGAAATGTCTTGCCCATCGATATAAATAGTTCCTGAATCAGGATTTAAAAATGTAGCACTTAACCCTGCAATCGTCGATTTACCAGACCCCGAACTCCCCACAAGGGCAATCACAGAACCCGCAGAGGCTTTAAAACTAACATTATGGATGACTTCTTTACCTTCTTCATAGGCAAAAGAGACATCATCAAAATGCAGATTTCCTTTAAAATCATCTAAGACGACCCTTCGATCGCCTAGCTCATCCTCAGGGGTCATGTTCATTAACTCTTCCGTACGGTCTAATCCTGCAAGGGCCTCCGTCAACTGACTCCCGATATTACTCATTTGCACAATTGGCGCAATCATAAATCCAAGTAAGAGTGTAAATAAGAGAAAATCTCCTGTGGTCATCTCCCCTTGGATCATATAATAGCCTCCTATTCCCATAATCCCCACAGAAGCAAGTCCTAGTAAAAAAGTAGAAGAACTCGTCATAAGTGCCGTAGCAGTCAAACTCTTTTTGACATTTTGAAATAACAAATCAACACCTTTTTCAAAAGATTTATTTTCTTGTGCTTCCGCATTAAATCCTTTGATTACCCGAACGCCCGCAAGGGTTTCTGTTAGTCTTCCTTTGACATCTGCATTGATCTTTCCTCGATTTCTAAAAATAGGACGAATGTATTTGAATGCCTTTAAGGCTACATATCCAAAAATACCAACAGGGAGAAATACAAACAAAGTCATCCAAGGGTTGATTTGTATTAACAAGACAAGAGAAACCACGGCCGTGATGGTTCCGCCCACCAACTGTACCAATCCTGTCCCAATTAAATTACGCACGCCCTCTACATCACTCATGATCCGAGAGACCAAAGCACCTGACTTTGTGTTATCAAAAAAACTGATCGGTAGTGATAATACCTTTTTCTGTACTTGCGCACGTAACTCTGATATTAAATATTGGGCTTGCACACTTAAAATGCGCGTCAATAAAAATGAAGTAATTGCTTGTACTAATAATGCCAGCCCAACCATCCAGAGTAAGTTATATAGACTTGGCATATCATTATTCGGAACAATTTCATCTAATAACTCTTTTGATTTTAGCGGCAATACAAATCCTGCCAATCTACTTATCAATATTAAAAAAAGTCCCAGAAAAACCAACTTACGGCGAGGCCAAATAATGGTTTTAAAGGCACTGCCCATGGTTACTTTAGACTTTTTTTGAGCATCGGTTTTTTGTGGGGGTGCTTGTGCAAATTCTCTCATAAGGCAACATTACATCTATAACTCCAAAGATAGTGATCGTTCGCTATCTACCCTCTTGAAATTCAAATCAAATACAATCAAAATATGTTATGTTTAGAATAGAAAAATACTTATTTTTCAAGCTAAATACACAATCATCACATTACAAGTACAAACATTTTATAAAAATAGCTTTCATGTTTACTACCAAAATCAATCCTTTATGTACCATTCTTTTCGCATTCTGCACCATACTTCAAATACAAGCGCAGGAAATCCCTGATGGTTGGCATTTATTAGATAAGAAAAAAGATGGATATCCTGGAATAAGTCTAGATAAAGCCTATGACCTATTAAAAGATAGAACCCCACAACCTGTACTTATAGCGGTACTAGATTCTGGGTTAGATATCGAGCATGAAGATTTAAAAAACCGTGTTTGGAAGAATGAAGATGAAATTAACGGAAATGGTAAAGATGATGATGCTAATGGATTTATAGATGATACCATCGGTTGGAATTTTATAGGAAATGCAAATGGCGAGAGTCTCATTGCTGAAACCCTAGAGATGACAAGACTCTACAGAGGGTATTTAGAGCGTTTTGGAACAAAAGATAAATTCACCATTACCCCAGAAGAAAAAGAAGACTATATCAAATATTTGGGCTTCAAAGAAAAGTATGAAGAGGCAAGAAAAACATGGCAAGATCGCTATGATAGTACCAAAGGGGAAGCCGATTTTCTAGAAACGATCGTACCGCCTTTACAGAAAGCCATGAAAAAAGATTCGTTTTCAAGAAAAGATCTTGAAAAATTTAAACCACGAAACAGTAAAATAGAAAAAGTAAAAGCGACCTTTTTAAGAGTCTTAGACCAAAACAATGGAAGACTTACGGCAGAAGATGTCATAGAGCGATATATTTCTTCTGCAAGCCGACTTGAAGAAGTAGAACTACGTCTCAACTATAACTACAGTCTTGATTCCGACGGGCGTGCTCTGATTGGAGAACCTGTCAAAGGATACGGAAATCCAGATGTATCTAAACGATCAGAACATGGAACACACGTATCGGGTATTATAGGTGCGCAAAGCGATAACAAACTAGGTATTAGAGGGATTGCTTCAGAAAGTATTATTATGCCTATCCGTAATACACCGATGGGAGATGAAAATGATATTGATGTCGCAAACGGAATCCGGTATGCTGTGGATAATGGTGCGCGCGTTATCAATATGAGTTTTGGAAAAAACTATTCTCCACAAAAAGAATTGGTAGACGCTGCGGTAATGTATGCACAAGAAAAAGGCGTCTTATTGATACACGGTGCTGGAAATGACAACACCAATATAGATGATTACTACAGCTTCCCTTCATCCCTATTATTGGATGGAACGGTCGCTACCAATTGGATTGAAGTGGGTGCTACTTCGGGTAACTATGATGAGAACTTTGTGGCTGATTTTTCGAATTATGGAAAAAAATCTGTAGATGTATTTGCGCCTGGCGTCGATATTTACTCCACATTACCCAATAACGAATATGGAAATCGTAGCGGGACAAGTATGGCATCACCGGTTGTTACTGGAGTTGCTGCTTTATTGCTTTCCTATTTTCCTGAGTTGACTCCCGAAGAAGTCAAAAGTATTATCGAAGATGCTGCGGTATCCATAGCACTAAAAGTAAACAAACCCGGTACCGAAGAGCTAGTTCCTTTTGATACACTTTCAAAAACTGGAAAAGTTGTCAATGCGTACGAAGCTGTAAAACTTGCTTTAGAACGCAGTAAAAAGAAATAGGGTTTTCACATAACATAGAGAGATATATCCATTTAGAAGTGTGCACTTTAAATTTCTTAGAGTACATTGAATATATACGCTTTCGCGAAAGCGTACCCAGCATGCTCCTCATTAAAAAACATTACTAAAATTAAAAGATGGGTAGCCTTTTTATGAATAATTCTAGCGTATCAAACCAGATCAACTAGGCGCATTCTTAGATGAGAAAGAGTCCTAGGTAGCCGCTACTTTTTGACACATGCATATACAATGTTGGTAGGCACGCTCTCATCTTTTTGATCGGTACGTATAAAGGCATGACGTTCTAATAAGGTTCTAGAAGGTTGATTTTCTAGATGGGTATAGGCTTCTATGGTATGTAACTCCAATGTATTAAAACCAAAAGCTAGTACAGCGCTTAATGCTTCGCTCATATAGCCTTTTCCTTGATAATCAGGATGAAGGTCATATCCAACTTCAGCTGTTTTTCTATCGTCAGAAAATTGCCAAAGGGATATGGCTCCAATACATTGATCCAGG
The DNA here is from genome assembly GCA_964351845.1 of uncultured Flavobacteriaceae bacterium. GTDB lineage: Bacteria > Bacteroidota > Bacteroidia > Flavobacteriales > Flavobacteriaceae > Dokdonia. The sequence continues at coordinate 54,259 of CAYGQJ010000021.1, read as the reverse complement.
TTTTCTTTTAATGTAAGTACCCAATAGATACTGATTCCTTGCTCCCTATCTCTTAACCGATCGTTGATAAAAAGGGTTATCTCTTGTAATGATGAAGGAGGCGTGCGTTTAATGTACCTGTTTACTTCTGGAGCAGTACGCATAAAAAAGATCATTTCTTTATCTCCCATAGTGGGTGCTCGCAGGTGTAAACGTGTTGTTTCTATAGGTTCAAATTCAGAGAAATCTTGATGCATATCACATGTATTATGTAGTTCTATTGATTCTTATCATCAATCAACCTATAATAATACTACTTTTGTAAATATCTTTATCTATTATATGGAACAAACAAGTCATTGGCTCTACAATTTTTTATTAGACAACGGTTTTTCGGCCACATGGGCGTCATACATAAATCTAGTTGCTTTATGTAGTGTACTCGTGATTGTACTATTACTGATAGATTGGCTTTCGCGAAAAATTTTACGCAAGCTTTCTAATGGAATCGCTTTGGCTTCCAAAACAAAATTTGACGACTTACTTATAGAGAATCGAGTTCCGAGGCGTGTGGGGCATTTGATCCCTTTTATCATTGCCTATTGGACCATCCCTTATATCTTTCAGGATTTTCCTGAGATAAAAAATGTAGCGATTATATTTTTGCAACTACTAGCGATTGTCATTGTATTGCGCATCGCACGTGCCTTACTTAATACCTTAAAAAGCTATTTTAAAACCAAACCAAGACTACGCGATAAACCTGTAGATAGTTATATACAAGTCTTCATGATTTTCGCATGGTTTGTAGGGATTTTTCTTGCGCTTGCTGTGATCACCAAAATTAATATATGGAGCTTTCTAGCAGGACTAGGCACCATTTCGGCTATTATCATCTTAGTTTTCAAAGATACCATATTAGGATTTGTAGCTAGTATTCAAGTCGCTACAAACGATATTGTACGTATAGGCGACTGGATTACGTTTGATAAATACGGTGCCGATGGAGATGTGATCGAAATCAACCTTGCTACCGTTAAAGTGCAAAATTTTGATAAAACAATTACCACCATACCGACTTACGCATTGATCTCTGATAGTTTTAAAAACTGGCGAGGCATGAATGAGTCTGATGGAAGGCGGATCAAAAGAGCGTTGTACGTCAAACAAGAAAGTGTCAAATTCTTACTTCCTGAGGATGTGAAAAAACTCAAAGAAATTCAATTAATTACGGCCTACCTCTCCGATCGTCAAGAAAAAATTGATGCTTCCAACGAAGCATTAGGGATCAATAGAGCTCTTTTACTCAATGGACGGAATATGACCAACATTGGTGTTTTTAGGAAGTATATGGAAACGTATATTTCACAACATTCGGCCATCAATAAAGATATGATCGTCATGGCAAGGCAATTGGCACCTACTGCTAAGGGAATTCCAATCGAAGTCTATTGTTTTAGTAGTGATAAACGATGGCAAAACTATGAATATATCATGGCCGATATATTTGATCATTTTTTAGCTTCTGTTCCGTTTTTTGATTTAGAATTGTTTGAGTTGCCGAGTGCTGGGACGTATGTTCCTAATGAATAGATGCCAGTGAAAGGTAATGATGAGTACGCTTTCGCGAAAGCATAAAAAGGAAAAAATCAAAAGAAATTACTCCTCATCTTTCACAATAATCACCGTCGCTTTTACACCTGTGGCTAGATTCCAAACATTAGAAGAAATCACTTGTCTGTTATCATCATACATGACAAACTGAGCGGTATTAGGGCCTGAAGTTCCTTGGTTGAGTGCGGTGATGTCTATTTTATTAAAACCTTTTTTAAGATCTATATAAAACCCCTGAAACTCACCTGCTAGATGGATATTAGGATGAATAATGGTGTCATTTACTGAGACACTTACTCGATCACCATCTACATACTGATGATCTCTGTATAAGAAACGAACAAATTTAGAACCGCTTCTAAAATCACCCAAAAACTGATCATTATAAAACTCAGGCTGAAGCCCTGCGTCTTTTGTTTTGAACGTTTTATTATTCATTTTATCTTCTAGCGAGCTATAGTCTTTTTTAGCAAATTCTTCGCCTTCCATGAATCGAACTTCCTTTTTTTCAGTGCCACTTTCAGGTTGTCCTAAACGAACTTTACTTTTTACAGAAACCGTACTAGAGGAAACACTAGAAGAAGCATTTTCTGGAGATACTAAAATAGGCGTTTCTGCTTGGTTGGGTTGTTTACCTTCTATTTTGATGGATTTACGGGGTGCATCTATCTGTGCATAACTCTGTGAAGCGCACATAAAAAGAAGGCATACGAGTAGGCTTCGGAAAATAGATGTCGTTTGTGTAGTTTTCAAAATGATTATTTGTTAGGTAAAGATACTAAATGTGTATCTATAATAGAAAATACTTAACACATCCATTAACAAGTTCTGTACCAAAAAACAAGATATGATTAGGTGTTAATACACCCCTGAGTCGTAAAATTGTGTCTGTCTTAACATACCGTGATTAAAATAAATACGGAATGATGACCGTTATGGTAGCATCAATCAAATCGATCATTTATGAAAATCAACGTTTTTTATTACTTACTAGCACTATTATGTATCACAACGGCATGCAGCACTCGCGATGATGATGGAAATTCAACGGGTGGCATAGAGTGTCTTAATCTAGGAGCGCAGGAATTAAACCTTACGATAGAAGATGCTTTTACCACACTACCTTCAAAAGTTTCTGTATTTTTTAGAGTCACAGATCTCAACGGGCAAGGAGTACCAGGATTGAATCCGTCTGATTTTAGAATTTTTGAACAAGGACGTAATGACACCTGCTTTAACGAAATATCAAGTTCTGAATCTTCAGCAGAAATATCACCGAATTCTCAGATATTCATCAATAATACCATTCTAGTATTAGATTTAAGTAATAGTGTATTAAGTTCCAGTTTACAAGAATTAAAAGACGCTTCTATTAGTTTTATTACCAATGTAGTTCCTGCGATCCCTACAAATTCTTTCCAAATGGGAATCTACTGGTTTGATGGTGAAGATGTATTACACGAATTACAACCCCCTACAACGAGTGCAACAGTGCTAGAGGATGCGATCAATAGCATTACGACAGATATTAGCAATGATCCCTCTACAGATTTATATGGTGCTGTGATCAAATCAACACAAGTAGCCGAAAACCTCATCACAAATGCAGAAGCACAAGATGTTTTTGGAGCAGCTTCTATTGTCATTTTTACAGATGGTACAGATCAGGCAGCTCGTTTTACACAACAAGAAGCACTCACAGCCGTTAACAACGCCGATGAAAATATCTCATTTTTTACCATTGGACTTGGCGATGAGATCGATGAAAGTACGCTTTCGCAAATAGGCACCGATGGGAGTGTTTTTGCTACCGATAGCTCTGAATTAGAAACGGTATTTAACCAAGTCTCAAATAACGTTGCAAATCAAGCAAATAGCTTTTACTTATTTGAATACTGTAGTCCAAAGCGTGATGGTAGTGGAATGAATAACCTAGTGATACAGGCTATTTCAAACGAAAGAACAGGCGTTGTAGAGACTTCTTTTGACGCTACAGGTTTTGGTAGCGGATGCCAATAAATCAAGATGCATCTGTGTATTTTGTCGAATAATTAATACTTTTCATCTGTCTTAGCTTAAAAAAAGCTACTTTACCATAGTATAAATATAGAATCTGTAGATTTATCCTATGCTAGTAAATGAATCAAATTTAAAGTATGAATTAGAAGACGTGTACGTCCTATCTACAGGAATGTTTTACTTTTTTGAAGACTTTATCATATCAGAGATTAATGAAGGGGTTCATTTTAATTGGGAAACTGCACAAGAGGTGATAGAATTAGCGTTGAATCATTATGGACGAGATGCTAAAATATCTTACATTTCAAATAGAGTACACTCCTACTCTATCGAACCTCAAGATTGGTTGAAGTTTTTTAAATCAAGACATACCCTTAGAGCTTTTGCAGTGGTTACCCATTCTAAAAGCGGATTAATTAATGTCATGATGGAAAAACTATTTTTCAAATCAAGAATTAAGACCTTCGAAAATTTACACGATGCAGCAGATTGGGTAGCCAAATACCAACCCACACTTCGGACGAACACGATGGTTTTTTAATCATACACTATGACACGTCTATCGATGACTATTTTTTTTTCATTCTACTGATGAGAATGGAATCTGAGATGTGAACTAAATACTTACGTTAAAAAACATCATTCTTCCAACAGTGGAGATGGATAATAGTGAACGTTTTTTATCATCAATCGATTTTGATGATTTTTAAGACGTTGTAGGTAGGAATCCCAATGTCTATTTTCTTCTTGCGTCCAACCGAGTTCTGCATGTCCAATAAGCCTCGGGAAAGCTAGGTATTCAATAGCATCCATATCTACTACGGTTTCTGACCACAAAGGAGATTCTATCCCTAAGATTTGAGAGGCAGGAACATCTTTAAGCAATGTTTTGGGATTCCACATATAAGCACTATCAATAGGAGTCATTCCAGCCCACGTAAGCCCAATTTTAGTATCCTTGGTATACTTCATGTCAAGATAGGTCTTTGGTGCGGGTGATAATACAATAGACGCACCTTGTTGAGCACCTAGCGTAGCAATCTCAGGATTGGTCCAATGCTGGATAATCGTTTCATCAGAAATACCAGCGCTTTGAATATCCTCCCAGCCCATCACATTTTTACCGTATTTTTTGACAATCGCTTGCGCTTTTGTCAAAAAGAGGTTATAATCCTTCTTTGAAGTGACATGCGACTCATCACCTCCTAAATGAATATACTCCCCAAGGGTAAGCGCTGAAAGTTCTCTAATAACGTCATCTAGGAACGTGTACGTAATCTCTTTATCCACACAAAGCGTACTAAAACCCACTTTCATTCCTGTATATAAAGAACGTGCTTTCCCATCGCAATTTAATTCTGGATAAGAAGCCAATGCAGCATTGGTATGCCCCGGCATATCTATTTCTGGGATAATCGTAATGTGATGTAGCTTTGCATAGGCAACAATATCTGTGTATTGAGCTTGCGTATAAAACCCTCCTTGATCACCACCCACAGCACTGGTACTACCAATTTCAGTGAGTTTTGGCCAAGATTTAATTTCAATACGCCATCCTTGGTCATCGGTAAGATGCAAGTGTAGTTTATTGATTTTATAACTAGCGATGAGATCAATATATCGTTTTACATCTTCTACAGGGAAAAAATGTCTTGCCACATCTAGCATTGCCCCTCTATATGCATAGTGTGGAGCGTCGTTAATAATGACACCTGGAATTGCCCATACGATCGTTGATTGAGTAGTATTCGAAGCAATCTCATCAGGTAGTAATTGGTAAAACGTCTGTAATCCCATAAATAACCCAGACATCGCCTTTGCACGAATAATCACACGATCCTTAGTACTCTTGAGAAAATATCCTTCATCATCAGAAATTTCATTCGCAGTAGGGTCCAATACAAAATGAATGCTATTTTTTGCTAGCTTACTTTCATTTTTAGTGATCAAGGTAATGCCACTCGCTTTTGCAAAGCGATCTGAAAACTGAAGGGCTATCGCCTGACTATCCAAACTAGTGCCTGCATAGATAGTGGTATTCGCATCAATCAAAAAACCTTGCTCGGAAGGAATTACTTCATTAGGATACGGAAGTAAGGAGCGCTCTGCTATAGGAACAAAAACTGCTGTTTTTTCGGGTGTGCAACTTATACAGATGTATAAGAGAATGGCGATAAGAAATACATGCTTTTTCATATACTTAAAGATAGTAAATTAGGAATCTAAACGGTAATACCCACATTTTAAATAAGCGCCTTCTGGAAAACCTATTGGATGATCACTGTCGTGAAATGTTTTCTCAACCGTTTTAAAAGATCGATTGGTTTTTGAAATTCCTTGCTCCGAAATGTCAAAAAACTGTTGTGCAGTAATCCTTGAAGAGCAGGAAGCTACTACCAACATTCCTTTTCTAGCCACCAGTTGCGCTCCTAAAACGGCCAATCGATGGTAACTATGCTTGGCACTTTCGATCTCTCTAGCACTTTTTGCAAAACTAGGAGGGTCTATGACAACAATATCAAACTTGGTATCACTATCAATAAGCTGTTGTAATCCTTCAAAAGCATCAATCGCCATAATTTTATGGAAGCCTTTACTAGGGTTCAATTTGCCATTTTCAAGTGCTACTTCTAGGGCTTGTGCACTTATATCTAAGCTCAATACTTCGGTAGCACCACCAGCTAGCGCATGCACTGAAAATCCGCCTGCATAACTAAAAACATCCAATACTTTTTTACCCTTAGACAACTCGCCTACTCGTTTTCTGTTATGACGATGATCTAAGAAATATCCGGTTTTATGCCCGTGAATCACATTTGCAGAAAACCGAATCCCATGCTCTTTAAAATAAACGACTTCAGCCGTTAGCTCCCCGTGAAGTACTTGCCCATCTGTAAATCCATGTGATTTTGACTTCTGTAATTGACGACTTAATCGCACTACTAAGGTGTTAACCTTTGCAACTTGAACCAATGCTGGTAAAATCATTTCTAAATACGGAAACCAAATCCCAGAATAAAATTTTACGACTAACACATCCTTATATACATCGGCGATAAGTCCTGGGAATCCATCATTTTCTCCAAAAATAAAACGATAACTATTGGTATCGGTTTTTAGTAAGTCGGCTCTTTTTAGAAAAGCAACGCGTATTTTTTCCTTAAAAAAGGCACTATCGGGTGTTGCGGGCGTTGCGTGAATCACCTTGATTCTAATAGGAGAATCGGCGTCATACAAACCTATAGCAAATACTTTGTCTTTACGTTGATCAAATAAAATAGCGACATCACCTGTTTTTCCTTCCTTATTTTGCTTGGCAATACTATCTTCAAAAACCCAGGGATGTCCTTGTTTCACAAGCTTTTCGGCTGTGGATTTTAGCTTGATGGCTAGACGTTGGGTTTTGATAACAGGAAGATCAATCATATACGCAAGATTAGGCATTTTTACGCTTTCGCGAAAGCGTATACCACCACATTCTCATTTTTTGTACTTTAACCCTATGAAACTATCTTATTTTTTAATTGGTTTTTTATGGATTGGGTGCAGCCTACATGCCCAAGAGTCACCCCTCGTAAATATTGAAACCTACGGCGGTACCTATGCGTATGACGTCAAATATGCCACCGATGATAACTTCTTAAAAACAGCTGTATATGATTGTGTGCAATGCTTGTTGTTGCCCGAAATCGCTGAAGCTATCGCTGCTGCCAACCATGATTTTTGTGAACTTGGTTATAAAATTCAGTTTTTTGATTGCTACCGACCACTTTCTGTTCAGAAAAAAATGTGGGCAATTTTCCCAAACCCTTCTTACGTAGGAAATCCTTATAAGAGTGGCTCTATACACAACAGAGGTGCTGCTATTGATATGACCATTGTAAAATTAGACGGTACACCACTGGATATGGGAAGTGATTACGACCACTTTGGGAAGGAAGCACATATAGATCATCCTCATAATGATACCGTAAAAGCAAATCGGAAATTATTATGGGATGTCATGAAAAACAATGGCTTCTCTCCTATCAGAACCGAATGGTGGCATTTTAATTACGATGCCAAAAATTATGGGTTAAAAGTCCTAGATATTGATTTTGATTGTACGAAATAACAAAATCACACTTTATACTATTATAAAAAAAGCCCTTAAACACGTTGTGTTTAAGGGCTTTTAAGTGTTGTAGTTTAGGTTATTTAGGATCTAGTAAAGCATCTATTCTTGCGATTACATCTTGATAATGGTATTTTGTAATCGTGTTTATGTTTCCATTTTTTGCCGTTCTGAGTCTAGAACGTAAGGTCGTGAGTTCGCCTCTAATTAATGATTTAATATCTGAGGTATTTGTATTATAAACGAATGTACTTTCAAAACCTGGTCTTCCACGTCTTCGAGTAGGACCTTTATCGGTCATTAAAAAGGATAGTCTATCTAAATACGTTTTTTGTAGATTTCTTCTATAAATATCGACACTCTGTCCTCTTGATGCTTCTGACCACAAGCCTTTACGCAATTGTGATAGCATTTCATAAGCACTGTAATACTCTTCATTAATGGTCTCTGCATCAATTAATCGTCCGATACGATCAAAACTCAACAAGCCATTAAGGTAACGTGATTGTAAGCTACGGATACGCTCAAAATATCCTGCATGGTCTATGTTTTGAAGTATCGCTTTATCAGCCAACCAATCTTGTGTTTGAAATAAATTCTCTTGAAGCCATTTCATAGACGCTTGCTGTGAGCTTTTACTAGCATGCGTATACACAATACCTTCTTGGTCTGGATTTTTGATGTTTTCGTAAACGCCTCCTATGTTGGTTACCACGTGTCCTACATATCTACTATAAACGCCTAATAATTCACCATATAATTCTTCTAAATCTTGGTAGTTATTAGTTTGATCAGAAGTCCAAGATGGGAGATTTGCTGCTACATATTTTAGGTTTTTGACTCCATACGTACTCGCCTTGATAGGATCATCACCTATTCCTTCTGTTTGCGATTGTGGATCAAAACGATTTGATTGGCGTCCAAACCTGTAGGTTGGGTCATTTGCTTTTTCGATGACCCATGCATTTAATGTGGCAAGTTCATCTTCAGGTGTTTTAGCCGTAGGCAACCATCTGTAGCCCCAATTCACGGCATAATGGTCATAAGGGCCCATCTGGCGTATAAAACGTATATTTTGATCCCCTGGTTGTGCGATATAGTTATAACGTGCATAATCCATGATACTCGCAGCTATTCCATTTTTTTGCGTGAATGCGCCATCTCTATACGATTCTACATTATACGCATAACTAGCCGCCATATTATGTGGGAAGCCTAGGGCGTGTCCTACTTCATGCGCAATTACCATACGCATCATCTCTCCGATTTCATCATCAGGAGTATCAAGGGTACGTGCACTTGGATTTGCTGCGCCTGTTTCTAATAAATAACGGTTTCTATAACTCCGTAAATGGTTGTGATACCATATAATATCACTCTCTATAATTTCTCCACTACGCGGATCAGATACACTAGGGCCCACAGCATTACGCGTGGTACTGGCTACATAGCGCACCACAGAATAGCGTATATCTTCTGGACTAAACTCAGGGTCTTCTTCTGCTGTAGGAGCATCTTTAGCGATGATCGCATTCTTAAAACCAGCTGTTTCAAAAGGCTTTTGCCAATCTTCAATTCCTTGTTTGATATACTTTTGGAGCTTTTCAGGCGTACCCGGATCTAAATAATATACAATAGGTTTTACGGGCTCTACCAATTCTCCTCTCGCATACGCTTCGGGATCTTTTGGTTCTAATTTCCATCTCCGGATGTAGGTTTTCTCATCAGCTTTTAAAGCATCACTCCCGTAATCATATTGGCTTACTGTAAAGAAGCCAACTCTTGGATCTGCAATCCTTGCTTGCATAGGTTCTTCTGGCAAAAGAATCATAGATTGATTCATTTGAAGGCTAATTGATTCCGTATTTCTAGCGGATGGTGGCTCTGAAGCATCGTACGTAAAATCTTGTTTTACTTCGATATTAAGCGGAAAGCTTTTTACACTATTTATAAAGCTACGAGAAGCATCTAATTTTCTGACTTTATATTGTTTACGCATCCGTGCAGGCAGGCCACTTATAGCTTTTACATCGGTAGAAAAAAGCTTAGTCACATCTATAACAACAGCTGTTGAGTCTGCATTAAATGCCTTGATATCAAATGCATACAAAATAGGCTCATAGTTATTTACGCGAACTGAATTACTAATGGCTTTGGTACTATCTGCAATATTTCTGTAGGACTTCACTTTAAGTAAAATCTTGTCTTGATAGCGTTGCCAATGCACTACTTCTTCATTCGTTTTTGTACCTGCATTGAAAAAACCACCACCTAATCCCGAAGGAATCTGAGCAATGCGACTTACCCACAGCATGTCTTTTTCTAGAACAGAAAAAGGAATTTCATATAAATAAGATTTTTTTACACGATGGACTTGAAAAAGACCACTGTCTGTAACAGCTTCTTTTGTTACTACATCTTTATACTCTTGAATAGCATCTTTATCTTTCTTCTTTGGGGGTGTTGCTATTTCTTCTGAGTTGTTTTTCTTTTTCTTTTTGCTTCTCTTTTGGGCGTATGTGTCCGTGGTAAAACAAAAACTTAGCAATACGCTAAGGAGTAAAATTTTCTTCATTGATGAAACTATTGATTTGATGAAACTAAGAACACATACAAATTAAGAATAACAAAATTCTTAACAATAGTTTAGATAAATATTAACATTTAAATGGACAATAAACTTGCTATTGCTTTGAAAAACGGAATTTTACCGTTTGCGGGGTATCAAAATTGCCTGTTCCTCCCCATCCTTCATAACCAAATACCAAGTCCAATTCAAATATGGTATCATCTGTAAGATCTACAAGACCAAAACTTTGATCATCCGGCCCTGTAAGGATATTAAATGCTGAATTTCTGCAAAAGAGATTTAAAGATTGATATATTTTAGGATATACTTTTTCACCAGCGATAGTAAACTCTAGACCTTCGCCTATGATACCAGTTCTTCTAACATTGGGAGTAGCCCCCGCTGTGATAGTCACAACTCCTTGATTTGTTACACCAGAAGAGGGTGATATTGCTTGATTACTAACAATCTCATATGTGTAAACCCCCGTAAATAGATCAGCTGGTATCGTATCTATTACGTTAACAACGTATCGGTAAGGAGATTTAAAAAAACACGCATCAGTAAGAATAGAAGCACTCCCGTTTTCTGTACTAAAGGTACGACCGTCTGTAAGGTGTATTTCTGTGCGTACTTCAAATTGATCACCCGCCTGAATCATTCCAATATCTAACGTTAGGGCATCAATAGCTTCTTGAAATACAACATCAATAGTGCCCACAGGTAATCCATTACCTCCCACTTGGAAATTTGAACTAGGAATATCCTTTAGCACAATTTCTGATGCACTAGCATCTCCATTATCAGGAGATCTGTCAATATACTGAAGATAAAGTCGTACAAAATCAAAAATCCCACCCTCTTCAAGATCCTGTTCTTCTAATACAACAGTAAAACTACTTTGTAGATCGGTACGCTCAAAATTTGGAGACACTCTATCAATATTTCTTAAAATAGCACCACGCTCTACTTCTTCTAATACAGTTTCAATAGCTTTATCATCTTCACTACAAGACAGCGCTAGAAAAAAGAGACATATATAAATAAGTTGGTTTAATTTCATGGGATCCTATTTTATGTTATTGTTTAGACAAACGAATTTTAGAGGGGAAGTTAGCAAAATTACACTTCGCATCAAATCCTTCAAAGGCCTCTAAATAATGTAACTCAAAAACAGTATCATCATTTGGATCAATCGTAGCAGGAATACTGTCGGGACCAATAAGGATTCTATCTGATGCATCATCTTGTGTACATCCAAATCTAGTTCTTTGATACCTCGTCAAGACTGTAATGTCACATACTATACTAAACTCAATTTCTAACGTAGTGTTTGTAGGTCCTTCAACTTCAAAGACTCTTACATTATTGGAATGTCCATTTCTAAGCGTCACAAGAATATCGTCCCCAAATGTAGGCCCAAAAAAACCATCTTCAATACTTGTTAATTGATAGATACCCGTAAATTGATCAGACGGAATAGGCGCTACGATATTCACTAAATAGGTAAAGGGCGATCTAAAAAACCCAGACGTATTAACAACAGTCCCACCTGAATTATTTAAGTTAAACGTCAAACCATCAGATAGGTTAAGATCTAAATCTAATCGAAATTGATCCTTACAATTGGTTTGATCTATGGTTAAACCCGTAGCATCCAGAAGTGCTTGATACGTATACGCTAGGGTTGTCGTAGGAAGTCCAAAATCACTTGAAGTGAAATTATCTGCCGTCAAGGTCTCTAGCAGTACTGGTTGTGTAGACACTGAATTCCCCGAAGGTGTGTTATCAATAAAGGAAACAAAAACATCAACGGTACTTAAAAGCCCTCCTTGTTCGATATCTTGTTGCTCGATAGCTACACTAAAAATACTCTCTGGTGTATTTGTAACAAACTCTCCGTTGTTAAAATTCAAAGTACGTAAAACCGCACCTCTATCTACCTCTTGTAGGACCGTTTCTATGGCTTTATCTTCTTCACTACAGGAGAAACATAACGCAATGCTAAGAATCATAAAAATACTTTTTTTCATAGAAATGTGGTTTAGTTAGTTAGTCATGGTTTTATTGTTTAGAAAAGCGAACTTTTGAAGGCGAATTCTCATAGTCACACATGGCATTAAACCCTTCAAATGCTTCTAGAATATGTAATTCAAAAACAGTATCATCATTTGGATCTACTGTCACAGCTATTTCATCTGGACCAATAAGGATTCTATCAGACAGATCATCTGTACATCCAAATCTAATTCTTTGATATCGAGTAACAATCGTTGCATCACATACAACACTAAACTCAATTTCTAAATTAAAACTCTGTGCCCCCGCAATTTCAAATACTCTAACGTTATTAGAATGACCATTTCGTATCGTAACTAAGTCCTCTCCCGCAAAGGTAGCTCCAAAAAGAGCCTCTTGAATACTTGTTAATTGATATACTCCTGTAAATAAATCTGTAGCGATAGGTTCTACTACATTGACCATATAGGTATAAGGAGATTTAAAAAACCCCGTAGTATTGACAACGGTCCCTGCTGAATTTTGAAGATTAAACGTTTCTCCACTCGTCAAATTAAGATCTAAATCTATCCTGAATTGATCTTTACAAAATACATCGCCTATGGATACCCCCGTAGCCTCTAAAAGTTCTTGAAAGGTGTACGCTAGTGTCGTTACTGGCAGACCATTCGCTCCTGTAGTAAATGCGTCTGGTAAAATAGTATCCAAAACGATTCGATTGGTAGACATAGCGCCTAACCCTGGTGTATTGTCTATAAATGACACATATACCGTTACATCATTCATTACCCCTCCCTCTTCTATATCCTGCTCCTCGAGAATTACGCTAAAAACACTATCTGGAACTCCTACTTCAAATTCGCCATTGTTAAAACCTACTGTACGTAACACCGCGCCGCGTTTTACATCATTAAGAACAATTTCAATAGCTTTCTCGTCACTTTCACAGGAAAAAAGAGATGAAATAAGCACCAAAGTTAGGAGTAAAATTCTTTTCATAGTTTATGTATTTTTATACGCTTTCGCGAAAGCGTACTATTGTTTAGAAAAACGGTAGGTCACTGTAATAGGATCATCCGATAGATCTCCGCCTACCCAGCCATCATATCCCATTATAAAGTCTGCCTCAAAGACACTATCATCTTGTGTATCCAAAAATCCAAAATTAGCATCTTGCGGTCCCCAAAAAACAATACCTGCACCAAAACGACACAGACCGCCACGCTCCTGATAAATATCCGGTAATATAAAATCACCAGCCACTGTAAAATCTAAAAAAGAAGAACGTCTTTGGTTTGGATACGCTCCATTGGTAATGGTTGTAATACCAGATTCAGGAACTCCACCTATATTTGACGAAGCAATAATTTCATATCGATAAACACCAGTGTACAAGTTGTTTTGGATAGGATTAATCACATTTACTTGATAATAAAAAGGGGAGTTTTCACAGAAATCTGCGATAATACTAGGGCTTCTATTGATATACCCTATAACCCGACCGTCCTTTAAGTGCATATCGGGACGTATAAAAAATTGATCGCCAGGAGCAACATCATTCACAGTAAGTCCAAAGGCATCCAGCGCTTCTTGAAAACTGTAATTTAGTAATGTACGAGGTCTACCAAACTCACCAAGATAGAACTCGGATCGAGGTATCTCTTGTAAAATAACCTCATCTCTATTATTCACCCCATTTGAAGTATTACTTTTAAAACTAATATACACTCTTACAAAATCAAAAAAATCGCCTTTTTCTTGATCATTGGCTCTTACTTCAACAGAAAACTCGCTTTCTACATCAGTAATCATAAAATTATCATTTCCAATTTCTGTATTGATCAGTAAGGCGCCGTTAGGAGCATTTAATAAAATATCAATGGGTTTTTCATCAGAACTACAGCTCAATAATGTAAACAGTATCATCAATAAGGGTATCGCATTTCTTTTCATCTTTTTAAATTTTTATAGGTTTCTATACCTAAACTATCTATGATTATTAAAAAGGTTGCGTCTTAAACGCAAAATATGTTTTGTAACATCCCATTATAATGGAACCTCTTATTCATTATTGTTTTGAAAAACGATATCTGGATGGGGCTGTCACATACCCACATTCTCCATCAAACCCTAAATAGCCTTCTACAAACCATAACTCAAAAACAGTATCGTCTGTGGGATTTGCAGAACCATTCATAGTATCTGGACCTAATAAAGTAGGTGCTGCATTACGAATACACCAGCCTTCTGGAGATGATAATTGATTCTTTCCCATAACGATTTGGTCATCAACGACTGTAAATTCCCAAGGTCTCGGGCCTTCAATACTTACATGATGTAAATTATGCCGTGCCATAAACTCTCGGGTATTGGTAGAATGTCCTTTCACAAGCTCTACAAGACTTCCGTTAGCAAAAGGTTGCCCATTGATATCTACAAACGTTTGCCCATTGGGGCCATCCACAATAGATTCCATAAGGTACATCCCTACAAAAAGATCTTCAGGAATAGGCGTTACAACATTAATCGTATAACAAAATGGCGAACTAAAAAAGGTGTTGAAAGCAAGTATGATAGAACTAGCATTGGAGGCATTAAAAACACGACCATCTGTCAGTTTTAAATTGAGATGTACGGAAAATTGATCTTTAACAGCCACTTGACTTTCTGTAAGCCCTGTGGTGGTCAAAAGTTCTTGGTAAGTGTATACAAGAGACGTTATAGGAAGTCCGTTAGGGCCTGTACTCCATTCTGAAGCAGGAATGGTTTCCAATAACGTTGCACTTACTGAATTTGTTCCATTACTGGGAGTGTTGTCTTTAAAGGATATAGAGACTTCTACTTCTTCTAGGAGACCCCCATCTTCAATATCCATTTCCTCAATATCTATATGGAACGTACTTTGAAGATTGTTAATATCAAAATCAACACTATTGATGGCTGTAGTGCGTATGACGGCTCCGCGCTCTACCTCTTCAGTAACAACCTCAATGGCTTTTTCTTCAGTACTACAAGAGAATAACACCCCTAATAAAAGGAGAAATATGTAATTATGTTTCATCGAGTTGGTTATTTAATTAAATATATGATTAATGTAACTTTTTAACGTACATACCGATAAAAATTACCTTATTATCATACCACAAATACAAATCAATTATTGTTTAGAAAGTTTAATTCTAGAAGGTGCTGTTCCGAAACCACAATTACCGTCAAACCCTAAATATCCTTCTACAAACCATAATTCAAATACCGTATCATCATTTGGATCTATAGTCGCATTTTCTGTATCAGGTCCTAATAAGATAGCAGGATCAATACCACAAAAACCAATTTTGCTAGATAATAAATCTTTACTGAACACGGCCTCATCACAAACAATAGTAAATCTAAAAATACGAGGTTGTTCCTGTTCTATCGATAGTCTATGGCGTAATCTCATTTCTCGCACGTTGGTAGAATGTCCTTTGTAAATCTCCACCAATTGTGTTTCTCCAAAAGTAGCCCCTAAAGGTCCGTCTACAACACTTTCTAATTGATACATCCCTGTAAATTGATCTTCGGGAATAGGATCTATTACATTAATCGTGTAACAAAATGGCGAACTCCAAAAATCATCAGCGGCCAATATTTTAGAACTCGATTGCCCCGTTGTAAACGAACGACCATCTGTCAATTTTTGATTAATCCTCACCTCAAATTGGTCTTTACAAGACACATCTGCTAGGGTGAGATTAAAGGCGTTTAAAGCCTCTTCAAAAGAAACAGTAAGCGGACTTACGGGTTTTCCAAATTGGCCGATGACAAAAACATCCCTAGGCAGTGTCTTTAGTAACAACTCATTAGAAGGAGATGCGCCTGCTTTTTTATAAGTAAGATATACATCAATAGCATCTAATAATGCGCCATTTTGCTCATCGTGCACTTCTAGTTCTACTCTAAAAATATCAGCAGGGTTATGAATAGAGAAATCTGCATTGACCGTTTCTGTTGTTCTCACGTACGCACCTATCTCCCTATCATCCGCATTCGTGAGCGCTACTTTATCATCATTAGAACAAGAAATAATAAAAACAAGTGTCCATAAACAAATGGCACATGTATACAAGTGTCTGGTATCTATCATAATTATTGTTTTGAAAATCGTACTCTGGAAACATGCCCATTAAAACCACACCCTCCGTCAAATCCCAAATACCCTTCTTGAAGTTGTACTTCAAAAACAGTATCATCATTGGGGTTTGCAAGACCATTAACAACATCAGACCCTAATAATATAGGAGGGTCTTGAAATGTGCAGCTCCCCTCTCTACTTGTAAATTGATTATTTGCAAAAATAACCTCATCACAGGCAATGGTAATTTCAAATAACTTTTCTTCTTCAAACTGAATATGAGATATAATATAATACGCTTCGATAAAACGCACATTTTTGGAATGACCTACTTTTACTTCTACGAGCTGATCTTCCATGGTTAAGAATGTATTTACGAAAGGACCTTCCACAATATTCTCTACCCTATATATACCTGTAAATACATCATCAGGTATCGGCTCAATAATATTTATGATATACGTATACGGTGAGCTAAAATTTGAACCTAAAGCAATAACCGTTGAACTTCCATCTCCTTCGGTAAAGCTTCTACCGTCGTTTAACTTGATATCGAGCCGTATTTTAAATTGATCTTTGCAACTAACATCGCCAAGTCCCTTATTGGTTACATTTAATAATTCTGCAAAAGAAATTTCTAACGTCGTTCTTGGTAACCCTACAGGCCCCATAGTAAAAGAATCAGCTAGCAGTGATTTTACTAAGACTTCTGTACTAGAGGTCCCTCCATTTGATGATGTATTATCTAGAAATTGTGCATACACATCTACACTATCAAAAAGAGCCCCATCTAATTCGTCTTGCTCCTCAAGATCAACACTAAATACTCCGGAAGCATCTCCGACGGCAAAGGTGGTATTATTAAATTGTAGCGTTCTTAATACAGCGCCATACGTAATTCCCTCATCTACGACCTCAATGGCCTTTTCATCAGAAGAGCAATTAAGGCACAGGAAGGCGATGATTACAAAGTAACTATTTTTCATGATTGGTTGGTTTTAGATACTATCAAGGTAAAACCAACTTTTAAAAAAAACGTAGTAACCGATAAAGGTTACCTTTTTAAATTACTCATCGTTAGAAGATAATCGGTCATTTACGTACTCAATTTCCGTTTTTCCGTGGGGTGTTGCTTTTCCATGTTCATCAAGTCCTACCATGACAATACGATCTACCGTAATAATGACTTCCCGCGTCATTTTGTTACGTACCTCACAGGCAAGCGTGATAGACGCTGTACCAAATTTTGTAGGTTCAATGCCTATTTCTATAATATCCCCTTTTTTTGCGCTTGCGCGAAAATCAATCTCACTGATATATTTCGTAACCGTTCGTGGGTTCTCGAGTTGGATAATCGCATAAAGCGCCGCCTCTTCATCTATCCATTCCAATAATCGACCGCCAAAAAGCGTTCCATTAGGATTCAGATCTTCGGGTTTTATCCATTTACGTGTATGAAAATTCATGTTCTTTTATATTTCCAAGAAGTCGGAAATTCCATCCAACATTCTTTATTAGTATATCATCTCAACTGCATCGTAAAAATACAAACTAGTATACGCTTTTGTTCTAAAACACATTCAGTATACGCTTTCGAACTTCGATAAACTCAGCATAAACTTCTGCGTCGTCATAACTCCTAGAAAGCGTAC
>CAYGQJ010000021.1:30490-36079 GCA_964351845.1 uncultured Flavobacteriaceae bacterium | reverse complement strand
ACTTCGATAAACTCAGCATAAACTTCTGCGTCGTCATAACTCCTAGAAAGCGTACCTACACTACATACCAAAGGATGGTAGAAACCACCAATCCAATAACAGCAATAATAGATGTCATGACCGTCCACGATCGAAACGTTTCTTTTTCGGTGAGCCCTAAATACTGTTTGACCAACCAAAATCCACTATCATTTACATGAGAAAAAATCGTAGCACCTGAAGCGATTGCAATCACAAGTACCGCTAATTGGGGCTGTGTAAAAAGCAATACCTCTTCGCCATTCACTAATGTAGATAATAATGGTGCCGTAATACTTGCCGCCGTAATCATGGCTACGGTAGCAGATCCTTGTAAAACACGTACAATAGCGGCGACAATAAATCCAAATACGACAGGAGGAAAAAAGTCGCCACTCAAGGAGGTAGCGATCATTTTACCCGCACCTGTATCAATCAATATTTGCTTAAAGGCACCCCCTGCGCCGGTAAGTAAAATAATCACACCCGCTGGATACAGGGATTTTGTAGAAATATCTAAAAGCTGTTGTTTAGAGAATCCTTTTTGAATGCCTAACACATACCAAGCGACTAAATTTGCTATAATAAGCGCTACAAATGGATGTCCTAACAATCCTGTGGCATACGTAAGCCATTTAGGTAATGTCTTCTGATCAAAAAGCGGACTCCCTACTACCGTATTACACACGATTAAAAGGATTGGAATCGCAATAATGCCTAAAATTGTGCCTGCTGAGGGCGCATTATCTGGAATCACAACCGTACTCACCATATCTTCAGGTGTCTCGATATGCATTGTTTTTGACAAACGTTTGGCGAGCATCGGGCCAGCGATAATCGCCGCAGGTAACCCCGTGATAAATCCGAAAATAATGACATAGCCTAAGTCAGCTTTAAGAATATCGGCGACGGCTATAGGGCCTGGTGTTGGGGGAATAAACGTATGTGTAATCGCTAGTCCTGCTAATAAAGGAATGGCATATAAAAACAGGGATTTCTTGGTTTGTTTTTGTAACGCATAGATCAACGGTACCAAAATGATAAAGGCCACATCAAAAAACACAGGAATCGCTACCAAAAACCCTGTAAGCATCACTGCCCAATGTGCCTTTTTCACTCCAAAGAGTTTAAGCATCGCTTGAGCGAGTTGTTGCGCCCCACCTGATCGTTCTAATATAGCGCCAAAAAGCGCTCCAAGTCCTACGACTGTCGCTACAAAACCAAGCGTACCTCCCATGCCATTTTTGACACTATCCAAAATGGTAACAGGCTCCATACCTGCTATAACTCCAACCACAATACACGTGATTAACAACGCTATAAATGCCTGAAACTTTAATCGAAGAATCAGAAATAATAGGACACTAATCCCAATGAGTACTGCTGCTAGTAATTGTATGTCCATGTTGGTTTATGAGTTATCCGTTATTCGTTATTCGTTATTCGTTATTCGTTATTCGTTATTCGTTATTCGTTATTCGTTTATATTGAATCTACTATTTATTCTTAGCGGTTTCATTTAATTTTTTAAAACTTTTAAACGTATAAACAATTAAACGTTTCAACTTCTATTCCCAAACCGTATGAAAAACCCCCTCTTTATCCTTTCTCTCATACGTATGTGCACCAAAGAAATCGCGTTGTGCCTGTATCATATTTGCCGAGGAATCCCCTTGCACCATCGCATTAAAATAGGATAATGACGCACTCAACACAGGAATGGCAGCTCCTGCGCCTAGGGCATGTTGTACAATCTGTTTTAAAGCAACCTGTCCTTCTGTTAGCTGCGGGATCACACTTTCGTGAAATAATATACTGTCATCAAACCCGTCTAATACATCTATTAACTGTTCCATGAGCTTGGAGCGTATAATGCACCCATTCGTCCAAATCCGTGCAATTTCTGACAGTTGCAAATCCCATTGATACTGAGCGGAAGCCTTCCGTAAGGTTTCAAAACCTATCGCATGATTGATCATTCGTGCCGTTTGATAGGCTTTTTGTAGGATGATGATATCAAGATGTTTAATTTCCTCTCGTTGAATTTTGTACGCTTGCTGCCCTTTCATGCGCTGTTCTTTTTGGGAAGAGATAATTCGTGCCAACACCGCTTGCGCTATCGTATCAAAAGGAGCGCCTATTTGCAAGGCTGCGGTCGTACTCCAACTTCCTGTGCCTTTTTGTTGGGCTTTATCAAGAATCACATCGATGAGCGGTTGTCCATCTTCGGTCTTCCGAAGAATGGTTGCAGAAATTTCAAGCAAATAACTATTAGCTTCGCCTTCATTCCATTGATCAAAGATATCTGCAATTTCCGTTAGTGAAACCTTCCCATGAAAGCGTAAGATATCATACACCTCAGCAATGAGTTGCATTTCGGCATATTCGATGCCATTATGAATCATTTTTACAAAATGTCCAGAGCCCCCCATACCTACTTTTGCACAACAAGGGTGACCTTGGGCATCTCGTGCGGCGATAGCTTCCAAAAAAGGGGCTACCTGATCATATGCTTCGGTGGTACCTCCAGGCATCATAGAAGGGCCTTTCAAAGCCCCCTCTTCACCTCCAGAAACACCCACTCCTAAAAAGTGAATTCCTTTGTCCTGCAGTTCTTTTACCCGTCTTTCGGTATCTAGATAGTGGCTATTTCCTCCATCCATAATAATATCGCCTTCAGTCAAATAAGGGGCTAACGAAGCGATAACAGCATCTACCGCAGGCCCTGCATTGACCATAAGGAATATTTTTCGCGGAAGCGTAAGCCCATGTACAAAAAGCTCCATATCATCAAACCCTTTGCAGTCTTGTAGTTCTGGGTAGGTACGGATAAACTGGGTTGCCACCTCTTCTTCAACACCGGGTACATGTCTATTATATAAGGACAATGGTATGTCGTGATTAGCAAAATTTCGCGCAAGCGATTTCCCCATCACTCCCAATCCGATAAGGCCTAGTGGTGATGTTTGGTTTCGTTTTATGGTATTGATCATATGTTGTAGGACTACTTCTTTAGGTAAGGTGGCATCACAGATAATACCTGATTTTGGTGCTTCTAGGGTATCAAATTGCGATTGTAATAAATCAGGGTTAAAAAAATGATCTTTTCGAGCCGCTAAGCGTTGGTTTACAAATGGAAAGCTGGCAGAAAGATGAATCGTTTTTACTTGAATTTGATCCACCTTAAGGCGCGTTCGATAGCTTTCTTTAAGCGCAGAACATGCCAAGACAGCCCCTTTGGTTTTCCATAACGGGTATTGAGCCACAATGCTATCTAGCCAAGGCCAGCGGTCTTCATCTTGTAAAGGGGTGCCAGCAGCCATCTTCACTTTATTTTCCTGAGGATGAAAATCATCAGCGTCATAAAAAGGAATAGACAATCGATGTGCCAATGCCTTTCCAATAGTGGTTTTGCCAACCCCAGAAACCCCCATGACTATGTATATCGCAGCCATTAAAATAAGGTAGGTGAATTCGTAGTATTCTGTGATAATGTCGACGGAATTTTTAAATCCAAAGACAAGGCTTTATTCAGTTTTTTAATAAAATATGCCGAAAGTAAAGGCGATTCAACCTCTACGTTTTGATGAATAAAAAAATGAATGTTGGTTAAACCTTGATCTATCCATTTTTGCAATCGTATAATCCAATCATCTAGGCGCGTGTAGTCGCTCTCATGGTTTGCCCCTACAAAGCGTATAAAAGCTTCATTATTGGTTAATCGCATATGCATAATATCGCGCCGTCCCGCCGTATCCACCAATACATTTGCCATGTTGTTTTCTTCTAACGCATGATAGAGTCGTTCGGCAACATGAGGGTCATTAAACCAATCGGTATGTCTAAACTCTAAAGCAATCGGTACATGCGAAGGCCAATGATTAATAAAGTTGTCTACGCGATCAAAATTTTTAGGTTGGAAATTATTGTGCATCTGTAAAAAGATGGTTCCTAGTTTTTCTTTAAGAGCCAACGTATGATCAAGATATTCTGGAATATACTGCTCAGCATCTATAAGACGTTTTAAGTGACTTATATTATTGGTGATTTTTGGAAAGAACTTAAACCCCTCTGGGGTTTTAGCGTACCATTTTTCATATTGCTCTTTTGGGAAAAGTCGGTAAAAAGTAGCATTGAGTTCTATACAGTTAAACTGACTAGAGTAATACCCCAACTCATCTTTTGTGCCTCGTGGATAAAAGTTTTTTAAATCCTGTTTATTCCATTTCGCACACCCTACGTAGACTTGCAAAGGCGTTGACCCCTTATGAGCGTGTAATACCCTTTCGGTATCCATATGATCTTGAGGTAATGTAAAATCAATGATTTCAGGTTGTTCTACTTTTCCAAATTTCATGTGTCTGTTTTGTAAGACCTAAAGATAAAATAATTAGTTATTACTGACTTTATCTATGGAATAAATCAACGATAACGTTGGAGTACAACAAAACAGATATAAGGGATGGTGTGCATATATCCACAAGCATTACTATCTTACTATTTAGGCATACGCTACACTAAATAGTTTATTTTTATACTAATTTTAGTACGGTTTAGAAATAAGCTAAAAAAAAATTGCAAATTTGTAACAAAAAATAGGATTCATAGTCTTATGCCTAGACATCAAACATTAATTATACACAAATTACACTTTTATGAAAACGATTAAATTATTAATTGCCGTAGTACTGATCGCTGTTGCCATCCCTATGCAAGCACAAACTGCCGATGAAATTATTGCAAATTACTTTGAAAATACGGGGGGTGAAGAAGCTTGGAGTAAATTAGAAGGAATTCAAATCAACGCTGTCGTCAATCAAGGCTTTGAGATTCCGGTGACTATTATTGAAATGAAAGATGGTCGTCAAATGATCAAAATTAATATTCAAGGACAAGAGATTACGCAATTAGCTTTTGATGGAGAAGTTGCATGGACTACTAATTTTCAGTCAATGAAATCAGAAAAAGTAGATTCTGAAACCTTAGAGAATTTTAAAACATTATCTGGTAAAACATTCCCTAGCCCGTTTTTAAATTATAAAGACAAAGGATTTGCGGTTGAGCTTTTAGGAGAAGAGCTTATCGATGGAACCAATACCTATAAAGTTCAAGTAACGATGGATCCTGTAAAAGCAGACGGAGAAATGGTCGATAATAAGGTGACTTATTACTTTGAAAGTGAAAACTTCGTTCCTATCCAAACAGCTTCAGAAGTACAGGCTGGACCTAATAAAGGACAAGTATCTAAAGACACCTATAGTGATTATTCAGAAGTATTAGCCGAAGGGCAAGAAGAAGGTGAAGGATTATACTTCGCACTTTCAAGAACTGTTTTTGGAGGACAAGCATTAGAGATTAAGAGTATCGATCTCAATCCTGCAGTAACAGACGAAATGTTTGCTTTTCCAGAGCAAGAATAATTTTTAAACATACTACAACCTCAATCGTAAAGATTGAGGTTTTTTATTTCGCTTAAAGCGAAATAAAATACACATTACTAATCAATCAGAATTCTTATGAAAACTAAAAACTTATTTTTAGGATGTCTCTTTGCATCCTTTACTTTAGTAG
>CAYGQJ010000021.1:23304-30390 GCA_964351845.1 uncultured Flavobacteriaceae bacterium | reverse complement strand
ATGAAAACTAAAAACTTATTTTTAGGATGTCTCTTTGCATCCTTTACTTTAGTAGGTAGTGCCCAAGAAATTGTTCTTAAGGGGAAAGAACTTTTTGGCGATATTACCGCTAGACAAATCGGTCCAGCACTGATGAGTGGACGTATCATCGATATGGAAGTCCACCCAACCAATCCACAAATCATTTACACAGGTACTGCTGGTGGAGGTGTCTGGAAATCTAACGATGGAGGAGCTACCTATGCTCCTATTTTTGAAGAACACATACAATCCATAGGTCAAGTAGCAATAGATCCTAATGATCCTGACAAAACGGTTTGGGTAGGTACAGGAGAAATCTGGACGCGTAATTCTGTCTCTGTGGGTGATGGTCTTTATAGATCAAAAGATGGGGGTACGAATTGGGATAAAATGGGCTTTGAGAATTCAGAGCGTATCTCAGGTATCGAAATTCATCCTAAAAACAGTGATGTTGTATATGTCTCTGTATTAGGATCCCTTTGGAGCGAAAGCACAGAACGTGGCATTTACAAAACAACCGATGGAGGTAAAACTTGGAATAATATCCTATATGTAGATGAAAATACAGGCGCTGCCGATTTTATGATGGATCCAAATAATCCAGATGTACTTTATGCTGCGATGTGGGAACACAGACGTACTGCATGGGATTTTAATTCTGGAGGTAATGGAAGTGCCTTATACAAGTCTACAGACGGAGGTGCTACATGGAATAAAATACACAACGGATTTCCAGAAGGAATCTTAGGACGTATCGGTATTGCCGTAGCTCCTTCTGATTCCAACAGAGTGTATGCTGTCATCGAGTCTGAAAAAGACAAAGGTTTATACCGTTCTAATGATGCAGGAGCAACGTGGGAATTAACCAATAGTGATTTTGCATTAACCGTTCGTCCTTTTTACTTTTCAAGAATTGTCGTAGATCCTAAAGATCCGGACGTTGTTGTAAAAGGAGGCTTGAGTGGTTCGATTTCTAAAGATGGAGGAGAAACTTTTGTTGCCTTAGGATTTATGCACTCAGATATACATGATATTGTTTTTGATATTAAAGATTCTGATAGAATGCACGTAGGAACAGATGGAGGTATTTATCGCTCATGGAACCAAGGAACTACGATGGAAATTGTAAGTAACTTACCGTTATCACAATTTTACCATATTAGTGTAGATGATGCCGAGCCTTATCGCATTTATGGTGGTTTACAAGACAATGGTTCTTGGTATGGCCCTTCTTCTTCCCCTGGTGGTATAGAAGCCCGTGATTGGGTACGTGTGGGTGTAGGTGATGGTTTTAGAGTTTTAAAACACCCTACCAAAGAAATCCTGTATTCAGAAATGCAAGGCGCCGATAATGTATGGCGTTATGATATGGAGCGTAACTACACCAAAAATGTAAAACCACTTCCTGTGACTGGATATGACGATTTACGTTTTAACTGGAATGCGCCTATGGCGGTAAGTGAACATCAGCCTGATCGTTTTTATATGGGAAGTCAGTATGTACACGTAAGTGATAATATGGGAGATACATGGCGAATTATTTCACCAGACTTAACCACTAATGATCCCGCAAAGCAACCAACGAAATCAGGAGGACTTTCTAATGATACCTCTGGAGCTGAAAAGCATACTACAATCTTTACCATTGCTGAATCTCCTATGGATGAAAAGATCATTTGGGTAGGAACGGATGACGGAAACGTACAAGTAACCAAAGACGGCGGAAAAAACTGGACAAACGTTACTGCAAATATTTCAGGCGTTCCGGCAAATACGTGGGTATATCATATTGAAGCTAGTGTGCACGGAAAAGGAACTGCGTATGCTGTTTTTGACGGTCACGCGAGTGGAGATATGA
Organism: uncultured Flavobacteriaceae bacterium; assembly: GCA_964351845.1. Taxonomy (GTDB): domain Bacteria; phylum Bacteroidota; class Bacteroidia; order Flavobacteriales; family Flavobacteriaceae; genus Dokdonia. The sequence continues at coordinate 28,511 of CAYGQJ010000021.1, read as the reverse complement.
AACCATATGTATATAAGACAAAAGATTATGGTGCGACATGGACAAACATTGTCACCGATGATATTCCAATTTTTGCACGTAACATTCAAGAAGATTATGTAAATGAAGATTTACTATTCTTAGGAGCTGAAAACGGATTGTATATTACCGTAAACGGTGGTAAGAATTGGTCACATTTCACCAACAATTTTCCACATACAGCGGTGCATTTTCTTGATCTTCAAAAGAAGACCAATGACCTAGTGGCTGGTACTCATGGACGTGGCGTTATCATTATAGACGACATTAGTACCTTACGTGAGATAACACAAGATGTATTAGCAAAAAAAGTACATTTCTTTGAAACCAAAACAGGCACCATGGTTGAAGAAGGTGGCTTTGGCGGTGGAAGCACCGAGCTAGAATTTGTGGGAAGAAACCCAGGTACTTCTTTACAATTAAAGTATTACCTACAAAAAAGACACACATTTGGAAAAATGTCTTTAGAAATCCAAGATATGGAGGGGAATGAAGTTACCACATTAACCCCCGGAAAATCAAAAGGGATCAATATTGTTCGTTGGGGATATAACACCAAAGCACCTAAAAATGCTGCTGGAAAAACCATTAGCCAAGGAGGATTCCAACCGATGAGAGCAAAAGCAGGAACGTATAAAGCGATTCTTAAAAAAGGAAAAGACACGTATGAAACTACCTTTGAGATTCAAAACGATCCTAAATCTTTTATTACCGTAAAAGAAAGAGAAGCACAACACGCGACTTCTCAGAAGTTATTTGATCTACAAGAAGACCTAGCGTATATGGTCTACAAAATGGATGAAATGATCAAAACAGGAGAAAAAGCGATAGAAACTAATGCAAAAGCAACTAAAGTAGCAAAACCACTGATCGACGAACTCAATGGGTTAAAAAATACCTTAGTGATCACTTCAGGTGATAATTATGTAGATTCTGCGCCTCCTCAATTAAGAGAAAAGTTAGGGCAGTTATACAGTGATGTCGCTGCCAACTATGAAGCGCCAAGTCAAGCGCAATTAGAGAATCTCACCTTACTTTCTGATCGGTATGCAAAAGCGGCTGCCGATTTGGATAAAATCTTAGGTAAGCGTTTATCTAAGTTTACAAAGTATCTAGAAAAAGAAAGCATCCCTGCGATGGAATTCAAAAGCAGAGAAGATTTCTTGAAGTAATAGCATTCTTTTACATATTCTTTAAAAATGCCTCCAATTGGAGGCATTTTTTATTAGTAATTAACGGTATAATTACATAAAACGAATTTTACACAAAACGCATTGAATACCAATTATTTAATATAAAAACACACATACTAAAATTTGAATGAAAAAATCTTGTTAAAAAGTAAGTAGTATCTAAAAATTGACAGTATTTTCGCGGCTTAAAAAATTTTAAACTACAAACTACATTACATGAAAAAACAAATACTTTTGACACTTTTGATAAGTGTTGTTTCTTATTCCGTATCCTTTTCACAAGAAGCTGATCAAGTAGAAGATGCGCTTTATAACAAATGGTCGATAGATATCAGTGGAGGTCTTAATAAACCAGTACGCCCAGTGGTATCAGGTTCTTTTTCTGAAACACCATCAGCATTTAGTGTGAACCTCGGAACACGTTATATGTTTAATACAAAAGCAGGTTTAAGAGCTAGTATAGGATACAATAGCTTCAACGAAGGGGATGCATCTGTTCCATTTGAAAGTTCGTTGTATACGTTTTCTTTAGAAGGTGTTGTAAATGTTGGAAATCTATTGGATTTCAATGAATGGACAAGGAACTTTAGCATTCTTGCACATGGAGGGGTTGGATATGGGAGACTTACGTCAAATGCACCTTTAGAGCGTAGCTTTGGAGACGCAGATCAAGTATTAAGTGCTATTGTTGGAATTGCTCCACAAGTACGGTTATCAGATAGAGTTTCTTTATTTGGAGACTTAACTGCCGTAGGAAATATAAGACAAAACCTCACATTTGACGGAAGTGTTGTCAATAGAACGCTTAGAGGGTTTGACGGATTTTACTTTACGGCTTCAGTAGGTGTCAATATTTACTTAGGTAAAAAACAAGTACACGCAGATTGGTTTGTAGAAGAATCAATCAATGAAGAAAAAATTGATACGCTAGAAGATCGTATTGCCAAAATAGAAACAGACCTTATCGATACAGATCAAGATGGTGTAGCTGATTATTTAGACCGTGAGAAAAACACCGTTTCTGGAGTTGCTGTAGACACGAAAGGATATGCTGTAGATGTCAATAAAAATGGAATTCCTGATGAATTAGAATCTGCTCTTGAAGCGCAATATGCTAAGAAAAGTGACTTAAAAGGGTTATCAAGAGGCGGTAGTTCTGATATTATTGCAAAACTTCTTAACGATGGATATGTAAACGTGTATTTTCAGTTTAATAGTTCAAAACCAGAACTGTATAGTTTGGACGCTATTAACTACCTCATCAAATATCTTTCTGAAAACCCTAGCAAAAAAGCGGAGCTCATCGGATATGCAGATGAAGTAGGAAACCCAACCTATAACCAACAGCTTTCAGAAAAAAGAGCTAAGAGAGTATTTGATATTCTTGTTGCTTCTGGAATAGATGCCGATAGATTATCTATTACAGGTGCTGGTGAAGACACTGGAGTTACTTCAGAAGATGCGAGACACCTTGTACGTAGAGTCACTTTCAAACTCAAATAAGAAAGCATTTTAATCAGTACCATACACAAAGCCTCTGTTTTACAGAGGCTTTGTTGGTTTAGTTAATAACTGGTTGATAACCTATGAGTACGCTTTCGCGAAAGCATACCTCCTATTCGTATTTTTAATAAAACTCAAATTATGAACGACAGGCCTAATGATATTAAACGCATACGCCCAGAAATTCCTTCAGCAAGGGTATACGATCAAATGAGTAGTGAGGAACGATTTCAAAACGAAACCATCCGACCCATCATGAAATTGCAAAGCCCTTTACTCATTGAAGTTTTCAGAAATTACATCGCAAAGCACAAAAATGTATTTTATGATCTTTCCATTGAAAAAAGAACCGATTACATTGAAAATTCAATTCATAAAGACATGAAGTTTCGCAATAGCCTTAAAGGGATTATCATTGGTCAGTTTACCGTAGAAGAATATCTTACCTATATTCAAAACTCATCTGCTTTAAACAAGCGTATGATGAATATCGCAAAAGAACGTCTCATCAGCAACGTTCAGGTATTTGAACGTCCGATGGCTTTGACAAAAGCGAGTTAATGCAACTTCCCGAAAATCACAATAATGCACCTATAGACCCATCATCTCCTATAGAGGTACTTGTCTTTATTGCATTACCCATACTCCTTATTGTCGTGTATTTTGTGGCTAGAAGGCAACGCAAGCATCACAAGTGATTTAACCCATTAAACTCACTCAAGGACACAAGTCATGTGCCCAAAACATACCATTTCAAAGCAAGCAGCAGAATTAAATCTTTGCTATCGCCCTGCGATTAAAGAAACGCCGTTTAAGTCGGTGGTGCGTATATTCTTGTGGGATATTTTCTCTTGATTCCAACCTTCAATATAATCGCTATACGCTTTTGTACTTTGATCATGCTCCGTATAAACTTCTGCGTCATTACACACCTTGAAAGCGGGATCTGCACTAATTTACAAGGAATATGTTATCTGATTAAAAATCAAATAATTACTACCTGGAAATCACTTCTAACCCTATTATTTTGATGTAATTACACCATATTTTCTACCTGATGGTACGCAACCTTTTATAAAACGATAGACTTATATAGTATAAAACATATAAAAGTAACCACCATGAAAAAATCAATATTCACAACCATAATCATACTCTCCTCCCTTTCCACCTTTGCGCAAATTGTTGATATTCCTGACGAAAACTTTAAAGCCGCATTGCTCGACAACTTCGAACTTATTGATACAAATGGGGACGGAGAAATTCAAACCGCTGAAGCAGCAATTACAACCCTCATTGTTGCCTCATTTGATAACATAACAGACATTACAGGAATCGAAGCTTTTACAAGTCTTGAACTTTTGGAGCTCTCGGGTAATAACATTGCATCAGTAGATTTGTCACAAAACGCACAGCTTCTAAGCCTATCGCTAAATCAAAATCCAATAACTGAGATAGACGTGTCATTTCATCCAGAATTGGAAATATTAAGGCTTAATCAAACTCAAATTCAAGAGATAGACCTATCGTCTAATACCAATTTAAAAAGGTTATCGATGCAGTCAACCCCCATTGAAAATCTAGACCTTAGTTTGAACACAAGTCTAGAGGTTCTATCACTTACAAACACATCCCTCACCACTCTTAGTGTTTTAGAGCTTGTAGCACTTAGAGACCTGTCTGTAAATATTAGTGAAATGACAGAAATTGATGTTTCAAATAATGTGCTTTTGGAATCCTTAAATCTAAGAGGCTCAGGATTAACAACTATTGATTTAGAAAATAACACAAATCTCATCATATTGGATGTAAGTTTTACTAGCCTTGAAGCAATAGACCTCTCACAAAACACACAAATAGGAGTGCTCTTTATCGCTGGAAACCCAATAGAATCCATTGATCTTTCGACCTTGAGCGAACTCAAAGGATTAGACATTGGTTTTACAAATTTAACGACACTAGATTTATCTATGAATACGCAACTCTTCAATGTGAATGCAGCTCAAAATAATAACTTAATGACGGTAAATTTACAGAATGGCGCTAACGAATTGCTCGCTCTAGGCGGGGAGTGTGAAGTCATCGCAACAGACTCTTCATTTGGCTTTGATTCTGGTGCTAATTTTTCCCAAAATAACGATACGCTTATCTCTATATGTGTAGATAATATTGCCTTTGCAGAAGAGAATTTCCTGAATGTTCCCCCAACTACAGAACTTATAGAAGACTGCTCCTTATCTACTGAAGAGATCAATACGCCGTTACTCACAGTCTTTCCAAACCCTACAACAGATCATATACATATTTCACAACCGATGAAAAGTGTTTCTGTATACGATCTAACCGGTAAACGTGTGTATACAGGAAGTGACTCCTCCGTCTCTCTTAAAAACCTAAACAACGGTGTGTATATCGTACGTTTAGAAACTCAAGAAGGAGCGATGATGACAAAGAAGATCATCAAACGTTCATAAAAAAATAAGCTTAAAAACA
>CAYGQJ010000021.1:22047-23204 GCA_964351845.1 uncultured Flavobacteriaceae bacterium | reverse complement strand
CACAGAGAATGCAACAAATAAATGCGTTTAATCCAATAAAGAAACACCGTTTAAATCAGTGGTGAGTACATCACTCATTAAGTCAAAAAACGGACGTAATAACTGATAGTGATACAATACTTTTTCGCCAAAATCGGCGGCATGTACCTCAGCGTCCGTAAACGTATGTACCACAAAAAAGCTTTTGAGTCGGATTAGATCAATATTGGGATCTTCTTTACTAAACCCTTTAGGCGCTGTTTTTACGACGTCTCTTGCTTCAAAATGGCCTCCATACGCTTTCGCGAAAGCGGACTCAGAAAGAATCTCACGGATCTCTGTACTATCCATTTGAAATTCGGTGCGAATCCGTAATAAATCTTTAGGCTCAGGATTAAAAAAACCACCTGCCACTACCGATTTTCCTCCAGGTTCTAATCGTAAGTAGTACCCGCCTCTACGATGCGCTCCTACCCTACTAAAACTAGCACTTCGGTGTACATTATACGGGGTCTTGTCTTTACTAAAACGAATATCCCTGTTGATCCGAAACACCTTCAATTTTTCTATTTCATCGTGTTCATTAAGCCCTGTTTTGATATCAGCATAAAAGGCTTTGAGTGCTTTCTCACTCGCTTGATATTCCTTTTTATGTTCCGTCATCCAATCACGATGATTGTTTTCTTTGAGCGCTGTTAAAAAGGAAAAAGAAGTCTTAGGTACTGTGGTCATAGTTGCTTTTTAAATCTGAATTTTATATTTGATAATACCAGTTAAGACACTAAGATACTATTTTTGTCGGATTACAAACGTACGTTATGAAGCATCAAACCGCTAGGTTGGGCGATATGCTCTAATTTGATCCCGTTGTCAGGAACTAAGGTTTGTTTGACAAAATCAAGATCCATTTTACCTTGCCCTAGGTCAAAAAGCGTTCCCATCATTAACCGTACTTGATGTCGCTTAAACCCTTTTCCGCATACGCGAAATATAAAACTCTCTTCCGGAAAGAAACTAGCGGTATATAGATCGTTTGTGACAATTTCGCTGATTTCTAACGTATTGATGGTTCTCGTTTCTGGATTCGGTTTATACGCATAGGTTCTAAAATCATGGGTGCCTACAAACAACTGTGCCGCTTCTTTCATAAGTTCAATATCTAGGGTTGCCGCGATATT
>CAYGQJ010000021.1:9380-21947 GCA_964351845.1 uncultured Flavobacteriaceae bacterium | reverse complement strand
CAAACAACTGTGCCGCTTCTTTCATAAGTTCAATATCTAGGGTTGCCGCGATATTCACCATGTAGGGAGCTGCAAAGGGATGGTTTTTTTCACCATGAGAGAAAAGATAGAGATACTCTTTTTGTTTGGGCGCATCCATGACATTAAATTTCTTGTCTACTTCGGTAATCTCTAAACAACGAATGTCTTGAGGTAAATTGTCATTAAAAAGTGTCAAAAACCCCTCTTCAGGTAGAGCATCATCTTTCAAAAACAACTCCACATACGCTACATTTGCAGAGACTTTGGCATCTGTACGACCAGAAGCCAATAGCTTAAAATTCTTATGGCCTAATACATACGAAAACGTACGCTCTACCATACGCTCGACTGTAAGCACATCGGGTTGCTTTTGCCACCCGTGGTATCGAAATCCTAAGTATTGAATCTTTAATAAGTAATAGAATCGCTTGTCAAACATAGGTGCGAATGTAGGTTTGAAATTTTTATTTCAAATAACAAAATTGAAAAAAATTGTACATTGTTGGTACAAACAACCAAAAACCGACACACAATGACTTCATCAAACAAACCAAAAGCCCTCTTTTGGGTGATTGCCATTATTGCCCTTTTGTGGAATCTCATGGGACTCTCTGAATTTATTAAAACCCTCTCTTTTGTAGAGTTGTATGCAGAAACGTATACAGAGGTTCAAATGGACTCTATTCGTAATGCACCTATGTGGATCAATGCCTTATTCGGAATTTCAACCATCACTGGGGTATTGGCCTCCATTATGCTTTTAATGAAGAAAAAAGCAGCCATTCGACTGTTCGCTATTTCGGTGGTCGCTGTGATTGCGCAAACGGCAGGCGGTATTTTTGTCTTGGATACGATAGGTATTTTTGGAATGGGGCAAGGACTGCTATTTCCGTTAGTGATTATCGTATTGGATATCTTCTTTTACTGGTTTAGTACCTATTCGCATAAAAAAGGGTGGATTCACTAAGAGGTTATGTAACATCTATCAAAGCTACGCTACTTATAAGGAAATAGCTCCTTTATAAATGACGCAATACACTTGGAAATCAAACATATTTAGTTCTAAAACAACAATAACTAGAAATCATGAAAATATTGGATACTTTTCCATCAATTTCTTTGGGTTCACTAGCATGGAGATTCTTGATCAAAAGTATCGATGTATAAAGGATGGTTTTTTAGGAAGTATCTATGAAGTGTATTTTCCTGGTGAATCGCAACCTCTTGCAAGATTGGTATTTCACATCTGGAAACGATCTGTTAGTATAACATATAAACAGACGACCTATGTAATGAAATATGATTCTCTATTAGGTAGTCATTTTAAACTGTATCATGACGATAAAGAAATCTATAGCTACCATCCATCATTCTCTAGCGGTACCATGCAAACAGACACTGATGACTCCTTACTCATTACACTAGGAATATATGCACACATAAAACGTCGCAACAATGCATAGACAAGTAGTATATTTGGGTTGTGAAACATATACACGGTTTTTTAGCATCTTCGCCCCTATGGAAAGGAACACAATTTGGACTTCAGCAATTTGAACTTCCCTCTCTAGATCTCACCCATTTTGAGCCAACACCTATTCCTGAAAAGTTGCGGCTAGGGCACCAGATAGAATATATTTTTCATCAGTTAGTCTCACATCTAGACGCCTATGAGGTAGTTGCTCATAATATTCAAATTAAGAAGGGAAATGACACGGTAGGAGAATTAGATTTTTTGATACGTATACATGGAAGCGATACACTTTTACATCTAGAGCTTACTTATAAGTTTTATATCATAGACCCAAGCGTGACTGATCCTATCCATCAGCTCGTAGGGCCCAATCGAAAAGATGCCTTTTTTGCCAAATTAGAAAAAACAAAGCAGAAGCAATTACCCCTAGTGTATACCGAAGAAGGAACACAAACGCTTTCCGCACTTGGTATCAATCCTACGGAAATCACTCAGAAAGTATTGTTTATGGGACAAGTATTCACGCCTTATCACACGACTGTGCCCTCAATAGTGCCTTTAGACACAGTCTGTATCGTAGGCTATTGGGTGCATATGTATGATTTTGAATCCGATGCTTTTAAAGATCACACCTATTATATCACGTATAAATCAGAATGGATTCATATTCCACACAACGAAGTCACGTGGATTTCGCATCAAGACATACTTCCTGAAATTAAAGCAAAACATCACTTAAAAAGAGCCCCTATGCTGTGGGTAAAAAAAGTAGATCACAGCATTGACAAGTGTTTTGTGGTTTGGTGGTAACAGATACTATTTAATCTATGAGGGTTTAATTTACAGATTTTTACACTGTATTTTTCTTTTTTTGGAATTTGTGATTTTCTCCTTTTGGGATTTGATACCTCGCATGCTTGCATCGAGGTAGTTTATTCGGTATCAGTCTCTGTATTTTTTTTCCTTGTGGGTAATCGTTTTGACTCTTTTAAGCTTTTATTTATAATCCATTCAAGCTGCCCATTAACGCTTCGAAATTCATCATCTGCCCATTTTTCTATCTGTTTAAACGTCTCTGGGTCAATCCTAAGGACAAATGATTTTCTTTTGCTCACAAATGAATAATTAAGCGTTTAATGTTCCTGTGTTTATGATGGGAATCACTTCCTTATCACCACACAAAACTACCATTAAATTGCTTACCATAGACGCTTTTTTATCATCATCAAAATCAATGATGTTATCTGTCGATAATTTTTCTAGTGCATCTTCTACCATGCCAACAGCGCCTTCGACAATTTTTTTACGAGCAGCAACGATCGCTACAGCTTGTTGTCTTTTAAGCATCGCGCTTGCAATTTCTGGGGCGTATGCTAAATATCCTATTCTAGCTTCCATGACTTTTATGCCTGCGATAGCTAAACGCTCTGTGATTTCATTTTCTAAGGCCTCATTTACAGCATCCATCCCTGATCGTAATGTTAATTCGGCTTCTTCACCTTCGTCAAAGTTATCATATGGATACGATCCTGCAAGTTTCCGTACAGCAGCATCTGTTTGCACTCTAACAAATTCTTGATAATTATCTACATCAAAAGCAGATTTATACGTATCCTCCACTTGCCAAACTAAAATCACATTGATTAAAATTGGGTTTCCAATCTTATCATTCACTTTTACACGCTCACTATCAAAATTTCGTGCTCTCAAAGATATTTTTTGCCTTGAAAAGAAAGGGTTTGCCCAAAAGAAGCCATTATCCCTAACCGTCCCCTTATAAGCACCAAACAAGACGAGTACTTTAGAACTGTTCGGGTTAATCGTAAAAAAACCTCTCATAATTAAGAGTATAACAGGTATGAGTACTAAAGATAGTGGGTGTTCAAATAGTACCATCCCTAATATCATAACTATAATTACAACTAATACTACTAAAAGCATTATATAGCCGCTGGTTGCTTTAATTTGTTTTTCGTTTTTCATAATGATACTATTTTGATATCACAATAATACTAATTTTTTTGATGATTTGAAAATATTCTATACGTGATTCCGAAAAAAGAGGAGGAATTTATAAAACTGTTTTATGCCTAATCGTAACGTTTCATTATTTTTTTCGTCCTTTACAGTAATAATCATCATCAATCAATACGAATCAAATACATGAAAACACGATCTTTCCTATGCATGCTTTTATGCATTCCGTCATTTCTCTTTGCACAACAGGATTTTATAAAAATAGAACACAATCAGATTCTAGGTTCGTTAACCTTTATCTCAGCCGCGAGCAATCAACCTGGCACCGCACCGTCTTACAAAACATACATAGATTCCTTTGTTGGAAGTGATACAACATTCCAATCGTTAGCAACGCGTTTTTCAAAAATAGATGTCCAATCAAGCATCCATCGCGAACAATTCCCTGAAAAAAGACACCCTTTTACCAGTACGATGGATTTATTGTGGATTGCCAGCGCCAACTCGACGAGTGTTGATGACTTTGCGACCCGCACTATTGGTTTTTTACCGCCTAATGATCACACAGAACTCATTGATATTTTAAAAAACGTACTCCCTTATTATAGAACGCATGTTTGGGAACCTACCAAAACGAGACGTTTGGCAATGGAGCAAGCATTACTTCCGTTCAGTTCGCAGATAGAAACCTTATTCAATAAGGTCGATGTATTTTTAGGAAGCGGTTGGTCCAAAACAACGCCTTTTAAAATCATGCTGTATCCTATTCCGCTTAAAAGTGGCGGCACCACAGCGATTCCCAAAGGGAATAACCTGATCTGCTCCTATCTTTCTGAAAGAGAGAAAGAAGCCGAAGACATTATAGGCATTGCCATCCACGAGATGAATCATATTTTATTTGATGCACAACCGTTGGAATTACAAGAAAATATTGATACGTGGTTTACGACCTCTACGAATCCCTATGCACCCCTAGCCTACGATTTCTTTGATGAAGGACTTGCTACGGCTGTAGGAAATGGCTGGGCATATGAGCAACTGAACGGCCAACTTGACACCAGAGATTGGTATAATTTTGAATATGTCAATGGGTATGGGAAAAAGTTATACCCGTTGGTAAAAACCTATATGGACACCAATCGAACCATTGATCAAGCTTTTGTAGAAAAAGCCATTACTCTTTTTGGCGAAGCGTTTCCCAAAGCTATTGTAGATCTTGACATTCTCATGAATAACCTCAACTTCTTCTCACAAAGCGAAGAAGAATCTGCTATGGATGCCTATTTTGCAGGTGTTAGAGAGCGTTTTAGAATGCGATCAGCATATTTTTCTAGCCCTATTACTAATGAAAAATCGTTGACACGCTTTCGCGAAAGCAATCGAACAAAGCTCATCGTTGTAGATCAAGAGCATGAAACCATCATACCCATACTTCAAAAGCAATTCCCTGGCTTCCCAAAGAATACGCCCAAGAATACGTCCTTTTTGACTACGTTTTATGATAAAAGTACAGAAAGTACGATCATCTTAGTACATACCCAAAAAGAAGCCGATTATGCGCCACTGATGGATGCATTAAAAGCAGAAAAGTATGTTACCTATAACAAAATATTGACGTTAGACTAAAAAAAAGACATACAGATAAAGGGTCTTATAGAATTCTCAAAAATTAAGTTTTACGAATAAACGAGAAGCAGTATATTTAGGTTCTCAACATGTTGCTTTTGAAAAAATACCCTTTTGATCATTCCTTAAAACACCATTTGCTTGTAGGTCTAGCACTTGCCGTATGGATTTTTATGTTTTTATACTTTACCGAACCCTTAGATGTCAATCAGCTTCCTGACTCACAAAAGCTATTATACCTTCCAGTATATGGGTTGATAGGTGCTGTTTGCTATATCATCATGTTGCCATTTCAAAACTATTTGTACAAACGGTCACAAGAACAATGGTCTCTTAAGAACGAAGTATTATTTAACTTGGTGTTTGTTCTCTTTTCATTTATCCTAGCACGCAGCTATTATAGTTTTGTGATTGTGTATGGAGAACCCAATCCCTATAGTTTATGGTATTACACCACAGGTATTTTTATTCCTGCCATACTCACGATTCTTCCTATCGTTCTTTTAGGAAGATGGGCCTTGGGAAAATATAAAAACAAACGCCTTGAAGACGCAAAAATCGAAATTCAAGGAGAAGGAAATTATGAAAGTTTGCGTTTATTATACAATGATCTCATTTGTGTCCAATCATCAGATAATTATGTGGAGGTTTCTTTTTTGGATAACAACACCCTTAAAAAACAATTAATCCGAAATAAACTCTCTGTGATTGAGACGAGTTTCCCAGAACTGCTTCGAACGCATCGCTCCTTTTTACTAAATCCATATCATTTTCAATCTTGGAAAACCGAAAATGGCAAGTTAGGTGTAGTCGCTTCTAGCGATATTTTCATCCCAATATCCAAGACCTACGCCACAGGGGTAAAAACAGCTATAAATTCTACCACAAAATAGATACATTTCGCCCCAAAGCACCATATATAATAGTCTAAGCAGGTTTTTACAAATACTTTTGAACCAGAAGTCAAACGTAAAAAACAAACTTATGAAAACGCCATTAACTACTATTTTAACTGTTTTATGTATTACTGTATTCGCTTTCGCGAAAGCACAAACAACACAAACACCTGAATTCTGTGATTGTAAAAAAGACCTTGATTTTTTAGCAGCCAAAATGGAAGACATGATCTCTTATAAGAAACAAATCAAAGGAGATAAAGTAGCCGAATTCCAAAACGTATATACTTCCCTTTCTACCGAAATGGAATCGCCGATCACACAAGTTGACTGTATGTTTAAATTAAATACACTGCTAAGTGTGGTCAAAGACAAACACGCAAGCCTCTCATCAAATAACGCACCCATTACCGCCGAAGACTATAAAGATAGTCTCTATGTTGCTCAATTTAAGCAAACGGAGGTCTTTAAAAACCATCCCACCGTTTCTGAAGATTTGAAGGCCTTACGCACTCGATTAGCTCAAACCTCTTTTGATGCTGTAGAAGGCATTTATGTAGACAAATACGTAGGTGAGCTAGCCGTTTATGAAACCGCTAAAGCTGGGGAATACGTTGCCGTTGTCTTGAAATCGACGTCAGAATTTTGGGGAGAAGGACAAATCGCGTATTATATTCATAGAATCCAAGGAGACGAATATCAAGTATTACGTTACCATCCGTATACTCGAATGTTATGGTTTCAGAAATCAATGTTAGCGTACAACGGAATGTTATGGGGATTACAAAAACCACTAGACGGCCCTAACTACACAGAAGCACCTCAAGAAAACGGAGATTGGGAATTTAAACAACTTACAAACGACACCCAGTACTTGTACTTTGGATCATTCTCCAATAGAAAAAGTAATGTAGATGCGTTTAAAACATTCTACGCTACCTATAAAGATCAAATAAATGCACCAAATGTGATTGTAGACCTTCGCAATAATGGCGGAGGAAACTCAAAATATAGCGATCCTTTTGTAAAGATTCTTAAGAAATCAGGGGCAAAGGTGTATATTCTTACCAACTATTTTACAGGAAGTAATGGAGAGCAGTTTACCTTAAAACTAAGAAAACTTAACAATGCAGTTCATTTAGGGCAGCGTACCAACGGAATTATTTCCTACGGCCTCAACTACGGAACAGGCTATGATACCCCTACTGGAAACTTTATCTTTTATCCAACAGATATGAATTTTCACAAGTTCATCAACTATGAAATGGTAGGTATCCAACCGCAAATAAAATTAGACTTCTCTAAAGATTGGATAGCACAGACACAAGAAATCATCAACGAACAACTACCGTAAGACGGTATTTAAAGAGTGTTTTTTGTAAAAACCATTGCATTCGAGTTTGACTTCTCGAACCGCAATGGTTTTTCTTTTCACCCTAGATGAACCAATAAAACCATGATGATTTAAATACATATCTTACTAATAATCAAGTAATACTACGGTAAAATCACAAAAGATGCTTTAGTAATTTTAAAAAAATTAACCCTTTAAAAATATACTATGAGTTATTCTAAAAGACGCGCAAAATTACCGGAGCAACCAGATCTAGTCATTATTATTACTGATCAAGAAAGAGCCACGCAGCATTTTCCTAAAAATTGGGAATCTGAAAATCTAACGACTATGACCTTTCTAAAAGAGAATGGCTTCTCTTTTGACCGTGCATTTTGTAATTCCTGTATGTGTTCTCCTAGTAGAGCTACGTTATTTACAGGCACCTACCCTGCCCATCATGGCGTGACACAAACCCTTACGTGGGGCGGTCGTTATTCGGATGCAGAAATCACACTAGATCCTAGCCTTTTTAATATGGCGAGAATGTTACAGGATGAAGGATACGACGTACAATACAGAGGAAAATGGCATTTAAATAAAGGAGATACCGAAAATGATTTAAGTGCTTCACAAATAGCCTTAACAGGCTTTGAAGGCTGGATCGCACCCGATGCTGGAGAAGATGTCAAACCAGAAAACTTTGGTGGCGGATTTGCAAATCACGATGAGAAATACATAAAACAAGGAACTGAGTTTTTAAAAAGAGTGAGAGAACAACGAGCCTCTGGCGCCGATCGAGTTCCATATTGCCTTGTTTTATCATTAGTGAACCCACACGATGTATTAGCCTATCCTAATGGCACAGATTACGGCTATTATGAAAGTGATTGGTCATCGAGAGAGATTCACCTTCCTGCTTCTGTCACCGAAGATCTATTAAAAAACAAAAAGCCCATGGCACAATTTCAGATTGAGAAATTTGCAGGGAAATTATTAGGAGCATTACCAACCAGAGAAGACAAATTAAACTACATCAATTTTTATGGGCATACCCTTAAAAAAATAGACGGGCAAATTGGTGAATTTATCGATGAGTTATATGATGGAAAGGTTGGAGAAAGACTAGCCGATGATGCTGTGGTGATCCGACTTTCTGATCACGGAGAAATGGGTATGGCGCATGGCGGCATGCGACAAAAAGCGTTTAATGCCTATGAAGAGACACTGAGAGTACCTATGGTCATCTCCAACCCTATCTTATTTCCTGAAAAGGATGAAAACGTGCTAAAATCATCAGATAACTTAGCATCACTCATTGATGTCATGCCTACCATTGCTTCGTTAGTGGGAATCAAAAAGCCTGCGAGTTCGCTCCAAGGGAAAAACTTAGTGCCTATTATGAGAGACAATACAGAAGTACAGGAATCCATCATGTTTACCTTTGATGACACCAAGGCAAGTTCTGCCGATGTCCCATCAGCCGTTTTTGCGGCTAACAGAGTCCGTTGTATCCGTACCAAAAAATGGAAATATACGTATTACTTTCACGCGCTTGGAAGCTACCCTACCGAGTATGAATTATATGACTTAGAAAAAGATCCAGAGGAGATGCACAATCTAATAGATAGTAACGTTCAGGCAATTATCGACAAAAAAGAAGAACTCGCTGCATTACTAAAAGAATCTGAAAAAAAACTCTTGAAATATCCAAACGTAGCAGCCATGACAGAAGTGGCTTCTCATCTTTAAAAAAGACAAGATCATACATCCTCTCAAACAGCGATAGGTTTGAGAGGGTGTATTTAATAATTTCTGACAAATATCGCTTTCGCGAACCTGCCTGCCGGCAGGCAGGAGCATACTCAGACTTTCCAGATAGGAAGACATCCTTCCAATGATACTAACTTTAAGAACCTTTTATTGATTACTTATGCCTAGAGATGAGTGTTTTTTCAACACTACGAAGGCCAAATCCTTTAGCTCTTAATAAGACCATAAAGTGGAAAAGTAAATCGGCACTTTCATTTAAGAATAGTAGGTCATTATCATCTTTGGCTTCGATGACGACTTCTACGGCTTCTTCACCCACTTTTTGGGCAACCTTATTGATTCCTTTTTTGAATAAGCTAGCGACATACGAATTTGGATTATCCTCTGGATTGTCTTTACGATCTCGTATGACCTCTTCTAAATGTGAAAAGAAACCATATTGAGGCACATTGCGCTCTCCCCAACATGTATCTGTTCCTTTGTGACATACAGGTCCCATAGGCTCTACAAGTACCAATAAACTATCTTGATCGCAATCTACTTTAATATCTACGAGATCTAGAAAATTATTAGACTCCTCCCCTTTGGTCCATAAACGGTTTTTACTTCTACTAAAAAAAGTAACCCGCTTTGTTTTTATCGTTTGAGCATACGCTTCTTCATTCATATACCCAAGCATGAGTACGGATTTTGTTTCTGCATCTTGAATAATTGCTGGAACAAGTCCATCTGAAAATTTTGAAAAGTCGATTGTCATTTTTCTTTTGTTTTGAGGTTAGATACGCACGGTAATACCTTGCGCTTTTAATTCTTTCTTTAATTCTGGTATGGGTATTTCTCCAAAGTGAAAAACACTTGCGGCAAGCGCAGCATCTGCTTTTCCTTCTGTAAATGCATCTTTAAAATGTTGGATCGTTCCTGCCCCACCACTTGCGATGATGGGGATATTTAGTTCCTCAGAGAGTTGTGCTAGTGCTACATTGGCAAACCCATCCTTGGTACCGTCATGATCCATAGAGGTGAATAAGATTTCTCCAGCCCCTCGTTGTTCCACTTCCTTTGCCCAATCGAATAGACGGTGTTCTGTAGGCACTTTACCGCCCACTAGATGCACAATCCATTCGCCATCGATATATTTGGCATCTATCGCTACAACAATGCATTGAGAGCCAAATTTGGCCGACAATTCATTAATCAATGCTGGGCGCTTCACCGCACTTGAGTTAATAGAGACCTTATCGGCACCATTTTTAAGCAAGATGTCCACATCTTCTACAGAAGAAATACCTCCACCTACCGTAAACGGGATATTCACTTGTGAGGCGACCCGCAATACAAGGTCTGATAAGGTTTTTCTGCGCTCTTCGGTGGCAGAGATATCAAGAAACACAAGCTCATCTGCGCCTGTATCTGAATATACTTTTGCCAGTTCTACTGGGTCACCAGCATCACGCAGATTAACAAAATTAGTGCCCTTTACGGTTCTTCCGTTTTTGATATCGAGGCAAGGGATAATGCGTTTAGTAATCATGAGTAAATGTTATAATTAATGAAATAACACCTAATAGTAGTAGTAGAAAAATCCATATTATATTTCTAAAAGTTTTATTTATAACAAAATTCAATCCAGAGACTAACAATCCAAATCCAATAAGGGTTAAATACCAAATAGGATTATAACTTTCAAAGAAATAGTCATTCAACACTGAATCAAATAATACTACTAAGGCAAAGACTAGAAATGCAATAACAATAATCTCAAATATTATTTTTAAAGTTTTCATCAATCCATGTTATTTTTTACATTCAAATTCAAATTATCATAAAACCCAAGCGGACTATTCATCACCTGTTTTATCCAAAAAGCAATTTGACCCGTGTGATAACTGTAATGCTCTACAGCATGAATCACACAGCCCATCCCTGAAAAATGAAACCCTTGTACATTGCGTTTTTTCAATAGTTGTTCTTCTGTAGCATGAGTAATCGTTTCTTTTACGGAAGCGACTGTTGTTTTTAATTTCTCCAGCAATACCTTCTGTGAGTACCCATCAGTGGTTTCAAACTCAACATCCCGATCACGTGTATCTTCTTGTTCTCCAAGGCTCGAAATCACATACTGCGTCATATTGCCACAAAGATGTAATATCAGGTTTCCGATGCTATTACTTGCAGGGTTCGGACGTTTCCATATCAAATCTTCAACGGGTTTGGGATGGGTGAAGGAGGCCGCTTTCGCGAAAGCGATCTCTACCATACGTGTACTCTCGTCGATTCGATATAGTGTGTTTTCCTTAAAATCGGTAATCCAAGGTGATTCCATACTTAATGATTTAAAATAAAATTTTCTAGCTGTTTTAAAGAAATTCGATGTTCATAAATCGCTTTTCCGATAATCGTTCCTTCACACCCTAACTCAGCTAATCTAGGGAGTTCCTCAAAGGTAGAGATGCCACCAGAGGCGATGAGTTTAATGGTCGTGTCAGACTGACAAGAACGTATGATTTTTTCATACAAATCAAAACTAGGGCCTTCCAACATCCCGTCTTTACTAATATCGGTACAAATGACATACGAAATCCCTTTTTGCATATAGTTAGCAATAAAAGGGATCAGTTCTTTGGTACTTTCTTCTTGCCATCCGTTGATGGCAATTTTTTCATGCTGCGCATCGGCACCTAAAATGATTTTATCCGATCCATACGTAGTGATCCAGTTTTCAAATACTGCAGGGTCTTTGACGGCAATACTCCCGCCGGTGATTTGAGAAGCGCCACTTTCAAAAGCAATTCGCAGGTCATCATCTGTTTTTAAACCACCGCCAAAATCAATCTTTAAACTTGTTTTAGAAGCTATTTGCTCTAGAATTTGGTGATTGACAATATGCTTACTTTTAGCGCCATCAAGGTCCACCAAATGTAGATATTTAATGCCGTGTGCTTCAAAGTTTTTAGCAACTTCAAGCGGGTTTTCGTTGTATATTTTTTTGGTATCGTAATCCCCTTTTGAGAGGCGTACGCACTTTCCGTCTATAATGTCTATGGCTGGTATTATCTTCATTTTATGCCCGCGAAGGCGGGTAACTTTTTATTTGGTTAATCGCAAGTTGAACCTATTACTATATTTTATTTAAAACCTCTCGACTGCGCTCGAGGGGACAATTCAATTAATTTCCAAGTTTCGTTTTTCTAATTTCTACTTTTATTTTTTACAACTGTAAAAAATTCTCCAATATCTGTTCTCCCACGCTACTACTCTTCTCTGGGTGAAATTGTGTTCCGTAGAAGTTGGCTTTCGCGAAAGCGGCACTATACGGTATACCATATTCACAGACAGCAATGGTTTGATCAGTTACGGGTGCATAATAACTGTGCACCATATAAATAAACGCTTCTTCTGCCACCTTCTCAAAAAGTGGTGATGCTAGCTTTGTAATGCTATTCCATTGAATTTGTGGAATTTTTACG
>CAYGQJ010000021.1:0-9280 GCA_964351845.1 uncultured Flavobacteriaceae bacterium | reverse complement strand
TTCCACGAAAACGTGCAACATTTGCATTAAAAATCCCTAATCCCTCGGTATCGCCCTCTTCTGAGTGGTTACACATCAACTGCATGCCTAAACAGATGCCTAAAACAGGCTGTTGTAAAGTAGGAATCAGCGTGTCCAAACCACTTTCTTTCAGCTTTTTCATGGCACTACTCGCCTCACCTACGCCAGGAAAGATGACTTTATCTGCATTTTTTATTTCCTGAGGATCATGGCTTAATATCGCCGTAAAACCTAAACGTTCTATTGCAAATTTAATACTCTGGATATTTCCAGCTCCGTAATCTATAATGACGACTTGCCTCTTAATCCCCCTAACCCCCGAAGGGGGAATATTCTCCTTTTCCATATATTTTTCTTTTCTATAGTAGCCCCCTAGCCCCCGAAGGGGGAACTCTCTTCTTGTGTATTTATTTTTTCATTATATATCCGCACTTCGGCTATGCTCTGCGTAAATTCCGACGGATATCTCATCTGACGTGTTCTTATTATTTTAAAATGCCGAATCTGTTTTTAAAAACTAAACCCTCAACTTCCTTCATCCCTTTCCAATTCCCCTTCGGGGGTTAGGGGGCCTACAGCATCCCCTTAGTGCTCGGTAAAATCATTTTATCTGGATCTCTTTTTACGGCGACTTTAATGGCTTTCGCGAAAGCTTTAAAAATAGCTTCGATTTTATGATGCTCATTAGTGCCTTCGGCTTTGATATTTAAGTTGGCTTTAGCGCCGTCTGTAAAGGATTTAAAAAAGTGATAAAACATCTCTGTCGGCATTTTTCCAATCATCTCCCGTTTAAAATCGGCTTCCCAAACGAGCCAATTACGTCCTCCGAAGTCAATAGCAGCCTGTGCTAGACAGTCATCCATCGGTAAACAGAACCCGTAGCGCTCGATACCCAGCTTATTTCCTAGTGCATCCGCAAAAATCTCACCCAGTGCAATCGCAGTGTCTTCAATGGTATGGTGCTCATCAACTTCCAAGTCGCCTTTCACCTGAATATCCAAGTCCATAGCGCCGTGCCGTGCGAGTTGATCGAGCATGTGATCAAAAAAGGCAATCCCTGTATCTATGGATGATTTTCCTGTACCATCAAGGTTAATCGTAATTTGAATGTCGGTTTCGTTTGTTTTTCGCGAAAGCGTACGCACCCGATCTTTTAGTTTTAAAAACTCATAAATTTGTTGCCAATCATTGCTTTCTAAGGCAATATCTTTATCGAGTTCTGAACGCTCTATCGTGATTTCGCCAGTGCCTAAATGTGTTTCATCATTGATGTATATACCTTTAGCTCCCAGATTTGTCGCAAGTTGCATATCCGTCAGTCGGTCACCAATCACAAAAGAGTTTTCTAAGTCATAATCGTCAGAAAAATACTCAGTGAGCAGGCCTGTCCCTGGCTTGCGGGTAGTTGCATTTTCATGCGGAAACGTACGATCTAGAAAAACCTTATCAAAGACGACACCTTCGTTTTCAAATGATTTAAGGATAAAATTATGCACTGGCCAAAAGGTATCTTCTGGAAATACATCGGTTCCTAAGCCGTCTTGATTGGTAATCATGACTAATTCATAATCGAGTTCTTGTGCGATTTTACCTAACCATGTAAAGGCTTTCGGATAAAATATCATTTTTTCAAAAGCATCTATTTGCTCATCAACCGTTTCTTTGATAATCGTACCGTCACGGTCTATAAATAAAACTTTCTTTTTCATTTGTATGGTTTTATAAGAGTGCTTAAAACTAATTAATGATGTGTTTGCTCTAATCTTCTTGACTGCGACTTCCTACGGTAGGCAAGTTCGAACGGGCAAACTACTTTTTAAGACATTCTTTTACTTGTATATTATTTATTTAAATTTCTTTTAATGCGTCAATTAATTGTTGATTTTCTGTTGCGGTTCCTATCGTAAAGCGCAGGGTGTTTTTACAAAGCGGTTGTGTGCTTCGATTGCGAATGACGATGCCTTTTTGGATCAATTGCTGGTATCTTTTTGCGGCATCATCCACACGAACTAAGAGAAAATTTGCTTCTGACGGAAATATTTTTTCTACAAAATTTATATCAACTAACGCTTTATGTAAAGTATTCTTATTGTCTAGTATTGAGTTAATTTCATTTTTTACACTATCTCGTTTTGTAATATGATGAACTGCTTTTTGTTGCGTAAGTTCGTTCACATTATACGGTGGTTTTATCTTTTTAAGGATTTGCATAATCGCTTTGGAAGCAAAGGCCATCCCTAACCGAATTCCTGCCATTCCATATGCTTTAGAAAGGGTTTGTGTGACAATCAAATTAGGAAATGTATCGAGTTTTTGGAGCCAACTTGGAGAAGAAGCAAAATCAATATACGCTTCATCGATCACCACAAGACCATTAAAACGCGTCAGGATTTCTTCGATCTTTTCAGGGTCAATGATATTGCCTGTCGGGTTATTTGGAGAACACAGAAAGATCAATTTTGTATCTGCATCTACCTGTTGAAAAATAGTATCTATATTAGGTTGAAAATCCTGATTGAGCAACACCTCTCTATTTTCAATATCGTTGGTATTTGCTAATACCTTATACATTCCGTAGGTAGGTGGTAAACTAATGACATTGTCTTTACCAGGCACACAAAAGGCTCTAAAAATAAGATCTAAGACTTCATCACTCCCATTTCCAAAAAGAATAGACGCTTCTTGTATGTGTTTCTGGGTAGCGATGAGCTGTCGCAATTTCCCTTGTTGTGGGTCTGGATAGCGATTCACGCCATTATCAAAAGGATTTTCGTTAGCGTCTAGAAACACCATTTCTTTATCAAAATCTGTAAATTCATCTCTCGCAGAGCTGTAGGCTGTCATTTTTGCGACATTGGGACGCACTAGCCTTTGAATATCAAACTCCTTTCTCATGACTCTTGGTTTAGTGCTTCTAATCGTAAGGTGACTGCATTTTTATGCGCATCAAGACCTTCGGCAGTCGCCATGACTTCGATCGCATTTCCGATGTTTTTAA
The DNA here is from genome assembly GCA_964351845.1 of uncultured Flavobacteriaceae bacterium. Taxonomy (GTDB): domain Bacteria; phylum Bacteroidota; class Bacteroidia; order Flavobacteriales; family Flavobacteriaceae; genus Dokdonia. Next base: position 6,261 of record CAYGQJ010000021.1, on the reverse strand, counting down.
TCCCTTCTTTTGTGATTTTCTGAAACGTCATACTCTTCAAGAAACTATCCAAGTTCACTCCGCTGTATTGCTTCGCGTAACCATTGGTTGGCAAGGTATGATTGGTTCCAGAAGCATAATCACCGGCACTTTCAGGCGTATAATTGCCTATAAAAACCGAGCCTGCATTTTGGATTCCGTTCACGTAGAAATCTTCATTCGCTACACAAACAATAAAATGCTCTGGGCCGTATTCGTCTATCAGCGCGAGTGCAGTAGCGTCATCTTCGACATAAATGAGTTTGCTGTTATCGATAGCTTTTTGGGCTATACGCTTTCGCGAAAGCGTACCCATTTGCACTTGAATTTCTTTTTCAACATCGGTAATCAAATCTCGCGAGGTAGACACTAAGATCACTTGGCTATCCGTTCCGTGTTCGGCTTGGCTCAATAAATCGGAAGCGACAAAGGCAGCATCTGCAGTATCATCTGCCACTACTAGTAATTCGGATGGACCCGCCGGCATATCAATCGCAACGCCGTAATTGGTGGCTAATTGCTTTGCCACAGTGACAAATTGATTACCAGGACCAAATATTTTATACACCTGAGGAATGGTTTCTGTCCCAAAAGTCATGGCTGCAATCGCCTGAATCCCTCCTACTTTATAGATTTTTGTAACACCACATATCTGAGCGGTGTAAAGAATGGCTGGGTGAATGGAGCCATCTTTTGAAGGAGGTGTACACAATACGATCTCTTTACATCCTGCAATTTTCGCAGGGACAGCGAGCATTAATATGGTGGAGAATAAAGGAGCGGTACCGCCAGGAATATAAAGTCCCACTTTTTGAATTGGACGTTTTTCTTGCCAACAGGAAACCCCAGGCGTGGTTTCTACAAGAACGCGTTCGGTTTTTTGAGCTTGGTGAAATTTCTCGATGTTGCTTTTAGCCAATTGTATGGCATCTTTTACATCTTGTGCCAATGTTGTGGCTGCCGCTTCTATTTCTTGAGAAGAGACTACTGTTGTATCTAACGTAATTCCATCAAAGATTGCCGTGTATTTCGCGACAGCGGTATCCCCTTTTGACTTTACTTCTTTGAAAATATCTGTGACAGTTGCTTCGATATCTGCTACCGTTTGCGTAGGGCGCATGAGGATCTCTTGCCAATCGCTGGGTGCTGGGTTGTATATTTTATTCATTAGAGTACCATTTTTTCGATTGGACATACAAGAATCCCTTCGGCTCCTGCTGATTTGAGCTGATCTATGACATCCCAAAATTTGTGTTGGTCAATCACACTGTGTACACTACTCCATCCTTCTTCTGCAAGGGGCAAAACGGTAGGGCTTCGCATACCCGGTAGTATTTGGAAAACAGCATCTAATTTATCATTAGGTACATTCATCAGCACATAACGGCTTTGCTTTCCTTTAAGAACACTACGGATTCTAAAGCGAAGTTTTTCTAGTATTTCTTTACGTTCCTCTGAAATTTTAGGAGAAACAGTGAGCACCGCCTCTGAGGTAAGCATCACCTCTACTTCTTTTAAATTATTTTTAAATAGTGTGCTTCCACTAGAAACAATATCACAAATTCCGTCTGCAAGGCCAATATTAGGCGCAATCTCTACTGAGCCGTTAATAACGTGCAGTTCTACCGAAACACCTTTTTCTTTCAGATACCGGCTTACTGTATTAGGATATGAAGTGGCGATACGTTTTCCTTCAAAGTCCTTGACAGAGGTATAAGATTCATTTTTAGGGATCGCGAGGGATACTTTGCATTTTGAAAACCCAAGGCGTTCGATAATTTGCAAATCTTCTCCCTTTTCAATCAGTGTATTTTCTCCTAAAATAGCGATATCAATCACACCATCTCTCAGGTATTGAGGAATGTCGCCGTTACGTAGGTAAAAAACTTCTAAAGGAAAATCTCTCGCAGTTGTTTTAAGTTGATCTTGTCCGTTGTCAATAGAAATCCCACAATTTTCAAGGAGTGCTAATGATTTTTCGTTAAGTCGTCCAGATTTTTGGACAGCAATTCTAATTTTTGTATTCATTTTTCTTTGACTTATTAATGCTTGAGTTATACAAAACAAAAAACCCGTTTGAATAACTCAAACGGGTTTTTGATATCTTATATATACATATATCACTTTACCTCGCTCGAGCGACAGAAGTAAAATGATGATGATGTAATGTGTTGTTTTTCATAACGAGAACAAAAGTATTCCATTTTTTGTTAAAAACAAGTGTATAACGCAATTTAATATTTACTTAACAGTAAAAAGTTTTTAGTAGATTTGATGTGAAATCACTTACACTCTATTGGGGAAAAACAGTAAATGAAAGGTTTTTGGGGTACTTTTTTTATATTTCTATTGTGGGCTACGGCTGGAATATACTACATACACATAAAGGAAAACAAAGATGTTTCCGTAGAAAATCCTGTTCAAATCCCAGTAAACAAAAAAGACACTATTAACTACAATACAGATACTTACGATAGTTCTGAGAAGAAAAACGCAGTAGTATTGGATACGGCACCCGTTGACTCTACTAGCTTAAAAACTGATTTGAATCCCTCAGAAATTGATTCAGTATCTACTACTATTGTTTCTATAGATATGAATTCGCTTTCTAAATCTCCCAACAGCAATAACGACATTTATATTAGTGAAAACACAACAGTAGATTCTCAGTTATTAGCCGATGAAATTAAAAAATCCATAGCCATTAGTGATACGGTAGATATAGATAAGTACGAACCAACGATTGAATACCGAGGGGAAACCGCTATCAATGAAAACCCCAATGCCTCCTCTCAAATTTTTTATCCTGGATATGCAAATACAGACCTTATTGTAGGAAATGATCTTATTGCATACGCTACTGAATTAAAGAAAATATTAGACGAAAACCCAACCAAGAAAGTAACGATCATTGGTCATACTGATAATGTAGGAAATGCGAAAGATAATTTTAGGATTGGTTTAAAAAAATCAAGACAAATAAAATGGTATCTTACCGCCCGTAGAGGCATTAAAAGATCAAGAGTCACTGCTATATCTAGAGGCGAATCTAACCCCATAGAAAGCAATGCAAGTGTTTGGGGTCGTAAAAAAAATAATAGAATTGAGATTATTGTTGATTAATAACATACTTAAAGCCCAAGATACCATCGCTATCCCTATAGCCTACGTAGAGGCTTTCGTGATGATGCTTGGTGCTTTTACGATTGGGTATGTAGGCGCTACCTTCTATGAGCGCTATCGACATAAAGTAGCACAAAAAGACACAGATAACGACATTGATCTTCTCAAAAAAGAAATACGCGAATTAAAAGAAGAGAACGAATTACAAAACAAAAAGTTTGACTATCGTAAAGATCGTATGGATCAAGAATACGAACAGGTAAATTTTCAAAAAAGAGCGTTCTCTGAAGATGTACTTTCTAAAAGTACAGCCGATACCCAAGTTATCTCTAAAATTAATTTTGATCGAATTGGATATGCAGCTGCAGAAACCAAAGATGACCTACAAAAAATTACAGGGATAGGACCTTATACAGAAACCAAACTCAATGATCTTGGTATTTTTACGTTTGAACAGATAAGCAACTTTACAGATGAAGATATTACGGTGGTCACAAAACTTATCAAATTCTTCCCTGACCGTATTAAAAATGATCGCTGGGTATCCAAAGCACAACGACTTAAGCTTGGCAAAGCACCCGAAAAACCTAAAACTACGGACGACCTAAAAAAAAAGATGACCAAGATTGATTAATAGCTTGTGATCTTTATGCACCCACTTCACATCAACATTATTGATTTTAATAATAGTCAATAGTTGTAAAACATTATGAAGAAACCTCTGAAAATAACATTAATCTTTCTTGGAGTTTTATTCGTCCTATACTATTTATTGAGTTGGACAGGGACTTTCACAGTTTACAACAACCCTACTACATCGAATTTACCAACTTTAGAATTGAATCGTAAAATAATCGCTTCAAACTTGGTTGAACCGAAAAACGGAGATTTTGTTTGTTACAAAAATCAAAATGGAAAACTAGGAGACCATATCAGAATCCATAGGCTATGTGGAATGGAAAATGACATTGTGGAAATCAAAAGCGGAACGTTATTTATTAACGGGAAAAATGTTGACGAAGGAATTGATTTTATGCACCTCTACACTCTAACAGAAACTGAATATCGAAAAATAAAACCTGAAATAAATTCAGGTGTGACTTTTATTTCAAGAGTTGGAGAAAAAAAAGACTCAATAATGATTTTACTTTCTGACTATTATGCTCATAAAAATAAATTTGAATTAAGACGCAGAATTGCAAAAAAAATGGACGAGAACTATATAGTTAAGGAACTATTTAAAGAAAATTGGAATTTAGATAATTTCGGTCCTCTTAAAATACCGGCTAATAAAGTTTTTGTTTTAGGAGATAATAGAGATGTATCAGAAGATTCAAGGTTTGTTGGACTGATTGACAAATCTGATATTGTTGGAACTATAATTATGAAATAACATTTTACAACACCGTAATTCATTGTTAGTGCTCGCTTACTCATGAAAATCTTCGCGGATTTTCTATTAAGTTTGTATTTACTAATTTAGTTACTGAAGAACGCAACGAAATCATACATAAATTCGATACCTCTACCCTCTTAAAACGGCTGTGTAGACCGAAAGATACCCACTAGACTTCACGCTGGCTTCTACACGTATTATGCATCAATGAAACGCACACTCCCCTCTATTTTAAATCACATACAAGGAATTTCATTTTTGACATATCTTTTTTGAGTGTATAAAACAATCCATAAAAAGCCATAGTGCCTACAAAACTAAATAGCCATAAAACATATTCCTAGCAATTTTGGCTTGCTAGCTTACACACTTTTAACCATTAAAAAAACCCATCATAGCGAACTATGATGGGTTTTATAATATAAGAGGAAATGATCTTACTCTAAGGAGTATCGATTATTTACCTTCCATTTTAGCTTTAAGCGCAGCAAGAGCGTCATTAGCATCTCCTAATGTAGGTTTTGCTTCATCAGCTTGTGCTTTTGCTTTCTTAGCTTGTTGCTTAACGATTTTTGCTTCATCTTCCTTATGGATGACCATATGAGATGCTACAACACGCTTAAAGTCTTTATTGAATTCGATCACTTGGAATTGAGCTTCTTCTCCTTTTCCTAGTTTAGAACCATCTTCTTTCTCTAAGTGACGTGTTGGTATGAATGCTGTGATATCTTCGTTAAAAGTAACAGTAGCACCTTTGTCAACGATTTCAGTAACAGAAGCGGTATGCTTTGTACCTACACCGAAGTCAGCTTCATATTTATCCCAAGGGTTTTCTTCGATTTGCTTATGACCAAGACTTAATTTACGTCCTTCAACATCTAGCTCAAGAACAACTACTTCTAGTTTGTCTCCTACTGCACAGAATTCTGATGGATGTTTTACTTTCTTAGTCCAAGAAAGATCAGAGATATAGATAAGTCCATCAATACCTTCTTCTAATTCTAAGAATACACCAAAGTTGGTAAAGTTACGCACCACACCTTCATGACGTGAAGCTACAGGATATTTTGATGTAATATCAGTCCATGGATCTGGAGCTAATTGCTTAATTCCAAGACTCATTTTACGATCGTCACGATCTAAGGTAAGAACAACTGCTTCTACCTCATCTCCTACTTTTACAAAATCTTGTGCACTACGCAAGTGTGTACTCCAAGACATTTCAGAAACGTGGATCAATCCTTCTACTCCTTCTTCTACTTCGATAAATGCACCGTAATCTGCGATTACAACCACTTTACCTTTTACTTTATCACCAATTTTAAGCGTTTCGCTTAATGCATCCCAAGGATGCTTAGAAAGTTGCTTAAGACCTAATTGGATACGTGTTTTATCCTCATCAAAGTCAAGGATTACAACGTTTAATTTCTGATCAAGTTCAACGATTTCATTCGGGTGGTTGATACGAGACCAAGAAAGGTCTGTAATATGGATAAGTCCATCAACACCTCCAAGATCAACAAATACTCCGTAAGAAGTAACGTTTTTAACAACACCTTCAAGAACTTGTCCTTTTTCAAGCTGCCCGATGATCTCTTTTTTCTGCTCTTCGATATCTGCTTCGATAAGCGCTTTATGAGATACAACAACGTTTTTGAATTCGTGATTGATTTTCACCACCTTGAATTCCATTGTTTTATTTACATACTGATCGTAATCACGGA
>CAYGQJ010000020.1:56645-58786 GCA_964351845.1 uncultured Flavobacteriaceae bacterium | reverse complement strand
TACTCGAAGTATAGTCTCGTTACTTTTAATGAGGCTATAGGATATAGAGAAGCGATGTTACGAGGGAGAGCGCAAGATAAAGCGATACTAAGTTTACTAGATGAAGGAGCACTTCCTGAGAATCTTTCGCTTAAAGCGAAACTAGAAAAAATACAGAAAGAAACCAATGACATATTGCATGATGATGCTATTGTCGAAAATTTATAAACAGGTTCTCGAACGGAGCCTGTCTTGAGCGAAGTCGAAAGGCTCGAACGGACAACTCGACAAACTGAGATGTCACCTCGAGCGCAGTCGAGAGCTATTAAAACGATCAAGTCCCTTTTGAAATGAAAACCTATTATGTATACATACTTAAGTGCGCAGACCAAAAGTTGTATACAGGGATGACTAACGATATAGGCAGGCGTTTTGACGAACATCAACTAGGAAGAAACAAAGATAGTTTTACCTATGAGAGAAGACCTGTTGAATTAATTTTCCATCAAGCATTCAATGATGTAGAGCAAGCGATTTATTTTGAGAAGAAGATAAAAAAGTGGAGTGCTCAAAAAAAGACAGCTTTGGCTAATGGAGATTATGATATGATTCAGATATTAGCTGAATGTAGAAATGCGAGTCATTCTAAGTATAAACCATAGATAGTTCTCGAACGGAGCCTGTCTTGAGCGAAGCCGAAAGGCTCGAACGGACAACTCAACAAACTGAGATGTCACCTCGAGCGCAGTCGAGAGCTAATGAAATAATACGTTTATTAAAATATAAAAACCATGAGCAGTAATTTAGTAGAAGGCAAAGCGAGTCCGCGAGGAGCATATCCCCATGTAAAACGCGCAGGTGATTTTTTATTGGTGTCTGGCACGAGTAGCCGACTTCCTGACAATACCTTTGCTGGGGTTCATAAAGTAGATGAAATGGGAACCATGCATCTAGACATTAAAGAGCAAACCCGTGCGGTATTAGAAAACATCAAAGATTACCTCGCTACCGAAAATGCAACCATGGCTGATGTGGTAGATGTGACTTCATTTTTAGTCAATATGAATGATTTTGCTGGCTATAATCAGGTGTATGGCGAATACTTCAAAAAAGAAACGGGTCCTGCTCGTACCACGGTGGCGGTTCACCAATTACCGCATCCGCATTTGGTGGTGGAAATAAAAGTAATGGCGTATAAGCCTTTGGTAAAGTAGAAGGTAGAAAAACGAAATATGGAGAATTAATGCCTTATTTTTTTAGTAATCTACCCTGGGGCAAGCCCACGAGGCATTTAAACGAAACTGATTTTTAATTTCGAAGCAAGCCTCGGAGTATTAAACCCTTTGGCGGCGCCAATAAATCACTTTTAAACCTATACCCTTTTAAACTTTTAAACCCATCATGTACCACCTCATTTGCACAGATATAGACGGCACCTTACTCAATGCAGATCGGTATTTGAGTGATGCTACTTTAAACGCATTCGCGAACTTGCCTGCTGATAAGGCAGGAACTAATTTCCCTATCGTACTTGCTTCTTCTCGTATGCCGAGTGCGATGCGTTATTTACAAGATGGTCTTGGGATTCAACAGGCACCGCTTATTGCGTATAACGGAGGGCTTATTTTGGGTGAAAATGGCGTTTGTATTGAGAGTAATACGATGCCGCTAGCCGTTTTGGAAGCTTTGTTACCACACCATACCAAACATGCGTACAATCTTAGTATTTATGCCGATGATGATTGGTTTACAGATCAAGAGGATTTTTGGAGCTTACGCGAAATAAACAACACAAGAGTCACTCCAACGTATCAATCTGCCTTAGACAGTCTAGAAACACTCCATAAAGCACAAAGAGCCCCTCATAAACTTATGTGCATGGGAGAAGTCGCAGAAATAGATCGCATTGTGTCGCATCTTTCGGGTGTATATCTTGATGAAGTTCATTTATACCGATCTAAAGATACCTATCTCGAAATCACACCGAAGTATATCGACAAAGCAAAAGCACTTCGTATTTTATTAGAACACGAATTTGATTTTGGAATGGAAGCTGTGATTGCGTTTGGAGATAATCATAATGACGTAGAACTCATCAAACATGCTGGATTAGGTGTAGCCGTCGCCAACGCAACAGATCAGCTGAAAGCTTTAGCGAACTA
>CAYGQJ010000020.1:0-56545 GCA_964351845.1 uncultured Flavobacteriaceae bacterium | reverse complement strand
AAAACGTTCTGAAAAGTACGTTTTTATATAAACAACCACCCCGTAACTAAGTGTTTCATTTAGTATATCTTGAGCAACAAATTAGGATCAGGACAGTTTTGTTTATAATATTCTAAGGAGTTTTCAGAACAGACACCAGGGTAATCGCCTTTATTTCCTTGCATATCAATAATGATTTGAAAGTGTAAGTGCGGTGCGTAATCGCCATTTTCAAAAGGCTGTCCTAAGGCAGCGATTTGATCCCCTGCTTTTATTTTTTTCCCTACCTGCAAACCTTCTAAAGACGTCTTGCTTAAATGTCCGTAGAGGGTATGAAAGGTAACATCCTCCATCTCATGTTTGAGAATAATCGTAGGACCGTAATCTCCAAAATTGGTATTCTCTTGAAAGCTATGAATGGTTCCGTCTAGTGGAGCGATCACAGAAGTGCCGGCATCACACCAAAGGTCTATTCCTAAATGGATATTACGTGTATCACTAGGTGTTGCTGCTTGAAAATAATCAGAGCGATCATACAACTTTCGTTGTTCCAAATAGCCGCCATAGGCCACTTTGGCCTGACGTTCTTTTAAAAACGCTTGTAATTGTGCGTGGTGCTTTTCGGGATCTTTTAGAGTTTCTACATCAAGAGATGAATTGGCACTTGACAAGTCTAAAGGAGTGTACTCCGAGGGTGTATAGTCAGGATTGATTACGGGTATAAAAGAAGAAGATACGTCAGCTATCATGGGATGTAAAATAGATCGTTAGGTTGATACTTCTTCAAAAATACCATTTCTTCTGTAACAAAAATCTTAAAAAAACAGTCCTATGATAAAACAACAAGTATGAAGCAGCATCTTTGGATTTTAGAATTGACGTGTAGACTTTTTGTGTGGTCAAAAATATGGGTATATGGAACTGGGAAAATGTTAGGAGGGCAGTTTCACAGAGCGGGAAACCTTCCTGAAGAAATTGCCAACACCCCTATTGCAGAGGTAGGAAGTTTTGATTTGGCTTGGACCTTTTTTGGGTTTTCTACAGGCTATATTTGGTTTATAGGGATCTCCCAAATACTTGGTGGCGGATTGCTTCTTTTCAATAAGACAAAACTGATAGGAGTCGCGCTATTAATCCCAATATTGCTCAACATTATTGTCGTTGATTTCTTTTTTGAAATTTCTAACGGTGCCATGCTGAGTGCTATTTTGTATTTTAGTATGTGTTGTTATATTCTCTATTACAACAAAAAACAGCTTGTAGAAGCTGTAAAAAAATTACTAGAAATCACAAAGGTTTCCAGAACGAAAAAAGTAAGATGGATTGGGTATGGTCTTGCGATATTAGCCGTGGGATTAGGAACTGTTGTTGAGGTATTCTTAATTAACTGGGTGGGTCGATAATTACTTTAATACCACATCACTAAACTTTGCGGTTATCGTAATGACATTGGCTGTATTTCGGGATTTATGAAACCCATTGACCATAGACGTTTTATTATTTTTTATCGTCTTCGTTTCTAATTGACGTGGTACTAAAAACTCATTTAGTTCCCCGCTATAGTTAAAATTGAAAGCACTATCAGGCAGATTAAGAATGAGATCACTATTTTCAAGAATGATCGTGAGTGATCCAAAATCATCTATAACTTGTGGGATTGATAATTGGCCAAAAGATCCAGAAAACAGTCCTGAACCTGATAAGGTATTAATAATAACATTACTAGAGTTGGACGTTAAGGCAATATCTTTCGCATTGGCGATGGTACATTCCTTTACATGATTTGCTTCTAGCGAACCTCCATTCCAAGAACCTACCGTAATTGGGCTATATGAAACATTGATGGAGGTCTCCCCTCCATCAATGTTTGTAGCTGCTAGGCTTCCATGAGATATCATCGCTTTAGGATTATATACTGCTGCCATTTTTACTTTTCCGTAACGTACATTAAGGTCTAGCACTGCCTTTTTAGGCATTTTGATAATGATGGTACGTTTTACATCACGACGAGGTGAATCATCACTATCATAGTTAAAACGATAACTAGATTTCTTATTTCCATGTTCATCCTCAGTATGGCGCTCTTCCCAATCTGCTTCATGCTCTTCGGCCCACTTCTCTATTTTTTTTCCAAAAGATTCTCCCCACTTCTCCATGTCTTTTCCAAAATCTTCTCCCCAATTTTCCATCGCTTTTTCGATAGATTCTCCAAAGTTTTCTCCCCAGTTTTCCATGGCTTCCCCGAAGTCTTCCATTTTAAGCTCAAAATCTTCTCCCCATGCTTCCATGTCGCGTTCGAACTCTTTTTCCCACGCATCCATCTCTTTAAGCCACGCATCTACCTCACGTACTTTTACATTAGTATCATACTTTCTGTTGAGCTTATCTACATAGTCTTGCTTGTCTTTACGATATTCATTGTCATTAAAATTCATATTTCCATTATCTCCAAATGGCCATTGAGGAATGTTTGTAAGACCTTTTAATGCGCCTCCTAAAAATCCTTTTTCAGAGAAATCATTTTCTTTCTCCCACTTTTCCATGGCTTTGTCAAAATCAGGTCCAAAGCTTTGCTCCATCTCTTTTTCATAACGCTTTAGATAGGCTCTTCCCTCTTTACGATACGCTTCGTGATCAAACTTTGTTTTTCCTAATTCTTCATAAAACTCTTTAGGCAATGGTGATCCCATCAAGCCTTCTAAAATCGGACCTACAATCCCTTCCATCACAGGATTTACAATACTTACGGTTTCTCCTACTAACTCTTCTAGATTAAGATCAAGATTAAGATCATCAAAATCGTCTAAGTGAATGACTGTCGCATCTCCTTTATAGCCGCTAGAGCTACTTACTCGGATACGGTCACTATTTCCTGTTACAGACAAATCCCAATCTCTTAGTGCTTGCGCTCCGTCTTTTCCTTCGACATACGCTTCTACAGAAACTTCATTTCTGTTCCAAGTTTCAAAAATCACATCAGCATATCGAGTATCTACTTCTATCTCAACATCCTTATTGGTATTGAAACGTTCTTTTAATTTTTCTTGTTTGGCTTGTGCAAATGCACTTCCTGATAGCAGGATACACCATGCCATTAGAAACCAATATATCTTTGTTGTTTTCATTTTATTAAAAATTTTTATTGAATGAGGCTACTAAAAATTTTCTGCTAAAATCAACCGCTACGCTTTCGCATAAAAAATTTAATTATTTCGGTTGACATGCAAAAAATTAATTTTGCTTATGCTCATTTCATTTTTATATTTTTTTTTTAGATCGTTTGGACCGCATCTTCTTGAGATGCTTTTAGTTCGGTTAATTTGCGTTTCAGTTTTGATAATAGCTCTGCACGTAATTTTAAATTATCAATCATTGCGTTGACCATCTCTTCGCTGATACCGCTTTCTGTAAGTTCTTGATTTAACAGCTTGTATTCTTCATCTAGCTTACTTAATTGTTTTAAGAAAGAATCAATAAGTTCTTGGTTTTCGTCGGTGATTTCTAATCGTGCCAACTCTACATTGATACTCGCTAGATAGTAATCTTCAATTTTCTTAAAGTCTGGAGAGAGATCACTTAATTGTAATACTCTTTCTTCTTTTACTTCTTTAGGTGATTGTTGTACTAATTCTGTTGATTCTGAGTCCGCTTTCGCGAAAGCGAACTTAGTCACACCCCAAATAATACCACAAGCGATGAGAAGCATTGCTGCTATTTTCATAAAGAAGAACGCTCCTTTTTTAGAACCACTAGGTGTATGTTCCTGTAGTGGTAATGCTTCTGAAAGACGGTCTTCAAAACGTGATTGATGCCCTGCTCTCATAGGCGTAGTATGCTCTTCTTTTGCGTGCTTTAGCATGTTTCTAAGATCCTGTGCCATAGCTTTCTTTTTTTAATTGTTCTTGTAACTTTTTCTTACCGCGGTGCACCATGGTTCGAGAGGCTACTTCTGTTATATGTAAAATTCCTGATATTTCCTGATGATCGTATCCTTCAATAAGGAATAGCATAAGCGGATAGCGATATTTTTCAGGTAACTCAGCGATTGCTTTCTTGACGTGGTCTACCGTAACATGATCATCTACATTCCAATCTTCGGTATCATCGTCTACTTTGCCGATTACTTCTTCATTCAATGGGATCAGCGTGGCTTTTTTTGCTTTGATCATATCGAGACTTTTATTGATCACGATCCGTTTTAACCAAGCTCCAAAAGTGACTTCTCCTGTAAACTGATGTAATTTTGAAAACGCATTGATGAATCCTTCATGCATGGCTTCTTCTGCTTCAAATGTATTCTTCAAAAATCGAAAAGCCACGTGGTACATACCATCACAGTATTTATTGTACAGTTGCAACTGTGCTTTCCGGTCGTTGCGTTTACATTGTTCTATAATATCAGTTGTAAGCAAAGTATTGTTTTTGGTTAGTGTTTCATCTATAAAAATAGATGCTTTTTATTTGCTATTCGTTTTAAAGACGACACTAAATAATTGATGTTGCAAAAAAAGTAAAAAAAATTAGCGCTTTGAAATTTAGTACCTTTACTCGATAATCGAGATTTAATGCTCCAAGGCCTGTCTCGAAATCAAATTGTTTTTCCTTAAAGCACCTTGTCGGCTTGACCCAAGGTAGTTTACTTTATAGTAAATTTAGTGTATTTATAGGAGTTTCATTTACATATACAAATACGTAAAAATAACGATTGAACGCTGACAAGGGACATAAAAAAACACATAAAGGGATCAATCCTGCTTTTGCAAAGGGAGCGTTACAAAAGGAGAAACGCGCTCTTGATGTAGCCCTTCTTGCACAAGAAATTAGTGCGGGTAATCATACGGCCTTGTCCAAAGGGATTACACTGGTAGAAAGTACCGTGATCAAACACCAAGAGCAAGCACAACTACTCATAGAAAAATGTCTTCCGAAGGCGAATCAGTCGATGCGTATTGGGATTACGGGGGTACCTGGGGTAGGAAAAAGTACGTTTATTGAATCTTTCGGGAGTTATCTTACGACACTCGGCAAGAAGGTGGCTGTACTCGCTGTAGATCCGTCGAGTTCGCTTTCCCACGGGAGTATTCTAGGAGATAAAACGAGAATGGATACGTTGTCTCTGAACAAAAATGCCTTTATCAGACCTTCTGCTTCTGGAGATTCTCTAGGGGGTGTGGCCCGTAAAACACGTGAAGCTATTATTTTATGTGAGGCCGCCGGTTTTGATACCATTATTATAGAAACGGTGGGTGTTGGGCAAAGTGAAACCGTAGTACACTCTATGGTTGATTTCTTTTTATTATTAAAATTGGCAGGTGCTGGTGATGAATTGCAAGGAATCAAACGAGGAATCATTGAGATGGCCGATGCAATCGTGATTAATAAAGCTGATGGAGAAAATGAAAAACCTGCGAGGCTGGCAAAGACCGCTTTCGCGAAAGCATTACACTTATATCCTCCAAAAGACAGTCAATGGACGCCTAAAGTACGTACGTGCAGTGCATTAAAATACAAAGGAATTTCAGAAATTTGGGAGCTTATCGCATCCTATAAAGCACTTACGCAAGAGAATGGGTATTTTACCCAAAAACGCCATGAGCAAAATACGTATTGGTTATTACAGACGATTGAAAATAGTTTGAAAGAGAATTTTTATAGAGATCCGAACGTAAAGAAACGATTACCTATTCTATTAGATCAATTATCAAAAAATAAAATTTCACCTTTTAGTGCTGCACGGGAACTATTATCGTTGAAGAAAGAATAAAACGTATAAAATCCCAGACCAAGTTCTAAACACTAAAAATCGACCCAAGGGTTGAGGCATTAAAGCATAGATTCCGCTTTCAGTGGGATTCGTTTAACTACCTATTTTGTATGCCTCTTTCAGACTTTACAAAATAGTGTTTCATTAAAAAACAAATGGCTCGCAATTGCGAGCCATTGTATATTTAAGCAGTATCTGGACGCCCTTTGAGACGCTTTTCTATCTTACGTTTTTTTTCTGTAAGCCTCTTCATCATATCCATCAGCTCCGGTTCTTTTGTTTCCTTGTAAATGTCATTAATTGCTAAAATAAGTCGCTTTGCTTCTCTAGAAGCTACCACACGATCGCTTGTAGACATATGACTCATTTTGGAATTTTCAAAAGCTTCCGCTTCAGTTAAAATATCCATACTTGTATTTGTTTGTTGCATGTTGTTTGTAAGTGGGTAAATGTAAATAAACAAAGTTTATTAGACAAAAAAGATTCATTGATTATATTTATGTTAACATTTTGTTTATATAGCGCTTTATTTAACACATACCTAAAATAGAACATAAATAACTAATTAACAACGTTTTAAATGGTTTTTTTGAATTTTTACACTCGCAGAAAATAGCCGTTTTATTTTTATTTTTACCGTCTAAAAGAAGCCTTTTTTAGAGATTACACATGAATTATTACTCATTTTGTTTAGGAAACAGCTACTAAAACCACCTAATTATCGTTGCTTTTTAAACAAAAATAAGATGAAAATCATTCAGAAACGTATTCTTACATAAAAGAGAGCGGTCTTTTTAAGAAGACTTTTTTACAAAAAGATAATACCCATTTACCAATAAAATAGCAATATTGGTTATTATAATTGGAATACTCATTAGTAAGAATCCGTAGATTACAAAAAGCGTACATCCTATAGAGTTCACAATCCTAAGTTGTCTAATATCTTTTCTAAAGAAAGATAGGAGTACAAATAAACTAGCTAGATATCCTACAACTTCTACTGAATTAAATGCTATCATCTTATTTTTTTGAAGAAGCAAAGCTAAGAATCCTTAAAGGATATAAAGCGTATCTTAGGTTTTAATTACAAGATCTAGATGTTACCTTGTTGAATGAGCCAAGTTTTACTAAGACATACGGCTAAATTGTTAATCAGATACTCGTAATTTTAAATAAGAAATTGTAGTTATTATATTTACACTATATATACCTACTACTGATATTTTACAGATACTGAATCGTATGAGAAATACATTAACCATCTTACTGCTTTTATGTTGCTTTTCTTGCCTAAGTCAAGAAGAAAAAGGAATTTATATCATTGATGCCCAATCTATAAAAACAACGGTTATTGGTAAAGATGTGCAACTAGTTGATGTGCGGTCTGAAGAGGAATACAACAGAGGACATATAGATGATGCCATCAATATTAATATTGCAAACAAAGAAAGATTTACCTCAGAAATTCAAAAATTAGACAAAACAAAACCTATATACATTTACTGTCATTCAGGGGTAAGAAGCCGTCGTGCTAGCAGACTTATAAAGGAATTAGGTTTTACAAGCATCTATGATTTTACGGGTGGTTGGAGTGTCTGGAGTCAAAACTAAAACAATATGTGGGTATGAAGTTTAACAGTGATTATTGGGAGAACAGGTACCTAGAAAACACGGCTCGTTGGGACTTAGGAGTCGTCTCTACACCCATAAAAGAGTATATCGATCAGCTGAACAATAAGGAGATCAAAATAGGCATTCCTGGTGGCGGGAATTCTTATGAGGCGGAGTATCTATTTAAAAATGGCTTTTCAAATGTATATGTGATCGATATTGCGGCGTTACCCCTTCAAAATATCCAACGCAGAATTCCTGATTTCCCAAAAGACCAACTCCTCCAAGAGGATTTTTTTACGCTAGCGCTACCTTTTGACCTTATCATAGAACAAACTTTTTTTTGTGCGCTTGATCCTACGTTAAGACCCGCTTACGCGAAAAAAATGCACCGTTTACTCACACCTCAAGGCAAAATAGCAGGGTTATTATTTGATGCCCCATTGTACGAAGATCATCCTCCTTTTGGAGGATCTATCACAGAGTATCAAGAATTATTTGACCCTTATTTTGATATTGAGATTATGGAAACTGCCACCAACTCGGTTGAGAGTAGAGCTGGGAGAGAGCTTTTTATAAAAATGAATAAAAAACAGTTGGTTTGATTTCTGAAGCACTAGATACCTACTTCCCGAGACTAACTACCATGCCGGCGCTTAAGCAGGATATTATGGCTATAAGCACTATGGCAACTCTTGATGCTGGTACGGTGATCTTAAAACAGGGAGCCTATGTAAAGGTGATTCCATTACTCATTTCAGGCTTAGCAAAAGTCTTTAAAGAAGATGAAGACGGTCACGAAGTCCTTTTGTATTATATCAAACCAGGAGAAAGCTGTGTGATGTCTGTATTGAGTATGACTCGTAATGACACAAGTCAAGTAAAAGCTGTTATTGAAGAAAAGGCCGAGATTGTAGTCATTCCTGTTGATAAGGCGATGATGATTGCAAAAAAATACCCTAAGTGGAATGAGTTTATATTTGAGCTTTTTAATATCAAGTTTGAAGAACTCCTCAACGTTATTAAGATTCTTACATTCTCCAACAAAGACATTCGATTATTAGAGTATTTAAAAAAAGAAGTAATCCTTAAAAAGAATGCCGTTTTACACACCACACATCAACAAATAGCTTTTGAACTCGGGTCATCTAGAGAAGTGATTTCTAGATTGCTTAAAAAGCTAGAAAATGAAGGGGCTATTATCTTAAAGCAAGGAAGTATTGAAGTTATATAAAAGCAGTCTTAAAACGCTACAAAACAGCACCCCAATTATAGCGTGTAACATATGTCACAAGAATTGACAACCTCTCTTTTTATATTTGTTCTCAATAAGATGTTTACTACATGAAAAAAGGAATAAAACTGTTATTGGTTTGCCTGATATGTGCTACCCTATTTACAGTAGCCTACTTTGTGATAGAAAATAAATAAACACTAAATACATAGAATATTATGAAAAAGAATATGGGTACTACAGATCGTGTCGTGAGATTGGTAATCGCTATTGTTGTAGGCGTATTATACTGGCAAAACATTATTGAAGGAACCTTAGCGTATATCTTGCTAGCTGCAGCTGCTATATTTCTTCTCACTAGTTTTATTAGCTTTTGCCCTTTGTATGCACTTGTAGGTTTAAAAACATTTAAAGAATCTCCCAAAGACCAAGAATAAAAATATTTTTTGAGGTAGCCTTAGAGGTGATGTTATTTTATACATGAGCTTTTACAGTATCTTGTCCCTATGAAACGACCTACAGCCGATATCATTTTTGTCTTGATTCAATTTGCATTGTTTCTTTTATTTGTTCTAAAAATCCCTCAATTTCGGTTTGCACCTTCTGATATCGTTTCTACTACAGGAATTATAGCGGTTGCAATAGGTTTTATTACCATTGTTATTTCTTTACTTCAACTCAACAGGCACCTCTCCCCTTTTCCTTCTCCAAAATCGGGATCACATCTTATTCAAAAAGGGCTTTACAAATACATACGCCATCCCATGTATACTGGGATTTTGACACTCCTTTTAGGATATAGTATGTATGCCGCATCTGGCTATAAACTACTTATTACTTTCCTTCTGTGGGTGTTATTTATATTCAAATCTCGATATGAAGAGAAGAGGTTAACTGCTAGCTTTAAAGGGTATTCAAAGTACATGAAAAAGACAGGGCGTTTTTTACCCAAGCTAAAGGTGTAAGCGTTCTTTTATATGCTTTCGCGAAAGCGTACATTTCAATAAATCAATACATATTACCTGCAAAAATAAAAAACCCACACCTATAAACTCCTAGGCATAGGAATTTATAAATGTGGGTTTTAAAAAAATGAGTTTGAGATAAACTCAGCGATAGAAATAATTAGTTAATGATTAATTTTTTACAATAACTTTCTTTGAAATCACTTTTGTGTCTGTTTTGAAATTTACAAAGTAAATTCCTGTCTTAAGAGTACCTGCAGCGTTCCATTGTGCGGTCATCTCTAGACCTTTCTTTGAATTTATGATCAGTGTATGAACTTTTGTTCCGTGAACATTATAAATTTCTACAGTTACATCAGTATCCAAAGTTGTTTCTACTATAAAATTCATATCCCCTTTATTTGGGTTAGGGAAAATTGAAGTTTTCACAAAACCGCTACTTTCTACTCCTTTGATTGCGGTGAAGCATTGTGGTAATGATTGTTGCGATTGTGTTTCTTCATCACAAACAGCTGTAACAACCCATGAAAAGCATCTACTTTTAAGGCCTTCTGGGATGACCACACTATTTGTTTCTGTAGTAAGAGGAACAATAGAAATCTGACTTTCACAACGACAAAGTGGTACTGGTCCATCACCCGATGGAGAGCTTACAATGTAATATGCTGCTCCTGGTACGGGATTCCAAGTGAGTGTACTTCCCACAGATTGAAGACCTGTTGGGGTTGCTAACTCTTCACATTTTGGAGGTAATACCTCATCTAAGAAACTACAATCTATTTCGGCTGCTCTTACATTGGTATACTCTTCTACATTTTTACCTTCTTTTTGGTATTGTACTTGGGCATAACAAATCTCACCACAATCAGTAATTACTTTATGTATTATGGTATAATACAGATCAAATTCTGCATCACCATATAGCATAAAAGTACTATCACCTGTTGTTGTTGTTTGGCTTTCTAGAGTATATGGGCCGCCGCCTTCATTAGGACTTGAGAGTACGTACCACTCATGTGTTCCATTTAAAAACTCATAGCCTTCATAACTTCCTATCCAGAAATTATAATTAAAATCAACTCCTAAAGAAAAATCGGCTTCATTAAACTCTTCACAACAGTCTATGATTTCAAAATCGTGTTGTAATGATACCCAGCCACAATTAGGGTCGTTTATCGCTAGTTTTACAGAATACGTTTTTCCTACTTCAAATGTCACTGGATGTTGCGGGTCATTTTCAAATAAGTCAGTAATATTCACAAAATCTGGAGATCCTGTGATCCATCCTGCGCCAGAAATCCAATCATAGTCACCATTACTATCTACCACCCAAAGGTCCATAAAGTAGTTACTCGTATTTAACGTAGCGCTCCCATTTACATAGACATCTTCACCGATACAAAATTGTGTTTTATCATTTCCATTTTCATCTTCATAATGATAAGCAACCGAGTCTGGCTCTACAATCGTAAAGTCGTGTTGCAATGATACCCAACCACAATCAGGGTCGCTTATCGCTAATTTGACAGAATATGTCTCGCCTACTTGGAACGTGACAGGATGCTGAGGATCATTTTCAAATAAGTCTGTAATGTTTACAAAGTCTGGAGATCCTGTGATCCATCCTGCACCAGAAATCCAATCATAGTCCCCATTACTATCTACAATCCAAAGATCCATAAAGTAGTTACTCGTATTTAACGTAGCACTCCCATTTACATAAACGTCTTCACCTAAGCAGAATTCTGTTTGATCATTTCCGTTTTGATCTTCGTAATGATAGTCGACAGAGTCTGGTTCTATAATCGTAAAATCGTGCTGAACTGATACCCATCCACAACCAGGATGGCTGATGGCCAGTTTTACAGAATAGGTCATTCCTACTTGAAAAGTAACTGGGTGCTCTGGGTCATTTTCAAATAAATCTGTGATGTTTACAAAGTCTGGAGATCCATTAATCCATCCTGCTCCAGAAATCCAATCATAATCACCATTACTATCTACCTTCCAAAGGTCCATAAAATAATTACCGGTATTAAAGGTATTACTTCCGTTTACGAAGACATCTTCTCCTAGACAAAATTCTGTTTGGTCATTGCCACTTTGATCTTCATAATGGTAATCTACGGTATCTGAACAGCAATCATTTACATTGATATTGGTATCTATAAAACCTGAGAGGTTACGTACATTGGCATAGATGGTTGGAAAATCATCTCTAGAACATCCTCCCCAACTAGAGACTCCGATAAGTACAGCATCTGCTCCACTGCCTAATACTGCGGGGCCTCCACTATCTCCGGGTCCTGCCGCAATCCCTTGTTGCCAAAATGCAATCATAGAGTTACCCACGGCGGTATTATTAGTAGGAGCGCAGCCATTGCTATTATCTCCCATTAAAATTCCTGCAGTCGCATTGTCAATAATGGGTAGTGATGCACCAAGAAGGTTATTATTACAACATCCACCCCCTGAATCTCCCCAGCCAGATATAAATCCCGTCTGTCCTGCAGCAACATCTGCTGCGGTGGTATTAGTTGGAGTTGCGTACTCGATAACACGCACATCTTCATTTAATTCCAGAGGCCTTTCTAGGCGCAACAAGGCGATATCATTTACTAACACACCATTTGCTTGTCCGTAACCTGGGTGAATAATAATTTCTGCGACTTGTATTCGTTGACCATCTCCATTATTGGTTTGATTGGTTGCTCCCGCATGAACAACAAGATCAGCTGGATTGGTATTGCCATCTACACAATGTCCTGCAGTGACAATCCATTCGCAATCTATGATGGTACCTCCACAACCGTGATTTCCGTTAAATTCAAGCGAAATTTGATAAGGAGCATCTCCTATATCAATAGAAGTTCCTCCATATATCCTTTGATCTTGAGCGAATAATTGAAACGATGTCATTAAAAACGCAATAATAATCGTAATTTTTTTCATGATATTTTTGGTTATGTTTTTCCTACTCTTTTTAGGCTTTTCGGATACTGCCTTTTTGATTTATTTTATTAGATAAATGAGCATATATATACCACACACTATTTTAAAAGATGTTTTGTAGGGTGTAGAAATCGGGTAATTATGTAGTGTCTAAATCGTTGTTCGGTAACAAAAAAAACTCGCAAAATGTTGCTTTATAACTAGAAGAGAGCTAACTAAAAATGAGGTATTGAACCGAGATCCGACAGAAAAGAAGGGTTTTATGCTTTCGCGAAAGCGAACACCTATTTATTAATAGATAAATAACAAGTACACATTACTATTTGATAATAATATGTACTTGTTAGGCATATGACTACTCATACGCATATATATTAAAATACCACATAATAAAGTGTGGTAGATTAAAACTTAAAAATTATTCAATCTAGTCACAAATTCTACATTGGGTTTCACGACATGTTTGTTCTTCAGTATTACATAATACCTCAGTCTTATGCACTAATATTGAACCCGCTGCTTTTCCTTGAACTCCTCCTTTTACGTTTAGTTGAACTAGATTAGATATTCTAGTTTTCTCTAAGCTTAGTTTTTTTAAATTCTTTTTTTTCATGATACTACTATTTATAATTTAACATTGTAATTAACGTTTTAAGTCTATAACTACGTTAGACTTCTGTTTATAAATTCACACTAAAAACAAAACGTAAATCAAAAAATATCAATACGTTACACTTAAATAACAACGTCATTTCTCCTATAAATTAACCGTATGAAATTGTGTGTTTTGGTTCTAATCCTATGACAAAGTGTTATACCGTTTTTCACTAACATCCGGAAGTTTTTAAGTTCCTAATGTCATTCGCCTTATATATCTAAAGACATGAGGTTTATGCTTTCGCGAAAGTATATACTAAAGAAAATTTGTTTTTGTTATACTCTATTAAGTACATAATCCCTCATAGACAGTGTATCTGAGATTATGTATTTAATAGAGCTCATCTTACGTTTTTCATTCTAACTACTATCAACAAACGGGGGGATTTATAGATAATAAGTCATGATCATCTAATATTATAGAACAACCTAGTCTACCTCCTTTTACTTTTACTTGTTCTAGCTTAGATACTTTAGTTTTTTCTAATTCTAGTTTTTTTAGATTCTTTTTTTTCATGATACTACTATTTATAATTTAACATTGTAATTAGCGTTTTAAGTCTATAACTACGTTAGACTTCTGTTTATAAATTCATATTAAAAATAAAACACAATTAAATCAATATCAGCATTTTACACTTAAACAGCAATGTCATTTCTCATATAAATTAACCGTATGAAATTGTGTGTTTTGGTTCTAATTCTATGACAAAGTGTTATATCGTTTTCACTAACATCTAGAAGTTTTCAAGTTCCTAATATTACACTCCTTATATATCTGAAGGCATGAGTTTTATGCTTTCGCGAAAGCGAATACCTATTTATTAATAGATAAATAACACGTATACATTACTATTTAGATAGTAATGTGTACGTGTTAGGCATAGGAGTATTTACACGTGTGTATATTAAAATACCACATGCATTTCTTGAGCCGATTTTAGTTTACTTTTTGAGGTAATGGAGCAATACTTATTGTCCATTTTAAAGCTTTTTGTATACCAAGTGTCGTCTTCATACTTTGTAGAATCTTGACGTATCTCAATTTCTGTGAGCGGAATAGACATCCCTTTACCCACGGCTTTAATGACAGATTCTTTTTTGGTCCAGTATTCATAAAATTTATCCAATCCTTGGGATTTGATATCTTTCAATTCATCCTTTGTAAATACATCTTTAAATAAGTCAAACTCGATATCGTTAATTTCTTCAATATCTACGCCTATCTCTTCTTTACTAAATACACATACTACCGTATTGCCACTATGAGAAATATTAAAGTTAAAATTACTATCTGCCATATAGGGTTTCCCATAATTATCCTTAAGAATCTTCTCAAACATAAAAGCATTATATCCGAATAGATAAGACCCCATATAGATCATAAGCTTTCCAAATAGACAATTATAGCGGTCATCCCACCTCCTATACTTAAGGACTTCTTCTTTGAATTTTTGAGGTAAGAATTCTAAGTAATGTTTTAAAATACTTTGATCTATGTCATCATCCGTAGAATATTGAAATAAATAATATTCATCTTCTCTCAGATCTATCTGAGGGATGGATTTAAAATCACTAAAAGCTACGTTGTATGTTGTGTTTTGTGTGATCATGATAAATACGTATTAGAAAACCGTACACTAGAAATTAGGTTTCTAATGTATTGTTTTGTGTTAAATTTTGTCAATTTTTTTTATTGCTTTTTTCAATATGTACAGATATTCACATACATTGAAAATCAACACACTAGCCAACATGGCTTGTGTGCGTTGCATCTATTTTTGTTAAAAATGATAGAAAAACTTACGAAGGTTCTTCTAGGCTCGTAATAATTGGGTAAGTACTTAGTAAGATGTATTGTATCAAAGTAGACTATTGATACGCATGCCTTCCCTTTCCATATACTGGATGAGTGTTGTTATATCGCACATACTCCTACATCTCCTGAGTTTACTTAAGATTTTGTTTAAGATATTTTTAATGTTAACGCCTATCTCACTATGGCCAAATTGCCCGCGAGATCTTTGTACTGTAAGGTGAACAAAAGCAAAATTCCACAATAGTTGTGTTAACTTGGAGGAACTTGACTCATCCAAGAGTATGTTTTTTATTCTCTTAAAATTACCTTCTTCATCTATTAATATTAAAAATTGAGTTCCTAATAAGTTGATATGATCTTGTTTGATTTCTAAAACCATTGGAACTATTTCTTTTAAAGTGACTTTGGGCGCATATTCTAATTCTACATTCATAGTCTCACTGCTTTATGGTGTTCTTATTTTTTAAAAGAAAGATCAAATTGACAGTACTCATAAAAGGTATAGGATATACTATATACGTACTGCATTGTCATTTTGATTGGGTAGTATTGGCAAAAGTAGACTGCCTAATATTATAAATATTATAGTTGTATTATATTGTGTATTCACAATGTAGTATACAATCCATTATGAAGCTAAAATTAATGCACTTCTCAAGGGACATATGATCTCCTTAAGACTGCTCTCTTTTGTGACTTCGCTTTGTTTCATTAAACTTAATTTACGGCCACACGTCACGCCTCTTTGAGCGCACGTGCATTTTGATTTAGTATTTTTCATTTTGATTAGTTTATTAAATTATTTTGAAATAAAGTAAAGAACCTTGACTATTATAGGTAGGCTTCACAAATAACAATGAGGTATTTTAAAAACATTTTATACTAATAGATGTTTCTTATGTTCGCTTTCGCGAAAGCAAATACCCAGATATACGAGACCTACATACTATGCTGGCTATTTCGTATTATTGATATATAGTATGCGGTGTAAGAAGACGTTTTGTTTTGTGAATGTAAAGTCAAGACCCTTTACTCTTATATAAACAACATATTTTTTATTGTTATACGCACTTATAATACAAAGCTAAAAGAAGCTAAAACATAATGGTCTATTTTTAGTAAGGATAACCACTATCTTTTGGGTCATTTGGATTCAACGGCTAACAGTTGAAACTTTTATTACTTGGTTGACAATTAGTCTGGCATCCTGTTTTTTGCTGATCACTTTGTGTGGCAATTGCAATATACCCGCCCTTTATAGTCTCTTCTGTGAGCTTTGTAATAATCTGCTTTTCCAAAGCAAGTTTCGTTTTTTTAATTGTTTTCATGTTTTCTATTTTATTAAGATGTTGATGATATAAAATTCTTAAACACATAAGACCTATTAACATGTAGGTGTTACGTTCATCTAGTTATCAACAATAGCAAAGCTATTTCATTGAGAGTTCCTATTACTGAAGTGAAATACAAGGAGGCATACCTCCCTGTACTTCAGGTATTCACTAACAGTTATCAGGTTCAGACATACAAAGGCAAGTGTCACTAAGCCTTGATTCCAAGAATTGGCTGCCCCCACCAGATATTTGATCTAAACCGAGGTTGGTAATCACTTCTTTTTTGAGGTTTAATTTTTTTAGCTCTTTTTTCATGATATTTAAAATTTAACTTATTACTAGCCCTGAACATTTTTTAACGTTCCTCAGGTTTAGAACGTTTCTATATCCAAAATTACTTTACATCGTTTCCTATGGTACTCTAAAGAGTTGCTCATTTAGAAAGTTTAATGTCTGTACTTTACCATTTTTAGCTATTAAAATATTTACACGTTGGTACATTACGACTATATGACATCATGAGGATTCCCATCACTAAAATGAAATACAAGGGTTAATACCCCCTTGTATTTCATTTGCTAATTAATTAGCAGTCGGGTTCAGATACACAAAGGCAAGTATCACTGAGTCTTGTTTCTAAAAATGGGCTACCGCCACCAGATACTTTATCCAAACCGAGTTTGATAATGATATCTTTTTTGAGATTCAATTTTTTTAGTTCTTTTTTCATGATATTTAAAATTTAATCTGTTATTATCCCTGAACATTTTTAAAGTTCCTCAGGTTTAGAACTTTTCTATATCTAAAATTGTTTTACACAGTTTCGTATGCTACTTTAAAGAGTTGTTCATTTAGAAAATTTAATGTCTGTACTTTATCTTTTGTGGCTATTAAGATGTTTACACAATCATCATTACTACCATACGATATCATTCTAATAGAAACATTTTTAAGGACTTCGAAAATCTTAAAAGAA
This sequence comes from uncultured Flavobacteriaceae bacterium, assembly GCA_964351845.1. GTDB lineage: Bacteria > Bacteroidota > Bacteroidia > Flavobacteriales > Flavobacteriaceae > Dokdonia. The sequence continues at coordinate 39,254 of CAYGQJ010000020.1, read as the reverse complement.
TTACTATCATACATCAAAGAATTCCCTACGATACATATTACGGAGAAGCCATGAGCCATTTTTACTTCCGAGAACGTATTAAGTTCTTGGATAATGGCATGAATTTTAGAGATATCATCTATTATTAAGGAAATCGTATCTCCCGAGGTTGTAACCATATGTATGGGAGCCTTATGTGTTTTGAATGTTCTAAATACTTTTTCGTAATATTCATATTCTTGTAAGTGTCTTCGAGATTTAATAGTAAATACCGTCATATTATCTTTTGCAGACACGGCTTTACACCCATTACTGTTTTTTTTATGAGATATTATTGTCCCTTGAGATCTTGGATTAAATGTATTTTTTAGAGCTACTCGTATTCCTTTTTCTACTAACGGGTCTACTGTTCTTGGATGGAGTATTTTAGCTCCAAAATAGGCTAAACTTGTAGCTTCTCCGTACGATATTTCTGGGATACAATAGGTTTCAGATACATATCTAGGATCATTGTTTTGCAAACCATCTATGTCTGTCCATATTTGAATTTCTTTAACGTTCAGTGCAGCCCCTATAATCGTAGCCGTATAATCACTACCTCCTCTACTAAAATGAGATATTTCTCCTTTGTTATTTCTACAAATAAACCCCTGAGTGATATATAGGTTCCCTTTTCTTTTCTTATGGAGTTCCTCTTTTAATTTTATCGTTATTTCTTCTACCTTAGGGTTTCCAATCTCATCAACACACATAAATTTCTGTGCCTCTATCAATTCATTAAACACACCGATTTCGTTTAAAAAACAAGAGAAAATATGTGTTAATAAAACCTCTCCAGTTGTTATAATAATTGACGTTATTTTTGATGTATGATCTTTAGAATGCAATTCAAAGAGTTCCATAAGCACCTTAGAAATGTGATCTTTAAGCTGTACTCTTTTTATAGGGCTGCTTATTAATGATTCTATCATTTCTAGATGTTTATTCTCTATAGAATTAAGAATTTCAAGTACTTCTAAGATCTTTTTATGTTGTATTTTTTTATCTAGATCAATTAACTGATCTGTCACTCCAGACATCGCTGAGCAGACAACAATTTTCTCTTGATTATCTTCAATAAGAATATCTTTTATTTTATGTAAGTTTTCTGCAGATCCTACAGATGTACCGCCGAATTTTAATATTTTCATAACTACACGCTCTTTTTAAACAATTAATAATTATAGCCAAGACAAACTCACAGACTACACCTCTCAAAAACAATATATTAGACACAAAAAAGAATATAGAGACCCAGTTCAACAGATCAATACAGAAGTATCATGACCTATTAAATGAGAATAGAATTATCTATTATATTAGAAAGTTAAATGATTATAGAACCTGTTCTTTGGGTTTAAAGTAACTTAATAAAAAACCAGTTATTTTATTTCCTAGATTAAATAATATAGAGGTATTGAGCGCGCTAAAAACAGGAAAGATCACTAGCGCTAATATTTTAGGAAGGCTCAAATTACCTAACATATCTACTACATATTGCACACGATCTTGAAATATAAAATACAGCAGTAAGAAACTAATTAGACTTGTTACGAATACCTTTAAAAAGGTTTTCTCTTGCTGTATATAAAATGAAAATATCGCTCCTATTAAAACAGTTGTTACAATGATTAAGATATAATTAGTTATAAAAAGTTGAGGTAAAACAACAACTATGTACGGTATATATTTTATAATATTTTTCATTGGTCAAATTTTATTATGTTAATGATATTCTCTAATTTATTTTGGTCATTCTCAAATTGAGTTTCCTTGTACTCTCCTTCTTTCCACAACTTTAATTGATCTTTATAGTGTCTAGAATTAATAAGACCACTTTGTCCTCCTGCAATTATTGTTTGCCCACTAATTGCACCATCTTTCATTTCATATATAGATCTAAATACAGAATGATGCATTTCAGAATTCATACTCACTGAATTTACATTGCCACCTACCCCATTAATACTTTCGCCAAGACCTGGTATAAATAGAATATTATTTACCGTAAAATCTGATACATTATCATAAATAACATCTTCCCATGTATCTCCAAAATAGCCTTGCATTAAAGAATCTGTTTTTCTTAATAGCGTTTCTAATAATTCCTTTTTGGGAGGTGCATTAGGAATGACAAAGTTTTTATCATTTAAGTACTTTACGTAATATTTAAATGATGGGGCCTTATTAACCTCAAGAACATTTTCTGCAAAAATGGATGCTTCTAGTTCTACTGATCTTCTAAGTACTTCATACGCAAGGGCAGGTTCACTTTCGCTACTCATGTTTCCGTCCCAATTTTTCAGGACTGCTGCTATTTTATATTTCTGATCTAAAGAATCATCACTGCTTAGTAGTTTTTGAAATTCTATAAAAGAAAGATCATGCTCATCAAGCTGTAATTCTTTGTTTTTTTGGACCCCCCAATTATTACTTTCTTGTAATAATGAGTAAATCCGTTTTACCCTATAATCATCTTTCAGTCCATGGGCTCCAAAATAAACATCATTTTGAATAGGTTGTTGATTTGCAGAAAACAAAAACTTATCATCTGGATTGTATGTGTACCACAAAGAATCCAATGCTTTATTTTCTTTATAGGTGGTAGAACCATCCAGAACTTGTCCTCTGTAATTTGGATCTCTTTCAGGTAACTCACCAGCACATACAATACCTATATTATCATAAATATCACCGTACACAAAATTTTGTGGAGGGTAGCTATAGTTTTGCAAAGCATCTTTAAATTCGTCCCATTTTTGGCTTTTCATCACGTCATAAATGGCTTTTACAGAATAACTTTTGTCTGCTGCATACCAATGTTGTGAATAGTATGCATCATTTTCTTCAATAACTTGCCCATGGACTGTTGTCTTATTTTTAAAAGTATATGCATCATTTCCTTTTATTTCTAATGTGTACTCTTTTGTATTAAAAGGAATCCAGTTATCTTCATAGAAATAGAGACTATCATTTTTCACTTTTAAAGAGTATCTATCTACTAAGTCCCACTCCCCATTTGTGATCCCCCAAGAAATTTTATCATTATGACCACTCACAACTACGGGCACGCCAGGTATTGTAAAACCATATACCTTAAATGTATCTGATACTAAGTGTGCTTCATAAAATGCTTCCGGAAGTGTTAAGGACAAATGAGGGTCATTTACCAATATGGTCCCATTATCACTTGATTTTATATTATTTACAACCCAATTATTACTTCCGATTCCCTGATAAAATTTATGTGTCTTTGACAACTTATCTTTAAATCTATCTATTGGCGATTCTTTTGTTCTTTTCGTTACATCAGATAATGCTGGCAAAGAAGAGACAACTGTTTCTGGAGACACCGCAAGTTCATTGATATTAACCTCTGAAGGCAAAATGGTATGTAAATCATAAGGTTGTTGAGGGAAAAAATAATCCTGAGTATTTTGTGATAGTTTATCATAAACCTCTTGTTGATCTACATGATGATCAAAATACGTTAAAGACCAACTCATATACCAAGTAAAAAGTAAAGAATACTCTGTTTTCCATGCTCTTGGTTTTTCGCCAATAATTTTATAAAGAGGATCTATATAATCCGACTCTTCTGCTAGAAGGGTATTTACTCCATCTGAATACGATTGTAAGTAATTATAAAATTCTGGGAAATTCTCTTGATATTCTAGGAGTAATTCTTCTGACTTTTTTTCAAACTCATAGGGTTTCCAAAATATATCAGAATCTATTGTCTGGGCAGAAAGAATCTCAGATAATCTTCCTTGAACTATTCTTGAAACCATTTCCATTTGAAAATATCTATCTTTTGCATGCGCATACCCTAACGCAAAAGCAGCGTCATTATCTGAACCGCTAAAAATATGGGGGATGCCTATATCATCTATATAGATTTTAGAGTCATAATCACTTTTTACTTCTTTAATTCCTTCTGTTGCTATAGGTACTGATAGTAGTCCTGTTTTATAAGTAAATAACTCTCCAACAGAATTTATTGGACCTATTTTAAGAGTCGTCACATATATCCAAGCGATGGATACGAGTACAACAAGTGATATTTTAAGTGTTTTCATCTTTGTAAAATTATATGTGTATCTATTTTTGATTCCGATTCTCATAAGAAGGATTCTTTTTTTTCAGAAAACCCAATCTTAGTCAAATGCTAATAAGTGCTATGCCCCTTTTTATACAAGTAGGCTTGCGACAACTTTCATCTAGTTTTCTCAAAAGCAACTCATCGTAGTAACGTATTTAGAAAAGTGTTACTAGCTCTTTTGTAGTCACCTCTTCTAGTATTCCATATTCCATTTTTAGAAGTTTATCAGCTACATGATAATATCTGTCATCATGAGTAATTGCAATAATTGTTTTGTCTTCTTCTTTAATAAGAATAGGAATAATCTCTGTGTAGAATTTATGTCTGAAATGTGGGTCTTGATCTGCAGCCCACTCATCCAATACTAATATGGGTCTATCTTCTAGAAGGATGCTTATTAATGCAAGTCTTTTACGTTGACCCGTAGAGAGGTCTGTTGTAGAAAACTTCCCGTCCTTGACAAGCACTTTATCTTCAAGTTCAAAGAGCTCAAGGTATTTATGAATTTTATCGTAATCCACTGTTTCTATACCGTAAAAATCATCAAATAAATAGAAATCGCTAAATACAGGTGCAAATAATGCTTTTACTTTTCCTAAATCTTTTTCAGGGATTAACTCGTCATCTACATAGGCTACACCTCCATCTAGTTCATAGAGTTTTAACACTGTATTTATGAAAGTGGTTTTCCCTTCTCCATTTCCTCCATACACAAAAACAGCCTCATTTCTATTCACACTCAAGTTTATTGGTCCAATAGAAAACTGATCTTTACCATAAGAAAAAGTATAGTCTGTTAGTTTCAAATTTCTAAACCCTTTAAAGATTTCTTTATCTTCTGTACTAAGGGATTTTATATGTTCTAGATTTTGTAACTCTTTCTTAAGTGTCTGCATCTTTTTTAATGAAACAACAGCTCTATTCATAATAGGAACAATGGTCATTACATTTACAATAGGCCCCATTAAGTATAATAACACAAAGACAAAGCTTACTTTGACATCTAAGGCCGTATTGAGTATAGACTCGGCATATACTAAGATAAATGTGATTAATCCATAAAATAAGAGTTGACTTATTAATTCACTATTTAAATATTTTATAAATGCTTTTATATAGGTAATCTCCCCTTCTTTTGCGATGGTCATTACCTGTTCATCATAAATTTGAGTTCCCTTATCTTCATTTATGTTAATCTCTTTTGCCCCATGAAGGATACTATTAAATACATTAACAAAAGAGTTTTCTAATTCTCTAACCGCTATGATTTGCTTATTACTCGTCTTTGACCGTATCACATAAATTAAAACTCCTACTAGAATAGTTCCTAAACTAATCAAGAATAGACTTAGAGACAAAAATGCCATATACACCAAGCAAGCAATGATAAGGATCAAAGACGAGAAAAAAGTGATCACCATTAATGAGGCATTTGTAATGTTATTGACATCTGTTGTCAATGTAGAGTATATCTCATCCTTAAATTCCTGAAGTTTTCGATAAGGTGATTTAAGGATTAACTTAATGACGTCTTTCCTAATATTCCAATAAATCTCTTGTGACAATTTTATAACTCCTCCTGAAAGCCATCTTCTCGTAATAAAAAAGATAGTGATCGTCACCAAAAACATATACAGGTAATTAGTCGTGTTCTCCCCCTGTATATTCCCCATAGAATCACTGATTATTTTATTGATTATTGCTATAAATGCAAAACCAGATAGTCCTGAAACAATAGCTAATACTGAATATCCTAGTATAGAGCGTATAGGTATCAATTTTGAAGTGTTATTTCCTAAAATATTATTTTTCATTTCATTTAATTTTAATCGCATTCAAATACATTAGAACTAACAAGGTGTTATTCAAGTGTATTTAATTTGAATCGTTAATAAGTGTGATGTGATAAGAATGTATGCGCTTTCGCGAAAGCGTATAAAGGCAAACTCTTACAGTAAAAGAAAACTCATTTAAGTATTCCTTTATCTTTTTTAGTACAAGCTATACCTGTTTTTGAAAAGAGTTTTGAGCAAACCCATTTAGAATAGCGGAAACCTCTTGTTTTTGTGTATGAATGAAAAAATGGTTGCCTTTCAAAACTTTAGAGTTGAAGCTTCCATTAGTGAAGTTTTTCCAATTATCAATTTCATTTACTGTCTCTTCTTCATCTCCCATAATGGCATAAATAGGCGTATTAATCACTAATCCTTTCTCAGAATTTTTATGCTTCTCTAGTATCCTAAAGTCTGCCCTCATAATAGGGCTGAAAAAATCAAATAATTCTTGATTTTGCAAGACTTCTTCTGGAACACCACCAAGCGTTCTTAATTCTTCTTTAAATTCTAGATCATTGAGATCATACCGTTGTATATCTCTATAAGAAGCCCCTGGTCCTGCGTTTCCTGAAACAATTACTATTTTTGGAGGATCAAAATAACATTCTAGTTTTTTTACAACAGAAAGTCCTAAAGTGGCCCCCATACTATGCCCGTAAACAACATAGGGTTGATCATTGCGAAGTGCTCTTATTTGATTACAATAGTCTAGAATCGCTTCCTCTTTATGGAGCAATAACTCCTCTTGATTTCTTTTGCCTCTCCCTGGAAGTTCTAAAGCGTGACATTCAAACTTTTTAGAAAGAGCATCGTTCAAAAAATCAAAAGAATAACAACTCCCTCCTGCAAAGTGTAATAGAAATAATTGTGTTTTATTTTGTGAATACATTTTAAAAAGTTTTAGTGTTGGTAAAATCAAATACTGTTAAATTTCCTCTTAACTTTCTAGGATCAATTCTCTTTTTTCACATACTTGATATACAGTTTTTTCAATCATATGGAGTCCTTTTTCTAGGTTCTCTACTGTGATTGTTAAAGGAGCAAGCAACTTAACTACCTGACCTACATTGCCACAAGTTTCGATAATCATTCCGTTTTCAAAAAGTGATTTTGATATTTTTGACGCTATAATTCCATTTTCAAACTCTATCCCCCACATCATCCCAATACCTCTTATATCTACAATAGCTTTATGTAAAGAAAGTTGAGTTAACTTTTCTGCAATGATATTTGACTTGACTTGGATCTCTTTTACAAAGGAATTATTTACCCAATAGTCTAATGCTTTGGTTGCTGCACATAGTGCTAAATTATTTGCTCTAAAAGTTCCATTATGCTCTCCAGGAGACCATATATCTAATTCTGGCTTCATTAAAAGTAATGACAATGGAATCCCATAACCACTAATAGATTTTGACAGAAGTACAATATCAGGTTGTATCCCTGCTCTTTCAAAGCTGAAAAAATTACCTGTTCTTCCGCAACCCGCCTGTATATCATCCACAATTAATATGATATCATTCTCTTTTGTGAACTTTTCTAATTTTTGCAACCAACTTTTACTTGCTACTTTTATACCACCTTCTGCTTGTATGGTTTCAAGAATAATTGCTGCTGGCATTTCTACCCCTGAACCCGTACTTGTTAACATTTTTGAGATATAATCCATGGTATCTACATCAGATCCCATGAATCCATCAAACGGAAAGAAGATCACATCCTGAGATGGGATATTTTTTTGTTTGTGCTCTTGACTACCTGATAGCGCAAGAGATGAAGCTGTCATTCCGTGAAATGAGTTTGTAAAGGATACTACTTTTGAACGTCGAGTAATTTTCCTTGCTAATTTTACCGCAGCCTCTACAGCATTTGTCCCTGAGGGGCTAGGAAATTGAACTTTGTAATCAAGACCTCTAGGTTTTAATATTACTCTTTCAAATTTTTTCAAAAACTTGATTTTCATCACACTATCCATATCCAAACAATGAACAGGGGCATTCCCCTCTAAAAACTTAAGAATCTCGTCTTTTATTAGTGTATTGTTATGTCCATAATTTAGTGCTCCGGCTCCACTAAAAAAGTCTAAATATTCTTTATCATTAGTATCTACTAAAATATCATTATTTGAATATTTAAAGACTGTCGGAAAAGATCTAGAGTAGCCACTTACGTTAGACTCGTTATCATTTTTTTTATATGTACTTATCATTGTATTATATTTTAAGTTCTACATAATTTATTCTCAAAATTTTGTTGTTAGGAATATTTTCTAATCTCGATTACTCCCCTTAGCTTCTCTATCTTGACTATTATTAAATTTGTACTGAAGGCTAAGTGTCCAACGTGCTGCATTAGGATTAAAAACCTCATCTACTAAAAAATTATTTCCTAAAGTGCGTTCTCTACTCTTTCTAGTATTTAAAACATTACTGACAGCTAATACTGCTTGCAATTTTTTATTTAAAAGACTTTTACTCAGTGCTAAATTCAAAAAAGAGATTGATTTAGCCCGTATTTGTGCATTTCCCAGTGGAGCTTGATAGAAATATCTTCCTTGAAAACTAAAATCATTAGGGAGTTTAACTTGACTTACGACAACACCATACCATGTTTCATCTGAAAAACCTAAGTCTACAGAATCAAGGGCTCCTTCTTGTTCAAATCTATACAGGTTAACTTCGCCCATAAGGCTTAACCATTTAATAGGTTTATACTGTGCTGCAATCTCAAGACCATATCGTGTCTCTCTATCTAGATTGACTAAAGATGTTTCTAAAAAACCTTCAGGGCTTTGGACCGTGTTATATTGAAAGTAATCTGTCGTAGTAGAAAAATATACAGAAGGGTTGATAGTAAAACCTGTTCCCCTTTTAAGAAATGTTATCTCTGCAGAGTCTGTAAACGAAGGGGTTAAATTAATATTTCCAAAAAACCTAGAGTTAAAATCAATAAGTTCTGGAAACGGATTTAACTGGTCTAAAGAGGGACGATTAATACGCTTACTATAGCTAAGCTGTACCGTTTCTTTTTCATTTAGCTCATAACTTAAATTGAGCGTTGGAAAAAATCTAGTAAACTTATTTACAGACCTTGTTGTACGATTGACATCTTCGATATCAATATTAGTATATTCTGTCCTTAAACCGATTAAATAGCCTAGTTTTTTAAACTTATTACTATACTGGATGTATCCAGCGAGTATTTGCTCACTATAATCCAATCCATTATCAAATTCTGGAATTGAGACAAACTCATTGTTATTTAATTCTTCTGCTAGAAAACTGGTTGTGATCAGTCTATTTTCATATTTCACACCTACTTCAAACGAAGAATCTTCTCCTAAAGGAGTTACAAAATCTGATTGTATAGCAATATCGTCATTCTTTCTAGTTGAAGTTGTTAACAAAGACCCTACATCTTGCACTTCTGGAAATACTTTCCCTGTGACAATATTAAAGGCTTTAGAACTATCCCAAAAGTCATATTGAAAGTCAACAGTAAGGTTCATACCCTCCTTTTTGAAGTTTTTGGTATAATTAAATTCGAGCTGATTATAACTTCTCTCTTCTTCAGAATTCCCATTGGTTACTAAGGTACTATCAATTGAAACCCCATCTGAAAAATCAAACCTCAATACAGTATCATCACTGTCTTCTGTCTCATTTCGATAATAAGCAGCGGTGATACTGTTCTTATCATTTATTTCATAATCAAATCCTACATAAATAAGTTGTCCATCATCATGTCTATCCTGATCCTCTCTTTGATTTATAAAGGTATTTCCTGTATCATTAAACGTAGTTTGATCTCTGGTATATAGACCTACATAATCTGTATATCGAATCCCTAAGTTTGTAAAGAGATTTATTTTGCCTTTTTTATAATTAAGGTTCGCTATGGCTCTATAGTCATTAGGAATACCTGAGATTAATTTTACTGAACCATTAAGATTATTTTTTTTATTTTTCTTTAAAATGATATTAATGATTCCTGCAGATCCTGCTGCATCATATCTAGCTGAAGGGTTTGCAATAACTTCTATCTCTTTAATTGTTTCTGAAGGAATTTGTTCTAAACCTTCTGTAGAAGTTAATCCAGACTTTCGCCCATTAATAAGAATGAGAACATTACTATTTCCTCTTAAACTTACAGCACCAGATGGATCTACTGAAACAGAAGGCACATTTTCTAAAACCTGTGTCGCTGAACCACTCTGAGATAATAGATCTTTCCCTACATTAAATACTTTCTTGTTTAATTTTAAAGAGACTTGTGAGGTTTCTCCCGAAATAACCACCTCGTCTAGAGAAGTCACATCCGACTTGAGTTTAATAGATCCCAAATCTATTTTTGCAACAGAACCATCTATAACTAACGGAGAAGTATAACTCTCATAACCAAGATATTGAACCTCTAAAGTATACGTTCCAACAGAAAGATCACTTATTTTAAAAAATCCCTGTTCATCTGTAATCACAGCTTCTACTATATCTGTAGTATCTTTAACAATAACAGAAGCGTATATAAGTTTATCTTCAGGATCTAATCCTGAAAGCACTCCTGAAATCTCAACACTTTTTTGAGCTAAGGCTGTGGTTGTTAACAGCACTAAAAAAACGTTTATAAAAATTGTCTTTGACATTATTTATTTTTTACGGTTAATAATTAATTCATTTCAAAAGATAAAATCAATCCTAACCTCATATTATATGATGAGGTTGGGATTTCCTTTAAATTAGTTTGTGTTTTTAAGCTAGAACTAAATCATTATTATATTCAATGATTTTTTCTCCAAATAGCCTTTCAGGGCGTATTCCATTTTCAGTGCAGTAATCCAGTAGTTTATTTGATTCTACGATAGGTAAAGATTCATCTGTATACTTTATGGAACTTATATATTTAAGCCAAGGTTCCATACCCATAGCATACACAAAAACATCTTCAGGATTAAAAATATCGACTAATGCTCTTGCTTGTTCAAAATTACATCCTGCCAGTCTTCTTGATTCATCTTGATCTCTAGGTAATGTTTCTGGCATTAAAGGTCCATATAGCCACGTAAGTGGAGCTCCTTCACATTCCATCCCTAAAAAGATTACATTGATATTTCCTATTATATCACGAATACGCTCATATAATCTTGGAGATACATTGCAAGAATCTGCTGCAAATAATATTTTAAAACCATCCTTGTACTCTACATGATGACATAATTTACTTCTTACGTCTAAATCACAATGTTCACCCACAAATGGTAAACCTGTAATAGAACAATCTTCAAAATCTATCGTCTCCATCTCTCCTAATTCAATAATGTTATTGAATCCTATCTTTTGGAACATTAACTTAAGATTTGGATCTTGGAGGTACCCTCCATTACTTTTTGGAACTACTATGTTTTTGATTTTTCTTCTTAATCGCAGAAGTGTTTCAAAAAGGATATGGTCTTGATGATTATGTGTTACTAGTACATAATCTATAGTGTCTGGTAAGTCTTCATAAGAATATCTAGAGATGTCTGTATCGTACCCGTAACTTACTAAAGGATCTGCTAGTATTGTCGTTTCTTTTGTTTCAGTAAGAATACAAGCATGTCCAAAGTATCGAGTGAGAACGCCCTCTCCTGTGTACCTCTCATATTTCTTCGGAGCCTCGGTTGTAAAGAAACTCTTAAACAATGCTTCATCTTCAGGAGCTATATTATAAATTTCTCTAATTTCTCCGTAAGTTCTAGGAGTATCTTCCATTTCAAAGAGTTGATCTATTTTCTCACTCTTGAAAGGTAAATTAACACGTAAGATGTCCTCTCCAGGTAATTTTGGTGTGCTTAAAACGAAGGATCTTGAATCATCGTCTTCAACAAGAAATAGATTAAAACTTTGTAATGATTCATTATAGTACTCAGTTTCATACAATAAGGATTCAAAAATTCTAAAAGAAGGATTATTATTGATATCATAAACTAACTCTACCATCCCTTGCAAACTCTCTGGGACTTTTTTATAGAGTTCTGTTAATGCATATCCTTTTGCTTCTTTTTTAAGTGTCGCATTTAATTCAAAAATATCTTCTCTTAACGCTAAGAGTTTATCACAGCTTGCCATTGTATTATCAATGAGGCCTTGTATCTCATCTACTCTTTTACCATCATAATCAATAAATGGGCCTCCTAACATCTTTGGCGTTTTTACTGCAGCCGCATGAATCATAGGATTTTGAACATATGAATTCATGATTTTAAGATGTCTATCTTTTATATTCATCGCCGCTGTTGCTGGTGATACCAAATGAGGCCAAGCATACCAATTATCTACAAGAGGTTCAATTGCTAAATTCTGTTTGATGTATACTAAATCTTCATTTTTAATTTCCATGATTTTATAATTTTAAATTTATTTTTTGACAATAATATCCCTGCCCATGCTATGGGTAGATTTGATCTTTACTTAATAATTACTTGAAATAAGACTATCAATAGAATAAAATTCTATTGATTCTATTGACAGCCTTGTGGATTAATACTTGGGATTACACGTATTTTTCTTACGTATTGAAGAGTATTGAGAAAACGCTCAATACTTTTATCCTAATTCAAGGATTCTTTTCTGAATAAAAAGATTTAATTGTAGTCTATCTTTGGATTCGTCATATAATCCCTTAGGACAATTTAATACGATTTTAAAAGCATTTTCATAATGAATACATTTAAAATCAACTCTGTTTGAGATATCGTTATCGATTATAGACACGCTTACTTGATTAACGACTTCCTCGTTTAATTTAACATGTTCTTTAGCCTGAAAATTAAATTCGCCAGCCATTTTTTCACTTATATCTATTCCCGTTTTCTCTTTAAAGTCATTTTTGATCACTTCATAAGGAATATGTTGATATAGACGTGATTCTAAATACTCTTTATAAACAGCGTATGAATGTTCTTTTATAGACAAACCTTTGCATTCTATAATAGGTATTGGTAAATCATTATTAATAACACCTAGTACTTTAGTCATATCAAGTTCTTCTATAACTTGTTCTCTTCCATTCACTAGAACCATTTGTAAACATCTACCTCCTAGTTCTAATTCATTTAATAATCTCTGATGACTTGCAATGAATAATGCAGAGACAGAAAGGTTAAGTTTTTCTGCATTTTCTTTCAAAATAGTATATTGATCACCAGCTATTATTATTTCTTGAGTTATACTTTTAGTGGATATATCTACCTTAGTTTCTTTTTGATTAAGATATTTAGATTTGCCTAAATAATTTGTCCAAAAATCTCTTTGGCTACGTCCTAATGTAGTTTTCAAAAACTTCGTTTGCCATTTGATAAAATCGAAATTTGAAATAAATGCTGTATCAACTTCTTTATGATCAAAGAATCTCTGTAAGTTTTCAAAAAGAATATCATTGGTATACATATCTGTAATAGAATGATGAATTGCCATAAATAAAGATGCATTCTCATTATTTTCTTGATCAATCACTAAGAAAAGTCTAATTAATTGACTGCCATTATGTATTACATAAGGTTCATCAAAAAATAAATCAATATTTTTCTTTATTTCGTCCAACTTACTTATATGAAAATCATTTTCAATTTGAATACTCAGATTAACTTCTTCTGGAGGAAGAATCCTTTGTAAGACTTGTCCTGTTTTTTCATCTTTTTCAAATCCTATATTAAGAACTGGATATAATGATAAAAATCTTCTAAACTCTTTTTCAAAGGTTTCCTCATTATAATTAGAAATTACAATGGGACCAAATCTTCCATGTCCAGATTTATTCTTGATTGGAAGTTTTTGATTTTCTGAAATAGTAATCACATCACCTATATTCGATGTTGCATCTAAATCATTCTTTTGAGATACTTTTTCAATTAGATCAATGACAAACTTTTTATAACTATTTATTAAATGTTTAATGGTTTCCTCATCATATAAATTTGTTGAATAGCTTATCCCAACAGACAATTGTCCAGAAGCCATAATACTATTTACATTAAATAATGTATCAAATCCATTTTGGGCACTATTATCTGCGCCTATCTGATCATTAGTATGCGAGAACAATGAATCTGTATTATCACCAACATTACTACCAAAATCTCCTAAGTAATTAAATTCTATAGAAGGTTTAATACTCAACAAAGAATTATCTCTCAAATGCTTTAACATTCCATATCCAATTCCATTATTGGGGATCTTTCTTGAAGCTTCCTTAACGTGTAAAAGATTTGCTGAAAGATCATTGGTATCAACGTCGACATTTAGAATAAATGGAAATACTGATGTAAACCACCCTATTGTTCTACCCACATCGATATCCCCTAAAATATCCTCTCTTCCGTGACCTTCCATTTTGATAACAGACTTAGAGACTCCAAAAGTATCATTAAGAGCTAACCCTAGCCCAGTAAGTAGGACATCATTCATTCCTAAATCATTAACTCCAAGCACTTTATTTTGCAACAAACTAGTTAACTCATTATTTAACGCGAAAGAATATGTCTTATCAAGCTGAATAACATCATTTAATGCTCCTTTATCAATAGGTAAATCAGGAACATCTTGTTTACATATTTGATCCCAATACTGTTGTTCTGATTTTATTTTATCACTGTTTGCATACTCTTTTTGTAGCGTTGCCCAACGTTGGAATGAATCCGTTTTAAGAGGTAACTGAATATCTTTTCCTTCTAGGTACATACTATAAAGATTTGTTAAATCTTCTAACAAAATGCGCCAAGAAATACCATCTATGACTAAGTGATGAATAATTAAAACTAATCGATCACCATCAGATAATCGGAAATGACCAATCTTAAATAAAGAGCCATTTTCTATATGAATACTAGATTGCAGCTCTTTTCCATAGTTAAGCAATTCTTCTGTCTCATTGTCAGCGTCTCTTAAATCATAAAATTTCAAATCATATTGACCTTCTTCAAATGGTCGATTATATTGAGTCCATGTATCTTTTTTCTTGAAAATTGTTCTTAAAGCATCGTGATGTTTAGTTAATGCATCAAAACAAAATATAAGACCCTCTTTATCTAAAAACTCATTACTCTTAAGTTTTATAGATTGGTTATAGTAATGATGATTTTTAATTGCTGGGTCACTAAAAAACTCTTTTTGTATAGGTGTTAACTCTACATTTCCAAGAACTTCAGATTGATCAACTGCTCTCACTCCTTCTTCAAGATATACGGCCATTTCTTGTAAAATAGGATATCGTAATATATGTTCAATTTTAAGGGTGTATCCTTTCTGTTTTAAACGAGAAACCATTTGTATAGATTTAATAGAATCGCCTCCTACTTGATAAAAACTATGACTAACACCTATATCATCTCGTTTCAAAACATCTTTACAAACTGATATTAACATTTTCTCTTTATCGGTCTTAGGCGCCACATACTTTATACTATTCACAATCCCAATATCCTTAGGGAGGGGTAGCGATTTCTTATCAACTTTTCCATTTGATGTCAAGGGTAATGCATCTAGTTGTATAAAATAGCTAGGAAGCATATAGTCAGGCAATTTTTCTGATAAATATTTCCTCAGCGCTACTTCATTCAGTTTTTGACTAGAAACTATGTATGCAACCAATTCGTTATCTCCTGCATCTGAAATTTTAATTACTACAACAGAAGATTCAATAGCATCATGAATTTGCAGTTGATATTCTATTTCGCCTAGCTCAATACGATGACCTCTAATTTTAACTTGATCATCTTTCCTACCGATGAACTCTAATGTCCCATTTGAAAGCCATCTTCCGATATCACCTGTCCTATATAATTTTTGATTTTTATTATATGGGTTATCGATAAATTTTTCCTTAGTGAGTTCTGGATTATTTAAATATCCTCTAGCAATACCAGCTCCAGATACATATATTTCTCCTGGGATGTTTTTTCCACATAACTGAAAAAAATCATCATATACATATATACTCATATTTTGGATAGGTTTTCCTACAGGAACATTAAGTCCTTGTGGACAACGATCCATAATATGTAATGTAACATCATCTGAAGCTTCTGCAGGTCCATAAGCATTAACGATCTTTAACTTAGGATATCTTTTAAAAACTTCATTTACTAGGTCTACATTCACAGCTTCTCCGGTCACTAACAAGTATGAAAGTTTATCAAAGTGATTCCCTCCTATAATGTCATCAGACTCAATCAGAGATTTTAAGTAGCTAGGAACAACCTGTAAGATCGTTACATTTTGTCGTAGTAATTGTTTTAAAAATAATTCTGGATTTAAAACAAGCTGACGGTCATATATGGTTGTAGCTCCTCCAACAATGAGGCTATTTAAAAGCTGCCAAATAGAAATATCAAAAGTACTAGGAGCATTTTGGACAATAATACTGTCTTCATTTAAATCTAATTCTTGTTGCATCGCAAACATGTGATTTAACATCCCTTCATGTTCAATCATCACTCCCTTAGGGTTCCCCGTAGATCCTGATGTGTATATGATATATGCTAAATCTGTGCTATCAACAATTTCTTTTTGACTTTCTCCTGATAATTTATTTATTAATGATTTGAAAGAAGACAAGAAATCTAAATCTATAATATGTCTTGCTTTACTATTACTAATCAAATAATCAATTCTTTCTTTTGGGTATGAAGGATCTATTGGAAAATATACCCCTCCAACTTTAAATATGGCTAGAGCACTAATCATTAACCACTCACTCCTATCTAGTTTAACACCTACAATATCGCCTTTAGAGATTAACAGTTCATTTTTAATATAATGAGCCAATCTATTGGACAAAAGATCAACTTCTTTGTACGTATATGTGTTATCGCCACTTATGACAGCGATATTATCAGGAAATTGATCAACTTTCTCTTGAAATATATCTACAAAGGTTTTTTCTTTTACATAAGAAACTTCGGTATCATTGAATGTATTTAGTAATTCGTTCTCTTCTTCTTGCGTCAAATAATTAAACGAATCTAGTTTTTGATCAGAATAATCACAAAACTCTACTATCAATTTTTCAAGATGTTTCCCTAGATAAGGCATTAATTCTTTATCATACACAGAACCATCATAATTAAGTTGTATAGACATTGATGAATCTGTACTTCCAATTGTTATTTCAAAACTATAATTTGTTTGTTCAATTGAATCAACAGACTGCACTTCCAATTTATTACCATCTTGATTTTCATGACTCTCTAAATCACCTTTTATAGCTTCTTGTACAGGGTAATTTTCAAATACCGTAATATGATCAATTAAATCTTTCCCTAATTCACTCTGAGACTGTACTTGTGATAAATTCAGGTAATGGTGGGAAGTGCCTGTTATGAAATGATCTTGAAGCTCTTTTAATAGTGTAACAGGTGTATCTTCTTTAGTATATCTTACTCTTACGGGAATTGTATTAATAAATAAACCAATCATGTTTTCTACATTAGGTAAATCAGCTGGTCTTCCAGAAACTACCGAACCAAAAACTACATCTTGGGTATTATTATATCTAGATAATAGATACCCCCAAACTCCTTGAATAAAAATATTTTGAGTGATTCCAATATCTGCACATAATTGAGTTATCTTCTTAAATGCTTTTCCTTCAATTCTTAAATTTTCGTGACAAAGCGTATACTCTTCATAGATTTTTGTGCTATTTCTAAAAGGAATTTTTGAAACTGTAGAATAATCTAATAAATAATTTTTCCAATATTCTGAAGAAATTCTTTCATCTAATTTTTCTAACCACTCTATATAATTAAAATATTGTAAAGAATTTGCAATAGGTGATTTTGGTTTATTAGAATTTAATAATTCATAAAAATCATTAATTAAAATACTTACACACCAACCATCCATTAATATGTGATGATGACTCCAAATAAATTCAAATTCATCATTACCTAGGTCTAATACGATTAATCGCATCTGTGAACCATTCTCTAGGTCAAATCCTTTTTCTCTGTCTGTTTTCTTAATCTCGTTTATATAAGAACTTACCTTACTATTCTCTATTGCATCTGGTAATCTTAAGTATTCAAAATCAGCATCAACCTTCTTTCTAATAAACTGAAGAGGAACTCCTCCATAATTATTTGTGAAACTTGTTCTTAAAACTGCATGTCTATCAACTAGATTTTGATAAGCCTTCTCTACAGATTTCATGTTTACCCCCACACCTTTTAATCTATAAGAGATTTGCTCAAAATACATTGTGGCAGATGAGTTTGACAACCAATGATAGTATATACCTTGTTGTAATGGTGACAACTTATAAACATTTTCAATTGTATTATCAGCGTTTAATTTTGACAATTCATCAATAGTTAAATCTTTAAAAGTCAAATCAGAAGGAGTAATTAACCTCTCTTCAATAGCTGCAAGCTCTGTTATAATATCTATTAAACATTTTTTATATGAATTGATGAGTTCTTTCATAGACGCATCGTTATATAAAAATGTAGAATATCGTATTGACATACTAAGTTCATCTAAAACTAACATCCCAGATACATCTAAAACAGTATTATCTTTATTACTTTTATCCGAGGGTAATCCAATATATTCTGAAGAATAATCAAATATAGAATTCTCTGAACTTCCTGCACTATCTCCAAAATCTCCTAAATAATTAAATACGACAGAAGAAATAACATCTTTAAGAGGTGTCTCAGTTAGATATTTTAGGACTCCATAACCTATTCCTTTATTTGGCACTTTTCTAAGTGATTCTTTGACATTTACAACATTTTCTAATATGTTGTTATTACTAGATACACTTAATACATGCGGATACATTGTTGTAAACCAACCTACGGTTCTACTTATATCAACTTGATCTATAATTTCCTCTCTACCGTGCCCTTCCATTTTCAAAATACTTTTCTCTATCCCAAAAGTATTTTCTATAGCCATTCCTAGACCCGTTAATAATACATCATTAATTTCTGTGTTGTATACTCCATGAACTTTTGTTTTTAATAATGATGTAATTTCTTTATCTAAAGTAAAAGAGACACTAGCAGATTCTTCATTTGTGGTGGTAGTATCTACTATCTTTTTCTTAGATATAGGCTGGATTTCTTGATCACAAATATTTTTCCAATAATCAATCTCTACTTCTAATTTTGGACTTTTTGAATACTCTTGTAGTAAAGAAGACCAATGCTGGAAAGAATCAGTTTTAAGTGGTAATTTAGAAGCAACATTATTTTTATAGTTAAGGTATAATGTTGATAAATCCTCTAGTAATATTCTCCACGAGACCCCGTCAATCACTAAATGATGGAGAATAAGAATAATACGATCGCTATCAGAAAGCCTAACATGCAATACTTTAAATAGAGGACCGTCTTCTAGATTAATACTAGCTTGCGTTTTTTCTCCCAATTGTGCCATAACTCCTAGTTCGTCATCTTCATTACTAACATTATGAAAATCGACAGAAAAACTAGTAGAAGATACACCTTGATTTATTTGAGTCCATCCATTGTCCCCTTTCTTATAAATCATACGCAATGCATCATGATGAGTTACCAAGTCAGAAATAGTTTTTCTTAAAATAGTAGTATCAACATTCTCATTACTTTTCAATATAACTGATTGATTGTAATGATTATGAACAGTAATTTGATCATCAGTAAAGAAATAATGCTGAATAGGTGTTAATTTTACAGTTCCTTCTACTGGAGACTGATCGATTAAGCGTGTATTTAACATTAATTGCTTTGCTAAATCCATCAAAATTGGATTTCTTAAAACTTGATCTACTCGTAAGCTATATCCATGTTCTTTTAAACGTGAAACCACTTGAATAGATTTAATGGAGTCCCCACCTAAATTATAAAAATTATCATTTTTACCTATTGAATCATGTCTAAGTACATCTTTCCATACTTCTGCTAATATTTTCTCTTTATCTGTATCTGGAGCTAAATATTTCTCTTTAATAAGGTCTTTCTCATTTACTTCTGGTAATAATTTTTTATCAATTTTTCCATTGGATGTTAAGGGAATAGAGCTTACTTGTACAAAGTAACTAGGTATCATATAACTAGGGAGTTCCGTTCTTAAATAACCCCTTAATGCTTTCTTATCCAAATTATCTGAAATAAGATATGCTACAATAATTTTATCCTCATTTTCTTCCTTAGTGATTACAACTGCCTCACTAATAGATTCATCCCTTAAAATTTGCTGTTCAATTTCTCCTAACTCTACTCTATGTCCGCGTATTTTTACTTGATTATCTATTCTCCCTACATATTCAATTTCTCCATTACTCAGTACTTTAACTAAATCTCCTGAACGATAAAACAATTTCTCTTCTAGGTTATCTATGCTTACTTGGACAAAACGCTGTTTGGTTAGTTCTGGTCTATTTAAATACCCTCTAGCAACTCCTGCTCCTGACACATAAAGCTCTCCTGTAACTCCTACAGGAACCAATTGTTGGTGTTGATCTAAAATAACACAACTTAACGTAGGTATAGGTTTTCCTATATTACTTACTTGCGACATCACATCCTCACCTTTAAGCTCCTTGTAAGTAACATGTACTGTAGTCTCCGTTATCCCATACATATTAATTAATTTACAATCAGGAAAAGTAGTGTGCCAATCTAATAAAAGGGAAGGAACTAACTTATCACCTCCAAATATGATATATCGTAACGAAATATCTCTTGAACTATTAAGTATTTCCTGTTGAAAAAGTTTAAATGCTGAAGGTGTCTGATTTAATACAGTTACTCCTTTTTCTTCTATCATATTAGAAAATAAAACAGGGTCTTTAGCTACTTTAGAACTTACAATAATTAATTTACCTCCAAATAGTAAAGCTCCATACATTTCCCAAACAGAAAAATCAAAACTAAATGAATGGAACATAGTCCAAACATCTTCATGACTAAAGTCAAATAATGCGCCGTCATTAAAAAGTAAGCGCACTACATTCTGATGTTCTAACAGAACTCCTTTAGGAGCTCCTGTAGTACCCGAGGTATAAATAACATACGCCAATTGATTTACATCAATTTTAGTATCCACCTTAGTTTGTGAAAAATTAGAATATTCAAATGAATCAAGATTTATAATCTCTTTATTTTCAAATGATTTGACATCTAAGTTACTAATAATGAGTCTAGATTTTGTATCATTTATAATATATGAAATACGCTCTTCTGGAAAACTAGGATCAATAGGAACATAAGCTGCGCCCGATTTCAAAATCCCTAATATTCCAACGATCATATCTATAGAACGTTCTACACAAATCGGAATAAGCTCTTCTTTTTGCACTCCATTTTCTAATAGATAATGTGCTAATTGATTTGATAATACGTCTAATTCTTTATATGTTAACTGTCTATCATCTAGTTCTACTGCAACTGCATTTGGGTTTTCAATTATTTGAATATCAAATAAGTCTATGATATTTTTATTTTCAGGATATGCAACATCAGTCGCATCTAAGCCTTCTAATAATTGGCTTTTTTCACCTTTATTAAGGTATGGTACTGAATCTATAGATAGATCAGGATTAGACAACAGACTATTCAGTAATTGTTTAAAATGTACCATCATCATCTTTATCATCCCTTCATCATATACATCCGTATTGTATACTATTTGAAATGATAAATAGCTACCAACTTCTTGGAAACTAAACTCAAGGTCAAATTTTGAAGTAGTACTACCAGAATCAGTGATGATATTAGTAGCATTTTCCTCGATATTAAATAGTAATACATCATCTCCAACATTTTGTAATGTTAACATCACATCAAAAATTGCATTACGACTAACATCACGTTTTAACTCTAAATCTTCCACTAAGCGATCAAAAGAATATTTTTGATGTGAATAACTCAAAAGTGTAGATTCTTTTATCGTATCATAGAACGTATTAAAACTATCACTAGGATTAACAAAACTTCTAAAAGCTAATGTATTCACATAAAAACCTATCTGATCATTCAAATCTGAATGATCTCGGCCTGCTACGGGGCTCCCTATGATAATATCTTGCTCAGATGTATACTTATTAAACAGTACATTCAATACAGATAATAAACTCATAAATAAACTACCACCTCTATCTTGACTAAACTGTTTTAAATCTAACGTTAGATCCTTTGATAAATACGTCTTAAAACTATGCCCATTATAGGTCTTAACAGTTGGTCTTGCTTTAGTAGCTGGTAAATCTAGTAAGGGTAACTCTCCCGATAATTTCTCCATCCAATAGGTCTTATCAATCATATTAGACTCATCATTCATCTGAGATAATTGCCAAGCAGCATAATCCTTATATTGAATTTTAAGAGGCGCTATAACTGGCATATGACCTTCACTATATTGTTGGTAAAAAGAGATCACCTCTTTTGATAATACATCCATTGACCAACCATCACTAATGATATGATGCATATTAAAATAGAAGACAAACTTATTTTCTGATAACTTAAGTAAACTAGCTCTTAATAAAGGACCTGCTTCTAAATCAAATGGTGCGTATGAATCTTTTGAAATATAAGATTGAGCACTTTTCTCTGGATGAGCATCTCCTTGAAAATTTAAATAACAGAGCTTAAAATCAAAAGATTCTTTAGCAATAATATACTGACGGACTTCACCAGATACATTTGGCTTAAAAACAGTCCTTAATATCTCATGACGAGCAATAACAGCATCTAGAGATAATTGAAAATATTCCTCACTATAATCTCCTGCCAATTCTATTTGAAAAGGCATGTTATACGTTACTGACGCTTCCTCTAACTGACTTAATGCCCAAAGTCTACGTTGCCCATCTGAAACTAGATAACTCTCTTGTAATTCAACACAAGGAATCTCCTGATATGCTTCAATATTAGAAAGCAATAATAATTTAGAATGTTCTTCGATAGTCTTTTGGACAAACAAATCTCTCAAACTAAGTTTTACATTAAATACTCTATGATATTCGCTGATTAACCTAGTAGCTTTGATACTATGCCCTCCTAATTCGAAAAAATCATCAGTGACGCCTATTTTTTCAATCCCAAGTATTTCTTTCCAAATAGTTACTAATTGAATTTCAGTTTTTGAAGTTGGAGCAACATACTCGTTCTCCTCTACCTTATAATCCTCTATAGACAATAACACCTTTCTATTCACCTTACCATTTGATGTTAAAGGAATTGTTTCAAGTTCTACATAGAACTTAGGTATCATGTACTCTGGTAAATTCTTCCTCAAAGAGCTTTTTATTTCTTTGAAGTTCATATCTGCTCCTGTTATATAAGCAATTAGAGTTTTCTCATCTAAATATTCTTTAACCAAAACTACGGCATTCGTAATGTTTGCCTCTTCTTTTAAGGCCTGTTCTATCTCTCCTAATTCTATTCTGTGTCCTCTTATTTTTACTTGATTATCTGCCCTACCATAAAATGCTATTGTACCGTCTGGCAACCATTTTCCTAAATCACCTGTTCTGTATATTTTACTATCATTTTTAAAAGGATTATTTATAAACTTTTCTAATGTAAGGTTTGATTGATTAAAATATCCTCTCGCTAAACCTAGTCCTCCTAAATAAATTTCACCTACAACACCTTTAGGTGTCAATTTCAGATCTGAATCCAAAATATACGTATTTGTATTTGCTATGGGAGATCCTATTAGAATTTCCTCATCTGATGAGATAACATCATAAACTATAGCCCCAACAGTTGACTCTGTAGGTCCATATTCATTATATATCTTTATCGATGGGTTTATTCTTCTTAAAATATCAATATGATCTTTATGAAGAGTATCTCCTCCTACAATAGCAACTTCTATATTACTAGACTTTATATCTAAACCATCTATATAATTAATATGAGCAGGAGTTAATTTAATACAAGAAATATCACTGTTCATATAATCTAAAAGCACTTGTGAAATATCCTTATCTGCATCAAAAACCTCAAGTCTTCCCCCATTTAGTAATGGTAGAAATAAGCTGGTAACAGTTAAATCAAAAGATAATGCTGTGAATAACCCAAAATTTGGCGCTTGCTCTTTCAAATAATAAGATGAACCCCAACATAAATAATTCATCAATGATTGATGCTCTATCATTACTCCCTTAGGCATGCCTGTAGTACCTGAAGTATAAATAACATACGCCAATTGATTTACATCGATTTTAGCATCCGATTTAGTTTGTGAAAAATCAGAATATTTAAATGAATCAAGATTTATAATCTCTTTATTTTCAAATGACTTGACATCTAAATTACTAATAATCAGTCTAGATTTTGTGTCATCTATAATATACGAAATACGTTCATCAGGGAGTGAAGAATCTATAGGAACGTATGCTGCTCCAGATTTTAAAACCCCTAATATTCCAATCATCATTTCTAAAGAACGTTCTACACAAATCGGAATAAGCTCCTCTTTAAACACACCTCTCCCTATTAAATAGTGAGACAATTGATTAGACAACTCATCTAATTCTTTATATGTAAGAGTTTTACCCCCACAAACAATTGCAACTGCATTAGGAATTGCTATTACCTTTTCTTCAAATACATCTATTAAAGTTTTATTTATTGGGTAAGAAACTTCAGTATCATTAAAATCAAATAATAACTCTTCTGTTTCTACTATTGAAAGGTAATCTATAGAACCTATTGGCAATTTTGGATTAGATAATAGACTATTTAGTAATTGTTTAAAATGTACCATCATCATCTTTATCATCCCTTCATCATATACATCCGTATTGTATACTATTTGAAATGATAAATAGCTACCAACTTCTTGGAAACTAAACTCAAGGTCAAATTTTGAAGTAGTACTACCAGAATCAGTGATGATATTAGTAGCATTTTCCTCGATATTAAATAGTAATACATCATCTCCAACATTTTGTAATGTTAACATCACATCAAAAATTGCATTACGACTAACATCACGTTTTAACTCTAAATCTTCCACTAAGCGATCAAAAGAATATTTTTGATGTGAATAACTCAAAAGTGTAGATTCTTTTATCGTATCATAGAACGTATTAAAACTATCACTAGGATTAACAAAACTTCTAAAAGCTAATGTATTCACATAAAAACCTATCTGATCATTCAAATCTGAATGATCTCGGCCTGCTACGGGGCTCCCTATGATAATATCTTGCTCAGATGTATACTTATTAAACAGTACATTCAATACAGATAATAAACTCATAAATAAACTACCACCTCTATCTTGACTAAACTGTTTTAAATCTAACGTTAGATCCTTTGATAAATACGTCTTAAAACTATGCCCATTATAGGTCTTAACAGTTGGTCTTGCTTTAGTAGCTGGTAAATCTAGTAAGGGTAACTCTCCCGATAATTTCTCCATCCAATAGGTCTTATCAATCATATTAGACTCATCATTCATCTGAGATAATTGCCAAGCAGCATAATCCTTATATTGAATTTTAAGAGGCGCTATAACTGGCATATGACCTTCACTATATTGTTGGTAAAAAGAGATCACCTCTTTTGATAATACATCCATTGACCAACCATCACTAATGATATGATGCATATTAAAATAGAAGACAAACTTATTTTCTGATAACTTAAGTAAACTAGCTCTTAATAAAGGACCTGCTTCTAAATCAAATGGTGCGTATGAATCTTTTGAAATATAAGATTGAGCACTTTTCTCTGGATGAGCATCTCCTTGAAAATTTAAATAACAGAGCTTAAAATCAAAAGATTCTTTAGCAATAATATACTGACGGACTTCACCAGATACATTTGGCTTAAAAACAGTCCTTAATATCTCATGACGAGCAATAACAGCATCTAGAGATAATTGAAAATATTCCTCACTATAATCTCCTGCCAATTCTATTTGAAAAGGCATGTTATACGTTACTGACGCTTCCTCTAACTGACTTAATGCCCAAAGTCTACGTTGCCCATCTGAAACTAGATAACTCTCTTGTAATTCAACACAAGGAATCTCCTGATATGCTTCAATATTAGTATATTTCTTCAAATAAGAAATTAAACTTTCCTTGTTCTCTTTTAATTTCTGTAAAATATCTGTATCTATTTCTGCCCCTTCATAGTTTAATTTAAGGTCATCATTATCGAGAGAAATACTAATATTATTCTCCTCTAATTCATTTATTAATGCTATCATAATTGCCATTTTTTTCTATTTAAACCTTTCTGTCTAAGCTTACTTATTTTTCATCCTAAAAGCTAAATGGTTTGATCTTAAAAATCATATTTTGCTTAAGTATGTTATTAGAATAATGATGCTATTATTTTCCTATCCCCCTTGTAAGGGTTTCTTCCGTGCGACATTAACATATTGTCCAGAAATAAAACATCACCTTTTTCCCAAGGAAACTCTACTATAGCATTTTTGTATGCTAATTTTATTTCTTCAATTTCTTCTTTAGAAATCTCAGTTCCGTCTCCATAAAATGTATTATTAGGTAATTCATCATCAGAGTCAATTAACTCTAAAAATTCTTCATTAAAAGCATATTTATTAAAGAAAAATGCGTGGTTAAACCATACCTGCTCCCCTGTTGTCGGATGCTCCCATATAGCTTTCTTATACCAAGTCAATTCTAACTCTTCCTCACTTTTCCAGGCAAAATGTATTCCTTTTTCTTTGCAGTCTTCTTCAACTTTACTTCTATCTGATGTCTGAAAAACTTCTTCCCATGACAATCCAAATTCGCTGTTAAGGTTTCTAACATATTTCACTCCCTTTTCTAAAAACTTACCCTTTGTAGCTTCACTTAAATTATTTACTACAAGCCTATTGTCTGCAATTGGGGTTTCTCCTTGCTCCTCAGCCGGTTTGACACAACAGAATACAATATTACTAGGATGAATAGGAGCGTAAGAGCTTTCACTATGCATATTAATGCTATATTTTGGAGGATAGGTTGTCGTATGATATACATTATTCCCGACAGAATAACGAGGTGAAGATCTCAAGTTATATTCAATAGGAATATCAACGAAAAGCTTTGTGAATTCTTCAAATTTATCAACAGAATCTATATGAAAACCTCTGAAAAGTATTGACCCATATATTTCTTTATTTTTTTCAAACTCTAAACGGTTATTATTTATCCAGTTTCTAAGTGTATCCCCTCTATTTTCTGGCTCAACAACTAGGGGGTATTCTAACGTTTTATTACTATTTGTATTTACGATACTTCCAACTGTACTTAGCATGATTTTTTGTTTTAAAATTGTTATACGAATACATGAATCAGGTCATATAGTTACACCATATGGCCTAAAATATTTTATTATTAATCTATTATTATGGATAATGAGGAGATCAGAATTCTCCTTTAAAAGGGTATTAGTATTTATAAAAATTCTAATCTATAGATTGATCTAGAAAATTATATCTTCATTACTTTAGATCTTCCCGATTCTTTCTGTAAGCCCATAATTTTTGAGGCTACATCAATCTCTATCGCTAGTTCTTCTATATTAGCGCGATTATACATATCTCTTATTTTTATTTGGACTTCAAAAGTTTTGTGAATTTCATTTAATAGACGAGTAGCCTTTAGACTGTGTCCGCCTAAGTCAAAGAAATTATCTCTAATTCCAATTTTGTCTTTTTGAAGTACTTTCTCCCAGATTTCGACTAATTGCTTTTCGGTTTCATTTCTAGGCTCTATATATTCTGCAAGACCTGAAAGTCCAAATTTTTCTGGGTCTGGTAACTCTTTCTTATTTACTTTACCATTAGATGTAAGAGGAAACTCTTCCATTTGAATATAATAAGAGGGTAACATGTAATCTGATAAACTATCTTTTAATTGTGTTCGTAAGGTTGAAATGTTTTGATCAACTGAAGAAATAATATAGGCTATTAACTCCTTCTCTCCACCTTCATTTTTACGAACTAAAACTACAGCATCGTCTATCTCTTTTTGTTTTAACAAAGCATTTTCGATTTCTCCTAATTCTATTCTATGGCCTCTTATTTTTACTTGATTATCTTTTCTACCTATAAATTCAATATCCCCTGTTGGCAGCCACTTACCAATATCTCCTGTTCTATATATAAGTTCTCCAGAGATACAAGGATGTATTACAAACCTATCTTCAGTTAATTCTTTTTGATTTAAATAGCCTTTAGCTAGCCCATCTCCTCCTAAACAAATCTCTCCAGAAACTCCTATAGGCACTAATTCACTATTAATATCTAGTATATATGTTGTACTATTTGCTATGGGCGTTCCTACAGGAATTGTTCGCTGATCATCTTCAACATTTTTAATTTCATAATATGTAGAAAATGTAGTGTTTTCAGTCGGTCCATATACATGATGAAGATTAACATTTGGATACAGTTCTTTAAACTTCTTTGCATGTTTTACAGAGACTTGCTCACCTCCAAATAGCACATATTTAAGGTTTTTTAATGAACTCAATTTAGATTCAACTATAGTGTTAAAAAGTGCCGTTGTCAAAAAGAAACTATCAATTTTTTGAGATTGTATTAATTCATCAAATTGATGAAAATCTAAAAAGATATCTTTAGAAGATATTACAAGCGTTCCTCCATTTAAGAGCGGCATGAATATGTCAAAAGTGGCCCCATCAAATGAAAAATTTGATAAACTCAAGATGTTATCATTCTCATTTATTTCAATATAATTTGTGTTTTTTACTAACCTAACAATTGATTTTTGTTCTATCACTACTCCTTTAGGTATTCCTGTAGAACCTGAAGTATACATCACATACGCATCAGAATCAGGCTTTGTATTTTCTACCTCAAAAGTGATGTCATACTGACTAGCTGTTTCCTTAAAAGTTTCTATAGTACCTGTATTTATGCTTACTACACAGTTTGCATCTTCTTTGATAAAGTTGATTCTTTCTTTCGCAAATTCTGGGTTTATAGGAACATATACTGCACCTAGTTTAAGAATTCCAAACATACATACCAAGAACCACTCACTACGATCTAACTCTATTCCTACCATATCGCCATATTGAATAGTGCATTCCGTTTTTAAATAATTTGCAAACTGATTTGACAATTCATCTAACTCTTTATATGTAAGCCTACTGTCTTCATACACCACTGCTGTTTTATTAGCTCGCAGTATCACCTGTTCCTTGAACAATTCAACCAAAGTTCTATCTCCAGGGTACAAGACTTTAGTTGTATTAAAATCATATAGTAATTGCTCTGTTTCACTTTTTGTGAGGTAGTTTATTGTTTTTAATGGCACTTCTGGAGATACTAATAAACTATTCAACAAATATTTGAAGTGTTGCATTAGTTGCTCAACCATTTCTAATTCATAAACATCCGTATTATATGATACATTAAAAGATATATAGTCTCCGTACTCTTTGAAATTAAGATCTAGATCATACTTTGAAATAGTAGTTCCTAAATCCGTTATCGTATTCACTACTTCATCTGAAATATCAACATTTTCTATCTTTGATCCTGTATTTTGTAAAATCAAAATAATATCAAATATTACATTTCTACTTGCATCCTGAATTATATCCAAATCATCTACTAACTTATCAAAAGGATACGTTTGATTCTCATACGCAGATAATGTTAATTCTTTTACTCTCTTATAAAATGAGGTGAAACACTCTTCAGGGTTTATTTGATTTCTTAACGCTAATGTATTTACATAAAAACCAATTTGATTTGCCAGGTCTGCATGATTCCGCCCAGCAGTAGGGGTTCCTATTATGATGTCTTTTTCTGAAGTATATCTATATAATAAAGTATTCCAAACTGATACTAAAACTGTAAACAAACTCCCTCCATGATCTGCTATAAAATCTTGTGCTTTTATCGTTGCTTCCTTTGATATAAAAGTTCTAAGGCTATGCCCATTATAGGTTTTAACAGATGGCCTAGCTTTAGAAGAAGGTAGATTTAATACAGGTAATTCTCCGCTCAACATATTCAACCAAAACTCTTTATGTTTTGCATTATTCCCTTTTGCTGCTTCATCTATTTGCCAGGCTGCATAATCTTTATACTGAATTTTTAAATCTACTAAATTAGGTTTTTCATTATTTGTAAAAGCATTATAAAATTCAAATACATCTTTCTTTAGAACTTCTATTGACCAACCATCGCTTATTATATGATGCATGTTATAATAAAAAATGTATTCCTCATCAGATACTTGTAATAAGCTTGCTCTTAATAGTGGTCCATTTTCGAGGTCAAAAAGTTTATATGA
Source organism: uncultured Flavobacteriaceae bacterium (assembly GCA_964351845.1). Classification (GTDB taxonomy): domain Bacteria; phylum Bacteroidota; class Bacteroidia; order Flavobacteriales; family Flavobacteriaceae; genus Dokdonia. The sequence continues at coordinate 9,029 of CAYGQJ010000020.1, read as the reverse complement.
ATCTTCCTTGATATAGTTTTGAACTCTTTCCTCTTTATCTTCATAAGATCGATAATCTTCAAATTCTATAGTAAAGTTTAATTCTTCAATAGAACATATTTTTTGACGAACTTCACCTTCATCATTTAATTTAAAAACAGTCCGTAATATCTCATGTCTATCAATGGTTGCATCAATAGCTTTAGAAAAACTAGCTACATCATAGGTGCCTTGTAACAATACTCTAGAAGGCATGTTATAGGCTGCAGATTTATCAGAAAACTGACTTAAAATCCATAATCTTCTTTGACCATCTGATACTTTATAATCTGTAGAAGAAGGAAGTACCGGAATACTCGTAAAATTAGATGTTACAGATTCTTCAATAAGAATTGCCTGAGATGCTACTGTTGTGTGTTTATAAATCTTCTTTAATCCTACTTTAACATTAAAGGCTTTTCTACACTCATTAGCTAACCTAATTACATTTAAACTATGTCCTCCCAATTTAAAGAAGTCATCATTCACACCTATGGCGTCACGCTCTAAAATCTTCTCCCATATAGCTACTATCTTTTTTTCTATCTCGGTTTCTGGAGCAACATATTCTACCCCAGTAGAAATCTTTTCAGAACCAGAGGTCAATAATGCCTTTTTATCTACTTTACCATTAATAGTGAGTGGTATACTCTCTATTTGAACAAAGTGATCAGGCACCATATATTCAGGTAATATCCCTAACAAATAGTTTCGTAATTCAGTTACATTTTGCTCTTGTTTTGAAATGATATATGCAATAAGACTTTTCTCTATATTTTCAGATTCATTTACCAAAACATGAACGGCATCAATAGCTTCTCTAGCTTGTAATTGTGCTTCTATTTCACCTAGTTCAATTCTATACCCTCTAATTTTAACTTGATTATCTTTTCTTCCATAAAACTCTATAGTTCCATCTGGAAGCCATTTTGCTAAATCTCCAGTTCTATAGACTCTTTCACCTTCTTTAAAAGGGTGTTCTATAAACTTATCTGCTGTAAGTGTAGGTTGATTAAAATATCCTTTAGCCAAGCCTTTACCTCCTATACAAATTTCTCCTAAAACCCCTTTTGGCACTACATTTAGATTTGAATCTAAAATATAAACCTCTGTGTTTGCTATTGGAGTTCCTATTAATACCTGCTCTTCTGATGAAGTCATCTCATGAACAATAGCTCCTACGGTAGATTCCGTAGGTCCATACTCGTTGTATATTTTTATGGATGGATTTATTTTCTTTAAAATATCTATATGATTGTTATGAAGTGTATCACCACCTACAATAGCTAATTCTAACGTAGTAGATGTAATCGCTAATTCTTCCAAGTAATTAATGTGGGCTGGGGTAAGCTTAATACAAGAAATATCACCTTCCAGATATGTTGTAAGTACTTGAGCAATTTCTTTATCTGATGAGAAAATTTCAAGTTTCCCTCCACTTAATAACGGAATAAAAAAGCTTGTTACTGTTAAGTCAAAAGATAGTGTTGTAAATAGCCCAAAATTTGAATTTGACAAATTGTTATCTAGATAAAATGACAATCCCCAGTCTAAATAATTCATTAAAGACTGGTGTTCAATCATCACTCCTTTGGGAGTTCCTGTAGATCCAGAAGTATAAATAACGTATGCTATACTCGTAGGATCTATGGTAATATCAGGCTTTGTATCTACCCATTCCTCCTGCTTAAATGCGCCTAACAAAGCATCATCTATTATCACTTTAGAATTACTTTCTTTTTTAAGAAAATCTATCCTAGATGTTGGTAGCTTTGGATCAATAGGAACATACGCTGCTCCTGTTTTAAGCACAGCCAACACTGAAATAGCAACCCATTCACTGTTTGTTAAATGTATTCCCACAAAATCATTTACAGCTATATTTTCATTTGTGATTAAATAGTTGGCTAGCTGGTTAACCTTTACATCTAATTCTTTATATGTCAATGACGTATCTTCAAAAACTACTGCTGCAGCATCTGGGGTCTGGCTTACCTGTGCATTAAAAACATCTAATACAGTGCGATTATTTTGATACGCAACAGTTGTATTATTAAATGCTGTAAGCAATATCTCTTTTTCATTTTCAGAAACAATATCTATTTCTTCCAGTGTACTCACTGTACCTGACAATAATTGATCTAAAACTATTCTAATATGGTCTTTGATTTGATGTATATACGCACTCGCTATCAAACTACTATTATAAGTAAACTCAACACTTAGTGTATCTTTTAGCGTAAGTAAAATTGTAATTAAATAATTGTTATTGCCCTCTGAAGAAACACTTTTAATCTGAAGAATATGCTCTTGTTTTTCAGACTGTTCTGTTATTGGGAAATTATTAAAAATCCATAACGAGTCAAATAACTCTTCTTTTATTGAGTTCCACTCTTTAATATTATTAATGGAAGTGTGCTGAAAATTTCTTAAAGACACACTTTCTCTTTGCATTCTCGTAAAAAAGCTTTTTAAATCTTCTCCCTCACTTAAAATACATCGCGTAGGTAACGTATTGATAAAGATCCCAACTTTATTGGTATAATCTAAATGTGTGGGTCTTCCTGAAACGGTTGCTCCAAAAATAACATCACTCAAATTAGTATATCTTGATAGAAGAATAGCCCATACACCTTGCATTAGTGTATTAGGAGTTACATGAAAGGATTGTGATAAATCAATAATTTTTTGAGTGTATTCTTTATCAAAATAAATTTGCTCCTTTTTAAATTGCCCTTTTCCTTTATTTCTATCTAATTTTTCTGAGGTAAAAGGAAGCAATGAAGGTTGCTCATAATTTTCAAAATACGTATTCCAAAAAGATTTTTCTTTGTAAGAATCTATTGTTTTTAAATATTTAATATGATCCTGAAAATTATCTTCTTTTATAACTAGGGGTTCTTCATCAAAATAATAATTTGCATAGAGTGCTAAAATTTCTTTAATCAAGATTTGATTTGACCATCCATCTAATAAAATATGATGTCTCGTCCAAATCATCTTATATTTTGACTCATTAAATTTTACTAAAGTCACTCGCATTAAAGGGGGAGCGGTAAATACAAATTGCTTCTTCACATCTTCTTTACGGTATGCTTCAAATTTTAGATCCGCCTCTTGATCTGACAAATCACTGTAATCTAAAAACGTGAAAGGCACATCGGTATCCTTATACACAAACTGAAGAGGGATTTTGACCCTGTCGGCAATAAAACCCGTTCTAAGTATAGAGTGATTTTGAATCACTTTTGCCCATACTTTTCTAAAAACAGAAACGTCAACTTTTGAAGAAAACTCTACCGTATTCTGTGTGTGATTTGTAGAGTAATCTACCTGGTCAATATTAGATAAGTATAAACTATGAAAAAGAACTCCTTCTTGAACAGGACTAAGTTCGCAGATAGAAGAAACATTTTCTCTATCTAATTTAAAGTTATTTTTCTTTACAAATAGTACCAGTTCTTCTTTATTCTCCCTGATAAAAGAAGTAATCTCAGCATACTGATTTATTTTTTTAATTTCAGATACAGTCAATTTACCATCCTCTCCCGTCAGGATTAAATCTTTTCCTGTTACTTTGAGATATAAGCCTAATTCCTTTAATTCTTGAATAAACTTTTCCATAATTTTACCTATTATTTTGTATTATATTTTGATGATTTAACCTCGTTTCCTTGTGTTATCAATTATTGGACTTCCTGTAAAACATTCGTATTCAAGGTATCCTAAAATCGTATATACTTATGCTAAATATTTACATAAAAGCTTGTTTTACAGCATAAAACAGTACATTCTCTTTTAAAAATATGCAACAAGAAGTGTAATGCTTTGTGAGTACGCTTTCGCGAAAGCGTACCATAAAACAGTCTCTTTTAAGTAATCTAAATCTTATTATATAGGAGATAGCATATTCAGAAAACGATATGTGCTACCTATAGTATGCTCAAGTCAAGCATACATTTTGTATGACGCTACTCCTTGATCCGATGGTATTTTTCTAAGGTCTCAATGAGTACATCATGCGGGATCGCATGAACCTTATTTCCGTTAATACCCTCCATCGTTTCGGCTGCTATCATAGCATTAATAATTGCTTCTTCAACAGCTTGAACAGTCGCCTCAAAGACAGGCATCAAAAGATCATTAGACATTGATGTTACGACCGTTTCTTTATCCCGATTAAACGCATTTTCATTGGCTGTAGAGAATGCTAAAAAAATATCTCCAGAGCCATTACTTCCTCTGCCACCTACAATCCCAATGGCTAACGGAATTCTCTGTGCAATTCTTTTTAATTGATGAGGTAAAAGAGGGACATCTGTTGCGACAACTACAATAATTGATCCATCTCCTTCTTGTCTTCTAGAGTCTGGAGGCCCCTTAAACACATGATTTAATGTGTCTTTTAATTCGATTCCAACAGGAACCCCCGCTATTGATAAATTTCTTTTTGCCCCAAAATTAGATTGAACAATGGCTCCAACAGTGTACGTTGAATCTTTAATTTTAATCACTCTTGAAGAAGTTCCTGTTCCTCCTTTAAAACCTAAACACACCATTCCAGTTCCTCCTCCTACATTACCTTCTGCAATCGCACCGCTTGATGAATTATTTATCGCTTCTAAAACGTGTTTTTCTTTCACATGAAAACCATATATATCATTAAGAAAACCATCATATGTCTCTGCAACTACAGGATATGTATACCACCAATCTTCGCCATTATACCAATCGGTATCTACATACCATTTTAAGACAGCATCTCTAACAACGCCAACACTATTTGTATTTGTAATCATGATGGGGGTTTCTAAAAAACCTGATTCAGTCACCCAAGTGGTCCCTGTCATTTCCCCATTACCATTTAAGCTATACCAATTTGCATATACCGGACTAAACTTAGCTGCTTTTCCTCTTGGAAATATGGCAGTTACCCCTGTTCTTACAGGGCCTTTACCTACCTTATTTTCTCCATCTCCAGAAACAATAGTACTATACCCTACTTCGACTCCTTCAACATCTGTGATCGCATTAAATGTTCCAGTTTGACCAACAAATGGAATTCCTAAATCTCTTGCTCTAGGCTCTTGTCCATAGGATTGAAAACTAATTAGTAGTATAAAAATTATAGTTATTCTTTTCATATTGATAAGATTTTAAATGTACAATCATTGATCCCAAAGGTATTATAAAATGTATGTCTTCTGATTTCTTAAATACTGAGTACGCTTTCGCGAAAGCATACTCAGTATATTTTACATTTCCCATAGTAGATAACTCATATCTATAAAATAAATGAGCCTATAAATAGCAGTACCTATTTGGAAATATTTTAAGCCAGCACTATGTTATTAATTTTTAAAAAGTCATCAACTTCAAAGTTTTTAGGGGTAACTGAAGCATTTGTATTGTTGTGGCTTTGTGGAATTTGATATGTATTTATAATCTCTTTTTTATCCAGACATACAGCTTCATAAAGCGTTTTCATTTCATTAAATAAAGCTTTTCCTTTTCTGGTATATAAAGTTGGATCATCAATGTAGGACAGTGCTTCTCCTAATAGTTTTATATCCAAAAGAAACAAGCCTAAAAGCTCATATTCTTCTACCCCTTTTAAAATCTTAGTGTCAAATAATCTATTATAAAATCTAACCAATTTAGTTAATACATACGTTGCATGCATAGAGTGATATAATCCTCTCTTTGTTGATTTTTCAAAAAATGGAGAGTGAAATTTTAACTCAAATGGATCTATTGTAAAATATGCTTCTGTATCAATAAGTATTAAATTAAGCGCTAGATGTGAAGTTTCGTGTATGAGTGTATCAATAAATGTTAACGGTTTTGCACTATCATACGTACTTATAAAAATAGTTCCCTGAAAATCCATTGAAGTAAAGTTCATAAAATAACCACAATCAAAAAATGCAATTCTTTTAACAAGGTTTTCTATTTCAAATAATTGCTCTGCATCTGTTTTTTTTATAATGTTAAAAGCACTGTTTAAAACATGATAATACTGTAAAACTTTATCTTTAGAAACCTCTATATTTTCTGTATTTAAATATATATGATCAGAAGATACTATTTTATGTAAAAGATACTCATGACTGTGAGTAAGTACTTCTATAGAAGATTGGGAGAGGTACGTTATTTTTTCAAATGTAAAAGAAACTTCTTTTCTTGTTTTTTTATGTATGAGTTTCACCCCCTGCACTTCATCTAGCTTAAAATCAAATAACTGCTGTTTAAATAAAGTAACAAAACTGCCTACATTAGGAACATATATGATCCCATTTTTATCAGATTTTACAGTTATTTTTCTTTGTAATTGTGGATTCTCAAAGTAACCAAATAACAATTGATCCAATGGATATTTTTCTAAATCACTACAATGGTAGTGAGCATTCAAAAGTGGCTCAGAATAAAAACTTTGATCATCTTTAAGATGTCCATAATTATCATAATGATCTTCTAATAAATGATCGTCAATCATTATATGTAATGTATCTTTTCCTAATTGTAGATCTTCTTTAAAAAATAGTGTACCCATCATCTTCTGTTTTTTAAGTGAGATTTGATTGTTATACAATCAAATCTCACTTTTATTAATCAATAATTTATTGACCTTATTATAAACTCTCAACCTTTTCTAACACCTTCAAGCAATATAAATTATTAAATAGCAAAGCCTTTTATTTGGCTACTATTGATTTTCTCAATCCTACGAGTTTGCTATTTTTGTGTTATTATTTAACATTGAACAGTTTACTTCTGTCTTAGCATTTTCCTAAGGTACATGCTAAACAGGACGCATGCACTATTAGTGATACCCCCTCAAGCAAGGCAAATTCTTGAACAGCTCCGCCTTTGACCTGATCTGTATTAATATTCAGATTTGCTACTCTTAATTTTCTTAACTCTAAAAGTTTACTTTTTGGTGCTTTCTTATTTTTCATACTAAATAAATTAAATTATATCCCAACATTTTTTATAAGCCATGAGATAACTAGCTTGATGCGTCCGCATCTTTATTTTACATTTTACACGTGTTAACTCTTTTTATTAATAATCTAATGATTCTTCCGCAAACTCTTTAGGGTCTTCTAGATCATCAATTAATGCAAATCGTTGAACAGCTCCTCCTTGAATTTGATTCCTACTAGCAATCAATTTTGCTAGTGTTGACTTTCTCAATCCTACGAGTTTGCATTTTAGTGTGCTCTTATTTTTCATATTCATATAATTGAAATCCTATCTCGACATTTTTTATAAGCTACGAGATAATTAGCTTAATACATATGGTCTTTATTTTCTTATGACATTCTTAAAACCTTAGGACGCCCTCATCTTCAACATTTCCTTCTATTTCTGTTTCAAACAACTCATCAAACTCCTTAAAATCTAATGTTTCACTTAATCCAAAATCAGATGGAGTGACTTCACTTACTTCTTTTTCTAAACAATGTTCAATAAGGTGAGTCAAATTTTTGATATACGTATTGGCAAGTTTCTGAACCGTTTCTTCCTGATACGCTACTTTTGAGTAATCCCAAGAAATACGGAGTTCATTTGCTACAATTATTGCTTTTACAACAAATTTTTCTTGTAAGAGAGAGGTCGTACTAATATGACTTCCTGCATACTCTGCAGCAGGTTTAAGATAGTCGCTTTGATTCAACACATTATCTATCTGACCTAAGTAGTTAAATACAACATCCCAACCACAATCTTTAAGTGAATCCCTAATTTCTGAAGAAGGATGAAGATAACGTAAGCATCCATATCCCATACCCTTGGTAGGGATTTTACGCAATGCTTCTTTTACCGTTTTAATAATATCGCCTGCTTTTTCTGCAGTTCCTTTTGATAAGATTACAGGATATTTATTTGTAAACCAACCGGTAGTACCTGCAAGATCTATATCTGGAAATATATTTTCTCTACCATGCCCTTCAAATCCTAATGCCAATCGTTGTGTGTTAAACACTTCTTCAAAAGACATTTGTAATGCACTTAACATCAGATCGTTAATCTCAGTATTGTACACCGTATTCACTTCTTTCAATAAGCATTGTGTATACTCTTCATTCAGAGTTACTTCAACTGTATGTATTGTTTCTCTAGTTGCTGCGCCAGAAGTAAGGTCTGTAGTAAGCGGGGTATAATCACTATTAATTTGCTTCCAATATTCTAATTGAGATTCTACCTCTTCTGTTATAGTATAGTCCTTTAATTTTTGAATCCAATCTCTAAAAGAATGCGTCTTATAGTCTAGATATGTGGTTTCATTAATAGTGCTCTGCTCTCCTAATAATGTTTCTAAATCATCTATAATAAATCTCCAAGAAACACCGTCTACTGCTAAATGGTGCGATACCATAAAAAGTCTATTATAAGCATCAGATGCTGGTGTTTTAATTAGAACAAATCGTGCTATATCACCTTTTTCAATATCAAGTGTCGTTTGATGTTTACTACAGATGTCTGTAATCACTTCTGAAACAACAGCATCTTCTTCAATATTTTCAGATCTAAAAAGATGTATATTCTCTCCATAAAATTGTTTCCATTGCGTTTGTCCATCTATTATTTCTTTAGTGTATCTAAATCTAAAAGAATCGTGACGTTTGGAAATTAGGTCTACTATCGTTTTTAAACGTTCTTCCTCTACGCCTTTATCAATACTCAATAAGAATGCTTGATTAAAATGTGATAATGATTCTTCTTGTTTTTCAAAATACCATTGTTGAATAGGTGATAATGGTACTTCGCCTTCAAGTATTCCTTGCTCTGCAGTATTTAATTCTTTACTGTTTTGCTCTACAGCTACTGCTAACTCTTCTATAGTTTGATAATCAAAAAGGTCTTGTACTTGAATTTGATATCCTTTTTTCTTAGCTCTACTTACTACTTGAATTACAATGATAGAATCCCCACCTAGTTCAAAGAAATTATCTGTTACTCCGATCTTCTCTACATTGAGCAACTCTTGCCAAACGTCAACCAGT
>CAYGQJ010000019.1:49536-59220 GCA_964351845.1 uncultured Flavobacteriaceae bacterium | reverse complement strand
GCGATATCAAATTCCAAACTATCATCAATATCGTTTAGAATCCCTATTTCAGGCCTAAAATCGAGTGATAGTAATAATGGAAAATCAAAATTATACTCAATACCGACGGTTCCTGCGGCATTTAGAAAAAACTCTTCAATATCTCGATCTCCTCTAAAACCATCATCAAAATCAAAAGAACCCGCAGCGGCGCCAACCCCTGCATACCAATTAAAGCCCCCATCCAGATTCCATACCCATTGATATAAACCTGTGAACCGAATCGCATCAAAGTTGTCAGCACTTCGCCATCCGAGCCCTAATTCTAACCGATTGTTATCTCCTAAACCACGTTGATAGTTGACTTCCGTCCCAAAACCATCATTGTCGCCTATGCGAATTCCAATCGCATTTTTTGAAATTTCTTGCGCCTGCATCGAGGCAGCAATTCCTAAAAATAGTACGAAACAAAAAATCGTTTTTTTCATAAATTGAGTTTTATCTTAATATTAGTAGTTATGTTTTATAACGCAGGATATACCATAAAATTTTGATGTATTTTTGATATCATGCAATCGCACTTACACCAATTATCAAGCCAACTTTCGGGAGAACTCCATACCGATACGCTTCACAAGCATATCTATGCAACAGACGCTTCTGTGTATAGAAAAGTTCCTCAAGCGGTCGCCTTCCCAAAAGATACGACAGATATACAGTCTTTGGTTCATTTTGCATCCAAAAATAACACCACCTTAATTCCACGTACCGCAGGAACTTCGCTCGCAGGGCAATGTGTGGGCGATGGGATTGTCGTAGATGTTTCAAAGCATTTTACAGAAATTATTCATTTAGATGTAGAAAAACGTCAGGTTACCGTGCAACCGGGGGTGATTCGCGACGAACTCAACACATATTTAAAACCACACGGACTCTTTTTTGGCCCTAACACCTCCACCGCAAATCGTTGTATGATGGGAGGAATGGTCGGTAATAATTCTTCCGGGACCACCTCTATTAAATACGGCGTCACCCGCGATAAAGTCGTTCGATTAAAAACGGTACTCAGTGATGGGAGTGAAGTGGTTTTTGAAGCCTTATCCGAAGCCCGCTTTCGCGAAAAATGCCAATTGCCCACTCTAGAAGGGACCCTCTATAAAACACTTCATGAGGCGTTATCATCGGCAGAAACACAGCGCCAAATTCGATCGGAGTTCCCCAAACCAGAAATCCATAGACGAAATACAGGCTATGCGATCGATACATTGATCAACCAACACCCGTTTACTGCCGAAGGAGCCCCTTTAAATATATGCGCTCTATTAGCCGGCAGTGAAGGGACACTCGCGTTTACCACAGAAATCACGTTACAACTTGACGAATTACCACCCACACATGGTGTCCTTGTGGCGGCTCATTTTAAAACCCTAGAAGAGTGTCTAAAGTCGGTGACATTAGTCATGAAACATGAGCTGTACACCTGTGAGATGATGGACAAGGTGATTCTAGATTGCACCAAAAATAACCGTACCCAAGCAGAAAATCGATTTTTTATAGAAGGCGATCCAGCTGCCATTCTCACGTTAGAAGTTCGTGATGCTACCCTAGAAAAAGCACGCGCACAAGCAACAGCGCTTGTAGATGCCATCAAATCCTCAGGGCTTTCGTATGCCTATCCTATTTTAGAAGGAAAACAGATTGATCAGGCGATGGAATTGCGTAAAGCAGGTTTGGGCTTATTGGGAAATATGATCGGTGATCGTAAAGCAGTCGCGTGTATCGAAGATACAGCTGTCGCTCTAGAAGACTTAGCTTCCTATATTGATGCCTTTACCGCGATCATGGATGACTACCAGCAAGAAGCGGTGTATTATGCCCATGCTGGCGCTGGCGAATTGCATTTGCGTCCTATTCTCAATCTTAAAGAAGCAAAAGATGTAACGCTTTTTAGAAAAATCACCACCGATGTAGCGAAGCTTGTAAAATCCTATCAAGGCTCTATGAGTGGAGAACATGGCGATGGGATTGTGCGATCTGAGTTTATCGAAATGATGATCGGCAAATCCAATTACGAACTCCTAAAAAGAATAAAATACACCTTTGACCCTCAATCTATTTTTAATAAAGGAAAGATCATCGATCCGTTGCCAATGGATCAAGCGTTGCGTTATGAAGTAGATCGGGAAGAGCCTTTAGTAGATACTCTCCTTAATTTCTCTGACCAAGAAGGCATCTTAAAATCTGCCGAAAAGTGTAATGGGAGTGGAGACTGCCGGAAGCTTCCTAGTGCAGGAGGTACCATGTGCCCGAGTTATAGAGCGACGCGAAATGAAAAAGATACGACAAGAGCGAGAGCCAATGCCTTACGCGAATTCTTAACGACTTCAGAAAAAACAAACCCTTTTGATCATCCGGAGCTCAAAGAAGTATTTGATTTGTGTGTGAGTTGTAAAGCCTGCGCGAGTGAGTGTCCTAGTAATGTAGATGTCGCGACCCTAAAAGCAGAGTTCGAATACCAATATCAAAAAACACATGGGAGTTCGTTGCGAACCAAATTGTTTGCGCATAATACCCGTGTAAATCGAATAGGAGCAAAGGCAGCTTGGTTGTATAATGGTTTAGTGAAAGTAACGGGTGGTTTGGCAAAGGCAACCCTTGGAATTGCGAGTAAACGTAGTTTACCTGCATTGGATGTTTTTAAGACAGTGTCCGCTTTCGCGAAAGCGGACAAAACAATAAAAAAAGTAGGTTTATACATAGACGAGTTTACACAGTATCTAGACGGAGGCATAGGAAAAGACGCCTACGAGTTACTTGTCGGATTAGGATATGAAGTAGCGTGTATACAAGGTTTAGAAAGTGGTAGAGCCTATATTTCCAAAGGATTTTTAGATGAAGCAAAGGCACTAGCGAATGCAAACATTGCGGATTTTAGTGATGTTTCAAACGAAGAAATTCTGATTTTGGGCATAGAACCTTCCGCAATACTTACTTTTAGAGATGAATACCTTCGGCTGGCAGATAATGTTGAAAAGGCAAAGAAGGTGGCGGAAAGAACCTTTTTGATCGAAGAGTTTTTACATAGCGAAATTCAACTAGGTAATATCACACCAGAGCAGTTTTCCGCGAAAGCGAAAAGAATTAAAATACATGCACATTGTCATCAAAAAGCACTCTCTTCTGTCTCACATACCTTTGCTATTTTAAACCTCCCCAAAAATTATACACCGACTATTATTCCTTCTGGATGTTGTGGGATGGCGGGGAGTTTTGGCTATGAGAAAGAGCATTATGAAGTCAGTATGCAGATGGGGGAGCAAACTTTGTTTCCTGCGATACGTAAAGCGGACGCAGATATCATTATCGCTGCCAACGGCACGAGTTGTAGACACCAAATAAAAGACGGAACCCAACGCACAGCCTTGCATCCTGTAACCATTTTAAGGCAGGCATTACTCGTAACTTAGGCTGTTTTTTATAGTATAATTGGTATGCATTAGCTTGAATCGTCTTTGGAATTTCTACATTTAATTTTTGTATTTTGAGCATGAATTTTAACTAGATTAGATTCTCAATTTTTTTGCTATGATACATCCTACGAAACAAAACTACCGCTTATATTCACTTACCTTCATTTTTTTGCTATTCTCTAGCATTATTTATGCGCAAGATTCTTTTCAAAGTATTTTAAAATCAACATCAGATTTCACAACGATCTTAGAAGAAGCGGAAACGTTTTTTTCTGAAAAGTACAATCTTAGTGGTATTGAGCTTGAAAATAAAATGATAGAAGAAGGTGGCAAGGATTTTAAACATTTTGCACGCTGGTATCATTTTAATGCACCACGTGTCGATGCATTTGGTCAAGCGTATGATCCTCGTGTTTTGTATGCAGAGGCAGAACGACGACGCGAACTCAATCCAGTTAGGAGTGCTCTAGTAGATACGCCTTGGAGAAATATAGGCCCTAATCGCTATATTGATCAAGAGATTGGTGTGGGTAGGACCTCTGCTGTTGCTTTTCACCCTACAAATCCAGACATATATTATGTAGGTGGCGGTATAGGTGGTGTGTGGAAAACGGTAAATAATGGAGGTACCTATATACCTGTAGGAGATAATTTACCTACGTTATCCGTAAATAGGATTATTGTGAATAGTGATGATCCAAATACCATTTATGTTTCAACAGGAGGTCGAAGGAATGGGAGAAGCCTAGGTGTTTTTAAATCTGAAGATGATGGACAATCTTGGCAAGAGACGCCTTTATCTTTCTCAGTAGAAGAAAATAAAGATATCCTTGAGATGATTGCACACCCTACGAATAGTGATATTATGTATGTGGCAGTTTCTAATGATGGACTTTATAGAACGTTGGATAATTTTGAATCCGTAGAACTTGTGCTGTCAGGGAATATTGAAGATGTTATCTTCAAACCTGGAGATCCAGATACGATATATGCCGTAGATCAAGATAATTTATGGCGCAGTACGACGGGAGGTGGTTCTTCTTCGTTTACAGCCATTCAATCTTTTTCAAATGGTTTTGGAGATATTCTTTTAGCTGTTACGGCAGCAGATCCTGAAAAGGTCTATTTTACGCATGGAGGTCTCATTGATAAGTATACAGGAAGTGGACTTACATTTATAGGACAGATTACTATTGATCAAGTAGCTACAGGAGATGGGAGTGAAATTGCAGGAACGGGAAGTTTTTTTATGTCACAAGTGAATGCAGATCGTTTATACACGGGTTTTGTTTCTCATTATAGATCAGATAGTGATGGGGCTGTTTTTGAAACGCGTCTCAATGAGTTTTTTGGTGATTTTAATACAAAGGTTCATGTAGATTTTATGGAAGCTTTTGCACATCCTTTACGCCCTGGGATTATTTATTTTTGTAATGACGGGGGATTGTATGAATACAATGAAGCTCAGAATTCTTTTGAAGATCGTAATAATGATTTACTGATTACTCAATTTTATGATATCGCAGTGTCTCAAGATGAGGTGGCAACGGTCGCAGGAGGTTCTCAAGATAACGGAAATGTGTATCGTAACCAGAATACGGTATGGACTGCCTCTGCTCTCAGTGGCGATGGAATGGGACAAGAGATAAATCCAGAAGATTCAGGAAATTATTTCTTTTCATTTCAGAATGGAGCTATTGAACGCGTTGTGAATGGAATTCGCCAAAATATTTCAAATGGGATCAATCAAATAAGCGGTGGTGTAGATGGTAATGATAGTGGGACTTGGCTTACGCCGTATACATTAGATCCTAATGATCCAAATATCATCTATGCGGGGTATAGCCGTGTCTATAAATCTACAAACCAAGGAAATTCATGGGAAGCTATAAGCCCTCAAATAGCTGGTTTTAATGGAGATAATTCAGATTTACAAGGAATAGAAGTTGCAGCAGCCAACTCCGACTATATATATGCTGTGTACAATGGAACAGGTTTTAATTTTGGAGGTTGTTATTTTTGTGACAGCTTTACAAGTCCGCAGCTTAATGTAACTCGAAACGGAGGTACAACGTGGGATACATATGACTTGCCAGCAGATAGAGCATCGTATGATATTGCTGTAGATCCTACTGATCCTGAAATCATTTATATGGCTGCCGTTGGATTCCAAGCGGGACAAAAAGTGTTTAAATCTATGAATGGAGGAGAAAGCTGGACTAATATTTCTGGCTCACTCCCTAATGGTCCTGCTTCTGCTATAGAAACGTATGTAGGAGGAGAATCCGGTGCTGTATTTGTTGGTACAGATACAGGGGTATATTATAGAGACGATAGTATGAGTGACTGGATAGAATATGGTGAATTACCTCATACACCCGTGACGGCACTAGAAATTAACTATGCAACAGAAACGTTGTACGCAGGAACTCATGGACGCTCTATGTTTATTGCAGCAACACCTAACTCTACGTGTAATGATCCTGAGCCATTGGACGATGATAATGATGGTATATGTAATAGTTTAGATATTTGTCCTAATGGAGATGATACCATTGATGTAAACCTTAACGGTGTTCCAGATGCTTGTGATACGTATTGTGTGCCAGAAGTATCAGGAAGTCCAAATGAGCAAATCCATTTAGTAGAATTATTTAGTGATGATGGGACACTTCTATTTAGTAACGACACGAGTGGAGATCAAGCACTGTATCAAGATTTTTCTGAGGATCAAATGATGACACTAACTCCTGGAGAAACATACACTCTGGGAGTATCCTTTAACTTTTTATTCAATGGAAATCACGGCGCCATTTATGCAGATTTTGATGGAGATAGAACCTGGAATATGGAAGAAGAACTCATAGGCGTTTTTGATGGATTAGGAGGGAATACGCTTGAGTTTCCATTTACAGTACCTCCCAATGCAACGTTTATAGAATCTCGTATGAGAATACGTATGCTATTTAGTGGCGTAGATATCCCAGACCCTTGTGTACGAGGTAATGGGTTTGCTGGAGAAACTGAAGATTACGGTTTACTTAATAGCGCTAGTTTTAGTGTAACGGATAACTCATTACTAACGGATGATGTGAATATATACCCTAACCCTACAAGGGATGCACTTTTTGTAAGAGGTTTGGAAGACTTCTCAGTAACGTATACACTTTATGATATGTCAGGAAGAACCATTGAAAGTCAGCCGTACACCACATCCATTCCAGTGTCAAAACTTTCCAAAGGTTTTTATGTCGTTAAGCTCACGTATAACGGTAAAAGCATAACAAAAAAGTTTGTCAAAGACTAAGGGATCATAGTTGAAAACCTTGTAAAATCTAGGCTGTAATGCCACTTAGGAAGATCCAACACGGTTCCCTGTGATTATCGTTGCTACGGATACTAGTTGTAGGGATCAAATAAAATTGAAACTCAATACACGGTCTTTCACTCTGTGACAATTTTAGGCCAGGCATCACTTAATGTTCATCAGAAGGATGCAGAATAATGATTTTATGACGTTTTTTTTGAACTATTGGTAGTTTCTTCTTGATTTAGTCTAATATTCATAAAAACAGAAATGCATACCCATAAATTAAGATGCCTTCCTTATTTTTAATGTTGGCTAAAAAAAGAAATGTCCTATGTCAACCCAACCTAAAATTACCCGTTTTACTCAAAATGTACTCTCTAAATATCAGATTTACAACAGTATATTTATGACATTGCCTTTTGATGCGGTGACCAAAACTGGAGCGCTGTTACCCTTATTTCATGAGACTTGCCAAAAAGGATTTGAAAAACAAGAAAACCCTACGACAATCGTTGAGACGTTTTTCAAGAAATACCAAGCTCGACGTTCTCCAGAGAGTCAAATTAATTTATTGTTTCGATTTATCCAATATATAGAGCGTCAGGTGGTTTTATTTGATGCTATAGAAGATGCCGCTTTCGCGAAAGTACATAACATGGACGGTATCGGTACATTGCGAAGCCTGAAAGAGTCGGCTGTGGCTGATAATAAACTGGAGATGCTTCAGAAATACCTAGAAGAATTTAAAGTACGTATCGTTTTAACGGCACACCCTACACAATTTTATCCAGGATCTGTCTTAGGAATCATTACCGATCTCACGGAAGCAATTAAGCAAAATGACTTATTACTCATCAATGATTTACTAGCGCAGTTAGGAAAAACACCATTTTTCAAACACAAAAAACCAACGCCTTATGATGAGGCAGTGAGTTTAATATGGTATTTAGAAAATGTGTTTTACACCTCTTTTGGAGCGATTTACGATTATATCCAACGAAATATTTTTGACGGAAAACATGTCGATAATGATATTATTAACGTTGGATTTTGGCCAGGAGGCGATAGAGATGGAAACCCTTTTGTAACCCCTGAAATCACCTTGAAAGTTGCGCAACGATTGCGTGCAACGATTATTAAAAATTATTATAGAGATGCAAAACGTCTAAGACGAAAACTTACGTTTGATGGTGTAGAAGAGCGTATCGTTGCATTAGAAACCGAGCTTTATAAAATAATCACCAATCAAAAATCAGACCTTACGTTAGCTACTTTTGAATCTGGACTTAAAGAAATTAAAAATCTTGTTATCACGGAACATCAATCCCTTTATGTAGACGAGATCAACAGTTTCTTAAATAAAGTACATCTTTTCGGTTTTCATTTCTCTGCCTTAGATATCCGTCAGGATAGTCGAAAGCATGACCAGTTTTTTAATGATATGGTCAACGCTACTATTGAAAACGGAAGCCCTATATTTCCTAAAAACTACCATGAGTTATCAGAAAAAGAACAAGTAGCCTTACTCTCCAAAGTAAAAGGAAAAGTAGAGTTATCTTGGATAGAAGATGAAGAAACGCTAAAAGCCTTAGAGACCATAAAAGCCATAAAAACCATTCAGGAGACTAATGGTGAGCAGGCAGCAAATAGATATATCATTAGTAATAATCAGACAACGCTCAATGTGATGCAGTTGTTTGCAATGTTGAAACTAGTCGCATTTCAAGACCAACTTACCATAGATATCGGTCCGCTGTTTGAGACCATTACAGATTTAGAGAATGCGCCTAGGGTGATGGAGGATTTGTACACAAACCCTGAATATGCCGCGCATTTGAAATCCAGAGGTAACAAACAAACCATTATGCTAGGTTTTAGTGATGGGACCAAAGATGGCGGTTATTTGATGGCCAACTGGGCGATTTATAGAGCCAAAGAAAACCTAACAGCGATTTCTAGAAAGTATGATATTACGGTCATCTTTTTTGATGGTCGTGGTGGTCCACCAGCCAGAGGAGGAGGGAAGACACATAATTTTTATGCTTCACTAGGCCCTACCATTGAAGACAAGGAAGTGCAACTCACTATTCAAGGGCAAACCATTAGTTCTAATTTTGGAACGTTAGACTCCTCACAATACAACTTAGAACAGCTGATTAGTTCGGGGATTTATAACAGCTTAAATGAAGTGAATCTCAGTATGTCTCCAGAAAATAGGGAAGTGATGAGTGATCTTTCAAAACGGAGTTATGAGGCGTATTCGGCGTTTAAAGCGCATCCAAAATTCATTTCCTATCTAGAGCATATGAGTACTCTTAAATACTATGCAAAAACAAATATAGGGAGTCGTCCTTCCAAGCGTGGCAATGCAAAGGGCTTAGTTTTTTCAGATTTAAGAGCGATTCCGTTTGTAGGGTCTTGGAGTCAGTTAAAGCAAAATGTACCCGGCTTTTTTGGCGTAGGTACGGCTTTAAAACACTATGAAGACATCGGCGAATTTGAAAAGGCGCAACATCTTTATAAAACATCAAGTTTCTTTAAGACCTTAATAGAGAATAGTATGATGTCTTTGTCCAAATCCTTTTTTGATTTGACAAAATACATGTCAGAAGACCCTGAATATGGTGCGTTTTGGACCATTATTTACACAGAATATGAAACGACAAAACGCCTTATTTTAAAGCTAACAGGCTATAAGGAGTTAATGGAAGAAGAGCCGGCTGGAAAGGCTTCGATTGCGGTGAGAGAATCTATTGTATTGCCCTTATTAACGATCCAACAATACGCACTTAAAAAGATTCAAGAACTTGAAAAAGCACCTGTACGAGATGAAGCACAAATTGCTGTGTTTGAAAAAATAGTGACGCGTTCTTTATTTGGTAATATCAATGCGAGTCGTAATTCGGCGTAATCAATAGCATTCAA
>CAYGQJ010000019.1:0-49436 GCA_964351845.1 uncultured Flavobacteriaceae bacterium | reverse complement strand
CTTTATTTGGTAATATCAATGCGAGTCGTAATTCGGCGTAATCAATAGCATTCAAATTGTTTTTTATACGCTTTCGTACTTCGCTCCGCTCGTTGAAAGCGTATAACAGAAAAAACCTCAAAGCGTTGTGCTTTGAGGTTTCTCTTTTTAGTAGGTATATATTCAGGTAAATAAATTACTTCAGTGATTTATTTTATTAGTGTTCATTTAATCTAAAATCTGGATACGCATCCATCCCGTGTTCGTGCGCATCGAGTCCTTCTAATTCTTCACGTTCAGAAACTCTGATTCCGACCGTTTTCTTCAGAACAAAGATGATTAAGAAAGCAGATATGATACAGAATCCAGCATAGGCAAGTACGCCATAAAGTTGAGGTAAAAAGGCTAAGGTGTTGGCGGCTTCAGACACTGTTGCGACAACATCACCGTTAGCATTTAAGAATTCACCTGCATCATTGGTAGAAGCGCTAAATCCAAGTATGCCTACGGCTAAGGTCCCCCAAATACCACATACTAAGTGAACGGCAATAGCACCCACTGGATCATCCAATTTAATTTTATCAATAAAACTGACCGCTAGAACGATTAATAATCCTGCTATAGCGCCAATAATAATAGCACTAGTGGGAGACATGACATCAGCGCCAGCTGTGATACCCACCAATCCTCCTAGAATTCCATTTAAGAACATAGTAAGATCTAAGTTTTTATACATCACCGTTGATGCTATGGCAGCGACCACGCCACCAGCTGCGGCAGCTAGGCACGTAGTTACAAGCGTTAATGAGGTCAATCCTGGATCGGCCGATAAAACAGAGCCTCCATTAAAACCAAACCAACCTAGCCATAAGATGAGAACACCAGCAGTAGCTAACGGAATGTTGTGTCCAGGGATCGCTTGTGGTTTGCCATCTTTGTATTTTCCGATTCTAGAGCCTAGTAACCAAACAGCCACTAACGCTGCCCATCCTCCAACAGAGTGTACGAGTGTAGAACCTGCGAAATCATAAAAGCCTAATTCATCTAAAAATCCGCCTCCCCATTTCCAAGAGCCAGCAATAGGGTAAATAAAGCCTACATAGAGCACGGTAAATATCATAAAAGGTCCAATTTTCATCCGCTCTGCAACTGCTCCAGATACAATCGTAGCAGCGGTAGCAGCAAACATCCCTTGAAAAAGGAAATCTGTCCAGTAGGTATACCCTTCGTTATAGGCTAAATCTAGTGTGCCTGCATCAGTGAGAGGGGAATCTAATCCAATACCTGCGAATCCTATAAATCCATTAAAATCTCCAGGATACATTAAATTAAATCCTACTAAGGCATAAAGCAGTAGGCCTACGGTTATAATAAATATGTTTTTAAATAAAATATTAATTGTGTTTTTTTGACGCGTTAAGCCGATTTCTAAAAATGCAAATCCAAGGTGCATAAAGAAAACGAGTGCTGTACAGAGCATCATCCATACATTATTTGTAGTAAGTAATTCCATGTGTTTTATTTTAATGTGTTTCCGCCTTTTTCTCCAGTTCGTATTCTGTAAACTTCTTCTATGTGTGAGACAAATATTTTTCCATCTCCAACATCACCTGTTGAGCCAGCGTCAAGTATGGCATTAATAGTAACTTCTTCAAAATCGTCATTAACAACGATAGATAGGTATCGTCTTTGTATATCACTAGTACTATAGGCAACTCCTCTGTAAACGTGACCTTCTTTTTCGTTTCCAAGTCCAGTAACATCCCAATAAGAGAAGAAGTTGACACCAACTTCATGCAGTGCTTTTTTTACTGCAGAGAACTTGGATTTTCTAATAATTGCTTCAACTTTTTTCATTGTTTTTAATATTAGTTAGAATTTATATATAGCTGCCAATACAAAAGAGCCTAAGCTTTTGGTAGCGGCTAAGTCGTTATCAATAAATGCATCATCTGAGGCGCTATCGAGTCTAATTTCTGGTTTGATTATTAAGTCATCTATGGTAATACTACCTGTGAGTGTTGCTGCAATGACACTGGTGTCTTCAACGCCAGAACCGATCGCTCCAAAATTTCCATCTTCTGCAAAATATTCTCCTCGCAGTCCAATAGCAAAGGTTTCTGAAACGGTATATTGAGGATATAAAGCAGCGCCAATAAATCCACCTGCATCATCCTCAAGTGATAAATAAGCGGCATTAATTCCTAAAAAGAAATCGTCTGATAGGTCAACCCCTCCTGTAAAATCAACCTCAAAAAATGAAGGGTCGTATAAAACATTTAAGTATTGATCTGCATACCCTAATTGAGCTCCCACGGCATAATCTCCTGTTGGATTAAATTCAGTTAAGTCTGTGTCATTAAAAACCCCTAGCATTAAGCTTACATCATCAGATAAAGCAATATCTGCTTTTAAGCCTGTGTGGCTAAAGGGACCGTAAGAAAATAAATAGGAGGTACTGTAGTTGAAATTTGGAACAGGTGAGATCACTTCATATCCTAAGAAGGTATTAAAATTACCCATGGTTAGTGTGACTTTTTCGCTCACATTCCAATAGGCATATAATTGATTTACGATATTTCCTGTGGCAGAATATAAAGGAGAAGCAAAAATGGCATCCGTTCCTCTAGGACCATATACTAGATCTGCAACAAATCCTACCTTTTCACCTTCGTATCCCACAATAACATTAGCCATGCCCAAGGCAAACCCGGGTAAGTTAGCAAATGAGGATCCTGGTGCAATGGCATTTTCATCATTTGGAGCTGTAAAGTTTGCTCTGTAATACACGTCGACACTACCGGATATAGACAGCTTCTTTTTTTGTGTTTCTTCGCTCTCTTGAGCGGTTATTGTTATGGATGCCAAAATAAGGGCTAGTGTGTAAAGTTTTCTCATAATAAAAATAGTTATAATTTGATTAGTTGTGGTGTAAATCTATTTTTTTTTAATAACACTGGGTAAAAAAATAGGGGTGTAGGTACTATTTTTATGAATATTTTATTTTACACCCCTTTATTTTGGGGGTTCATCTATTTTTTACTTAAAATCTGTTTATTCGATAATTGAAATATTCAATAATTGTTACTTTTTATCTGCTATTGGTGAAATATTTTCAATAAAATCATTTATACGCAAACGTTTTCGCAACAATTAACAATTTATTATGTGAATTTATTTATTGAGTTTTCTGCAGTATATGCGCTAAAAATTAGCAAATACGCATTTAGACCTTCTTTAATTGTGGATATGTGAAAAGTTTTTTTTGTTTTTTTTATATCAAATGGAAGCCTATATATTAGTTTGTTCGTAGGAGTATTAATAGCGAAAAAAGACTTGAATATGTTGAAAAAACAAGGCCTCTATTTACCAGAATTTGAACATGATAATTGTGGTGCTGGATTTATATGTAGTTTGACTGGAAAACGCTCAAATGATATTATTCATAAAGCGTTAGAAATCCTAGTAAAACTCGAACATCGAGGGGCCGTAAGTTCAGATGGAGTGACAGGTGATGGTGCGGGTATTTTAATTGATATTCCACACGCTTTTTTTGAAAAATTTTGTGCCTTTACATTACCTAGTCCTGGCGCTTATGCCGTGAGTAATGTTTTTCTTCCGCGAAAGCAAAATCAGCGAGATTATTGTATCGATGTTTTTGAAGCTGAAATTGCCAATCAAGGACTTCAACTTATTGGATGGAGAGATGTTCCTGTCAATAGCGATGTTTTAGGTGAAATTGCCAAAACCACAGAGCCTTTTGTAAAACAAGTATTTATAGGAAAGTCTCAAAAAGATCAGTCTGACGCTGATTTTAATTTAAAATTATTTGCTGCTCGTAAAATTGCAGAGCATACTATTTATGATTCAAAGCTATCAGAATCTCAGTTCTTTTATGTACCGAGTCTTTCTACCAAAATCATCATTTTTAAAGGACTTTTAAAACCAGAACATATTAATGAGTATTATTTAGATTTATATAATACGACCTTGGATACGCGATTGGCGTTGGTGCACCAGCGTTTTTCAACCAATACCTTTCCTACTTGGGATCTTGCACAGCCATTTAGATATATCTGTCATAATGGAGAGATTAATACCTTACGGGGTAATGTATCTCGTATGTACTCACGAGAAGAGATTATGGAGAGCGAATTATTTGGTGATGATATTAAAAAGATCATCCCGACAATTCTAAAAGGAAAATCAGATTCGGCTACCCTTGACATGGTAGTAGAGTTATTATTAATGACGGGTCGTTCTTTACCAGAAGCCATGATGATGCTCGTTCCCGAAGCCTGGGAGAAAAATCCCAATATGTCTGATTCTAAAAAAGCGTTCTATGAATACAATTCATGCCTCATGGAACCTTGGGACGGACCTGCTTCGATCCCTTTTACAGACGGTAATTTTATTGGTGCCGTATTGGATAGAAATGGACTACGTCCTTCTCGATATACTGTTACCAAAAGTGGTAATGTGATCATGTCTTCAGAAACGGGGGTTGTAGATATCAAACCTGAAAATGTGAGTTTTCATGGGCGTTTAGAACCAGGGAAAATGTTTTTAGTCAACATGAGCGAAGGTCGCATTGTCAATGATGAAGAGATCAAAGAAGAAATTGCCTCACGACATCCGTATAGAAAATGGCTGAATGAAAACTTAGTGCATTTAAAAGCGATTTCAGCAAAGAAAGGACCTATAAAGTATGACGAAATTGCGCTTGCCAAACGAATGGTGGCTTTTGGATATACCCAAGAAGATTTGAATACCATTATTAGACCGATGGCACAACTTGGAAAAGAGCCTATTGGATCTATGGGAAGTGATACACCGATCGCTGTATTGTCTGAAAAGCCACAACTCATCTATAATTACTTTAAGCAATTATTTGCGCAGGTAACCAATCCGCCGCTGGATGGGATTCGGGAAGAGTTGATTACAGATATTAGTCTCACATTGGGATGTGATGTCAATTTATTTGATATCAGTGCGGCACATTGTAAAAAATTAAAGATTCAAAACCCCGTTATTTCAAAGCATGATTTAGATAAAATTAGAAATTATGATACGAATCCTAATTTCAAAATAGCGTCTATCTCTATGTTATACGAAGTAAATCGCGGGTTAAACGAACTCGAAGTCGCTCTAGAAAACCTCATGTCTAAAGCGTCCAAAGCGATAGATGAAGGCGCCAATATCATCATTTTATCAGATCGATATGTAGATGAAAATCATGCGCCTATCCCAGCGCTTTTAGCTTGTTCGTATGTGAGTCATGCGTTACACAAATTAGGAAAACGTTCCAAAGTAAGTTTGATTATAGAATCTGCCGAACCTAGGGAAGTGCATCATTTTGCCTTACTCTTTGGTTTTGGTGCCAGTGCGGTCAATCCGTATATCGTTAACGAAATTGTGCAACAACAAATTGATGCCAAGGAAGTCACCGATATGGAATATCTAAAAGCCATAAAGAACTATAATAAAGCGATTGGGAAAGGGATTTTGAAGGTGATGAATAAAATAGGAATCTCTACTTTGAACTCGTATCGAGGTTCTCAATTATTTGAATGTATCGGAATTAATACCCAAACGGTTAAAAAGTATTTTCCGAATACACCCACCCGAATTCAGGGGATTGGTTTACGAGAGATTGAACAAGAGATTGTAAAGCGTCATAAAAAAGCATTTCAGATCAATACCACAAGCCCAGATATTGAAGTAGGAGGCGATTACAGGTGGCGACGTGGTCAAGAAAAGCACATGTTTAATCCGTTGACGGTAGCAAAATTACAGGAATCTGTGCGAACCAATAAAGCTTCTACTTTTAAGGAATACTCAAGTTTAATAAACGATCAGTCTAAGAGTTTAATGACCATTCGCGGATTGTTTGAATTTGATCAATTTGACCCAATTCCTTTAGAAGAAGTAGAGCCTTGGACAGAAATAGTAAAGCGTTTTAAAACAGGAGCCATGTCCTACGGTTCTATTAGTAAGGAAGCGCATGAGAATTTGGCTGTGGCCATGAATAGAATCGGCGGTAAGAGTAATTCAGGCGAAGGCGGAGAAGATCAAGAACGATTTTACAAAAGCTCGCAAGGGGATTGGAAAAATTCGGCAATCAAACAAGTCGCGTCCGGCCGATTTGGTGTGACTTCCAATTACCTAACCAGCGCTAACGAAATTCAAATCAAAATTGCCCAAGGGGCAAAGCCTGGGGAGGGTGGACAATTACCTGGACCCAAAGTCAATCGGGAGATTGCCAAAACACGAAATTCTACCCCGTATGTAGGGTTGATTTCACCACCGCCACATCACGATATTTATTCGATAGAAGATTTGTCTCAGTTGATTTATGATGTCAAATCTGCTAATAGAGACGCACGAATCAATGTAAAATTGGTTTCAGAAATTGGCGTAGGAACGGTGGCTGCGGGTGTAGCTAAAGCGAAAGCAGATGTTGTTTTAATTTCTGGGTTTGATGGAGGCACAGGGGCTTCGCCACTTACTTCATTACGTCATGCAGGCTTACCTTGGGAATTGGGTATCGCCGAAGCGCAACAAACCCTAGTGATGAATGATTTGCGGAATCGGATTGTGTTAGAATGTGATGGCCAATTAAAAACGGGTCGTGATGTTGCCATCGCGTGCCTGTTAGGTGCCGAAGAGTTTGGTTTCGCGACAGCGCCTTTAGTGGCATCAGGCTGTATTATGATGCGTGTGTGTCATCTAAATACTTGCCCTGTTGGGATTGCGACACAAAACCCTGAGCTCCGTAAAAAATTCAAAGGAAAGCCTGAACATGTAGTGAATTATATGTATTTCGTAGCCCAAGAGTTACGAGAAATCATGGCATCGCTCGGATTTAAAACCGTGAATGAAATGGTTGGGCAAGTCCATAAACTCAATCGCAATAAAGCGATCGAACATTACAAAGCATCGGGTATTGATTTAACACCTATCCTCCATACAATAGATGTCCCTGAGGGTACGAAGTTGTATAATACAGAACAACAAGAGCATCACTTAGATAAACATTTAGATTTCTTAATTATCAAACAAGCACATCAAGCATTGTTTAGAAGGCAAAAGACCCATTTAACATTGCCGATTACCAATATAGATCGTGCGGTAGGGGCTATTTTGAGTAATGAAATCTCTAAAATTTATGGCGCCGATGGCTTACCAGATGATACCATCGATATTGATTTTAGCGGATCAGCAGGACAGAGTTTTGGTGCCTTTGCCACCAAAGGATTGACTTTTAGAGTGCATGGAAATACCAATGATTATCTAGGAAAAGGACTCTCGGGAGCCAAGTTAATCATCAAAGTTCCTGAAGCCTGTACCATTGTTCCTGAAGATAATATCATTACGGGGAATGTCACGCTGTACGGTGCCACTTCAGGCGAAGTGTACATCAATGGAAAGGCAGGGGAGCGTTTTTGTGTACGAAACTCAGGCGCAAAAGCGGTGGTAGAAGGTATTGGTGACCATGGCTGTGAGTATATGACAGGCGGCGTGGCTGTTATTTTAGGAAAAGTTGGTCGTAATTTTGGTGCGGGAATGAGTGGAGGGATTGCCTTTGTACTAGATCAGGATAAGACCTTTACGCAACATTGCAACGCAGACGATTTGAATATCGATCCCGTAACCTCCAAAGAGGATATACAACTACTAAGAGACTTGATAGAAAATCATTTTGTAGCCACGGCAAGTCCACTGGCCAAACGCATTTTGGAAAACTGGGAAACCTATCTCCCAACATTTAAAATAGTAGTACCAGAAGAATACAGACAAGCTTTGATACGATTAGAAAACGAACAATTACAAACCGCGTAACGATGGGAAAGATAACAGGATTTTTAGAATTTGAGCGTCAAGATGAAGCCTATCAAACGCCTAAAAAACGAATAAAAAACTATAAAGAATTCACGATTCCTTTGGACGAAACTGTGCTTAAAGACCAAGGTGCGCGTTGTATGGATTGTGGAATTCCGTTCTGTCATAGCGGGTGTCCGTTGGGGAATTTTATTCCTGATTTTAACGATAAGGTGTATAAGGGCAAATGGGAAGAAGCTGCGGCAATTTTGCATAAGACCAATAATTTCCCAGAATTCACAGGCCGTTTGTGTCCCGCACCCTGCGAGGAGGCGTGTGTACTCGGGATTAATGAAGATCCGGTGACTATTGAAAATATAGAAAAGAGTATTGTGGAGACCGCTTTCGCGAAAGCGTGGATTACCCCAAACCCACCAGAAATCAGAACCGGAAAAACTGTAGCCGTCATAGGATCTGGCCCTGCTGGGCTTGCGGCTGCACAACAATTGAATAGGGCAGGACATCTCGTGACTGTATTTGAGCGCGACGAAAAAGTGGGAGGGTTGCTCCGTTATGGAATTCCTGATTTTAAATTGGAAAAACCTATTATAGATCGCCGTATTAAAATTCTAGAAGAAGAGGGGATTCTCTTTAAAACCAATGCGCATGTGGGGGTCACTGTAGATGCAAACCAACTCAAAGAAGATTTTGACGCCGTTGTTTTATGCGGAGGAGCGACCGTACGAAGGGGTATTCCTATTCCTGGTGCTGATTTAAAAGGAGTTACCCAAGCGATGGATTTTTTAAAACTGAATAACCAATATGTAGATAGTTTGGTTCCTTTTGAAGAGATTATTTCTGCCAAAGATAAAAACGTGATTGTGATCGGCGGGGGGGATACAGGTTCGGATTGTATAGGAACATCAAATCGTCATGGAGCGCAATCGGTGACGAATTTTGAGATTTTGAGTAAGCCTTCAGAAGGACGTCCTGCACATCAGCCGTGGCCGTATTGGCCTATGAAATTAAAAGAGACTTCTTCTCATAAAGAAGGGGTGGAACGGTTTTTTAGCATCTCGACCAAAGAATTTATAGGCGATGCCAAAGGAAATTTAAAAGGCCTTAAAACTGTGGAGGTGGAATGGATTTTTAAAGAAGGCGAACGCCCCGAATTAAAGGAAATAAAAGGCACCGAAAAAAAATGGGATTGTGATCTTGCCTTACTTGCACTAGGGTTTACAGGGGCAGAGAAAACCCTTGCAGAGCAATTTGGTGTAGCTATGGACTTTAGAACGAATATCGAGGCTTCGGTAAAAGATTACACCACCAACGTACCAGGTGTTTTTGCCGCAGGTGATATCCGTCGCGGGCAATCCCTGATTGTTTGGGCTATCTCCGAAGGACGTCAAGCTGCGTATCACGTGGATACTTTTTTGATGGGAAGTTCGACCTTGCCGTTAAAAGATGATTTTGACTTGCCGAGGGTGTAATAGGATATAAAGCGTGTTTAGGTATTAAATAAATAAAGCAAAATTCCCTTTTGTTTATAGCGAACATAAGGGAATTGTTTTTTCATCCCTTTAAGAGTGGTTGTATACGTTTTCAAGGAACATCGTGACGTAGAAGTTTATACTGATTTCACCGAAGTACGAAAGCGTACTCAAAAAAATCTATTATGAAAACAACTCTTTTTTACTGTATCAAAATAGTCGGCACATACGAGAATGCATTCTCCTTGTATAACAGTACTATAAAAGTGTACGGGTGTAATTAGATAGTGCTACAAGCTTCAATGAGTTCCCTTTTTTATGAATGAAATTTTGAGTATCAATAAAAATAGGATAGTTTTAGGTCTATTAAAAGCTAGTGACATTCCTTAAAAGTTTGGGTATGAGATCATGAGCAGTGTGAGGTCAACTAATTGAAGCCAACACAGTGATAGAATCGCTCATAGAATACCTAAAAAGGGTTATAAAACTAGCTGTTTTTGACAATTGTGTAAAAGAAAATACGCCACTAAATGAAAAAAAGGATCATACTCATCATCATACTTATTTCTAGTAGCTGTTTCTCGCAAAACACCTTAGATAAAGAAAAAGCGTTACTGAAGATAGCTACTACAAAAAACGCAGTAGTAGCTGACACCCTATTCAATACGTATGTAAGTCAAGGTATCTTCAAGGGTAAAAAAGAATACAATGCTTATGCTACCAAAAAGTTCAATGAATACTATACTAAAGGAGATACTATTCATACCCTATACACCTTCAAGGTACTAGGTATAGATTGGGCAAGGAATGGGCAATTTGATTCTATCTTAAAAATAAAACCTATAGCACCGCTTTTAACAAATCATGTGCCGATAGCTTTAAGAGCAACAACAAAATCTGTGCTATCACATTGTTTATTTTATATAAATACAGACCCAAAGAAAGCGATAGCTTACAATGATGAAAGTATTCAGCTTTTTGAGAAGATAAACGACTCATCCTATACCGCATGGGCTAATGCGCACGCCCTTAGAGTAGATGATGCTAGTAAATCAAATGATTTTTCTAACATCATACCTCATGCGTTTTCTGCTATGAAATTGCATAAATACCAAAAAAATGACGAGCGATTTTACGCATTGCAGTCATCATTATCAGTGTCTTATAGCTTAAACGGTATCTTTGAACCTGCTAAAGTTTTGCGTAATGAGTCTATCAAGTATACTAGTGAAACCAAAAATTATGCAACATTAATCTTAGATTATTTGAATGCAGCCTTAGATGAAAAACTACAAGGAAATTACACGTTACAGCAGGAATATTTAGACAAAGCGATCGCAACTGCAGGACTATTTAATGTAGATCATTATACATTTTTATGCTATCATGACTATGTGGTTTTTGCCTCGCAACAAGATAAAGTAGCGCTTGCAAATACCTATTTTGAAAAGATAAAAGAAATCTTCCCAAAATTTGAAAACAGTGTATTTCACAAGATATTGTTTTTAGAAGCTCAGGCATATCATCAATATACCTTAAAAAATTATGCTGCTGCAGAAAAATTTGCTTTAGAAAAATTAAAACTTTCAGAGTCGTTTAATTCTAAAGAAATTTTGCAGGAAGCTCATGAGTTATTAGAATTAATTTACACAACTTCTGGACAAATAGCTAAGGCTAAAGAGCAAAATTACGCTGTTTTAAAATATTTGAATACTACCAAAGAGAATTCTTTAAAAAATCAATTGGTTTATTATCAAATACTTTATGAAACAGAAAAGCGCGATTTAACCATTAAAAATCAACAAACAAATATTGCATTATTAGATGCTGAAAATAAAGTTAAAACCCAATGGTTATTTTTTGGCGGACTAGGACTGTTGTCTATTTTTGGCTTTGTGTGGGTCATACGCTCTCGAAATTTTGCGCGTAAAAAACAAAAGTTACAAGAAAATTTCACGCAAGATATTTTAAACACTCAAGAAGAAGAACGTGGTCGCGTAGCAAAAGAACTCCATGATGGTGTAGGGCAACAATTAATGCTCTTAACAAGGCGCTCTAAAAACTATAACGATCCTATGTTAGAAAATCTAGCCAAGGATACACTAGAAAATGTGCGTACGATATCTCAAGGCTTGCATCCTGTTGTTTTAGAGCGATTGGGCTTTACGGCTGCTGTTGAGGATTTAGTAAGCGCAATTGATGAAAATTCAACGTTATTTTTTACAAATGACATTGAGAATATCGACGCTTTTATTACCAAAGATCAGGCATTACACCTGTATAGAATCATTCAAGAAACACTCAATAATACCTTAAAACATGCAGATGCAAACACCGTGTTTTTAACCATTAGAAAAGAAAAGGATCGTGTTGTAATTGATATCAAAGATGATGGTAAGGGATTTGAATATTCAAAAAAAATGGCAACTTCAAAGAGTTTAGGAATGAAGTCTTTATTAGAACGTACTAAAATAATTAGTGCACAACTAACGATAGATTCTCAACTAAACAGCGGTACAAATACAACTTTGAAATTAGCGGTTTAGCACCTATTTACGATGTAGGTTACTTGGTTATTTTAAAAAATAAAAATCTATTTTGCAGATCTGAAAATTGAAAAAAAATATGCACAAAAAGAACATTAGCATTATCATTGCTGAAGATCATCCAATTATGCGTAATGGTTTAGTACAAGAATTGGAACTGGCAGGCTATACAGTTGAGGCTGCTTTAGAAAATGGTGCAGCTGCGGTAGATAGTATTGCTACATTACAGCCTGAAATTGCCATCCTGGATATAGAAATGCCGTTACTTAATGGCTTTGAGGTTATTAAACATTGTAAAACTATAGAGAAACTAAAAACGCGCTTTATTATAATGACCTATCACAGACAAAAAAGTTTTGTGGTACAAGCAAAAAAAGTAGGTGTTGATGGGTATCTGCTTAAAGAAGATAGTATCGAAGAAATTGAAAATTGCATTCATGCTGTCATGAATGGAGAGGAGTATTTTAGTAACTCTTTTGCATCCAATTTTGATAAAGTGGTCGATAACGAACTTAAAAAAGTTGCCCAATTAACTCCTTCCGAACGCACGATTATTAGATTGATCTCTCAAGGTAAAAATTCTACAGAAGTGGGAGAGATTTTAAAAGTATCACCGAGAACGGTTCAAAAACATCGTACAAATATTATACTTAAACTGGAGCTAGAACCAGCGGCAGATACCTTATTAAAATGGGCCAAAGAGCATAAAGAACTCCTTTTATCGCTGTAAAGTGAGAAATGTATCATTTAGATTTAAACTACAGTAGTATTTTTAGTTTTCACATACATACTATAACCTAAAGACAACACAAAAACCGTCTAGGCTTTCATAATAGTCAACACGTATTAGATACACGATTTTCTTATATCGTTCACGCATTTTTATTTTTAATATATATTCTTGTAATTATGCTTTCGCGAAAGCGTAAAAATCAACTTTAACATGTAAGTCATTGAAAAATAAACAGGTAAGGAGTACTTCTCTTTAGAAAGGGAATAACCTATAAGGGTTTTAAAACTACGTACCCCACGTAATATTTGCGCTACGTACGTATTTTATATACTCTTAGGTACCTCTAATTTTACAGATGAAATTATAACATCTGTATTATGAAAACGAATACCCCTAAAAAGAGTATCACAATAAAAATCTTATTGTTGCTATTACTTGTAAGTCCTCTTGTACAAAGCCAAGATAGTGTACCAACAATTAGTGGAATCCTACAAGACCAACAAATTACTATTCAGAATGCGCCAGTCATATCTAATGGGGCTACTAGGACTTCTCAAACACGAATGCCAGAAACAGTGATATACCAGGCAACCGCTACTAATGTAAGCCCTTTGGGAATTTCAATAAGTGCGCCTACTAAAGAAGATGCTACCAGGTTTGGTGATGTTGTTACCCTAGGTGGTACAAATCGTTTGCTTACAAATATTACGGTTGCTTTATTTCACAATTCTGGTGACGCTTTTCAGCCTGTGACGCTTTATGTGTCTATATTTGATGAATGTGCATCTACTGGTGTATCAGGTTCTCCTTGTACCGAAGAAAACAACCTTATTCTTGAAGGTAGTATTACCTATACGCCTCCTATTTCTGGAGCATACAACGTTAGTTTAAATATAGATCCAACACTAGCAGAAGCAAATTTATATCCGGCAGATAATGAGCTCACGGTAATGTTTCACGCAGTTAGCAATGCTAATGTTTTTATGGTAGGTAATGTTCCTGTAACTACGGGAGCAGATCCTTTTCCAGAAAATGGAGGAGGAGTAACGCTTTGTGGTACAAATATTACTTCTTCAGGATGTAACCTTGTTGTACCGGATTGGGACTTCAATAATTTAGTGTTTAGTCTCTCTGCAATAGCCGACACAAATCCACCTACAGCGATATGTAAAAACATTACAGTAACGTTACCAGATGATGCGGTTTCTATTGTACCTGTTCCCGCTAGTGCCATTAACGATGGTAGTTTTGATCCTGAAGGCGGAGATCTTTCCTTTTTTATTGGAGAATCTGGATTTACGACCGATATACTTCTTAGCTGTGCTAGTATTGGTGCTAATCCCGTAACCTTACGAGTTGTAGATGAAGCAGGGAACGAATCTACGTGTACAGCGACTGTAACTGTTGAAAGATCACTTATAGAATTTAATACCGGCAGTTGTTTGCCTGTAACGCTTATCGCTAATTGTGATGCGGGTATTTTTTATACACCACCTATAGTCACCGCTACACAAAGCTGCGAAACGGTTACTGTTACACAAATTAATGGACCTGTAGGCTCCTCTTTTTTGCCATTAGGACCTACTGTGTTTAGTTATAGAGCATTGAGTTCTTCTGGTGAGGAAAGATTCTGTTCCTCTATTGTTACCGTAGTTCCAGATAGTTTTGATATAGTATATGTAGATGCTGCATCTACAGGGACAGAAGATGGTTCTTCTTGGGCAAATGCCTTTACAGATTTACAACCTGCAATAGACTTAGCCACTAGTTGTGCTAATGTAACCGAAATACGTGTAGCCTCTGGCACCTACTTGCCTACAGAAAACCCAGATGGTACGACAACAACATCTACGAATAGAAACAACGCTTTTCATGTTGATACAGATATTAATATTAAAGGAAGTTACAACCCAAATACAAATACCCAAGATTATAACAATCCAAGTATGTTAAGTGGTGATTTTAATGGTAACGATGTGATAACAGGCGTTGGTGCTTCCTTGACTATTGCTAATAATTCAGAAAACGCATACCATGTTTTAATAACGACCGATCTTAGTAATAGTGCAGTAATAGATGGCTTTATTATTAAAGGTGGAAATGCAGATGGAGGCTTCGCTATTGACTATAGTGGTGAAAGTATTTTTGCTGGATATGGTGGTGGAATGCTAAATATTGAATCCTCTCCAGACCTAAGAAACATAGTTCTTCATGGAAATTCAGCCGATTTAACAGGCGGAGGCATGTATAATTTATCAAATTCTTCATTGCTGACAAATACTGTATTTACTTTTAACTCCGCTCAATTAGGAGGCGGAATGTATAATGACTCATCTTCACCTAGTATAATAAATGGTACTTTTTATGGTAATTTTGCTTCTGCAAATGGTGGTGGAATACGTAATATTGTAAATACTTCACCAACGATTATTGAGAATACTGTGTTATATGGAAACAGTACCGACATAGAAAACTCAGCTTCAGGCTCTGTATCAGGAACAAACAACTTTTCTGAAAACTTTGTGCAAACTGGTTTTACAGCGGTAATGGCAGACCCATTTACTAATAGTGCAGACCCAGATGGCACTGACAATCTACTAGGTACTTTAGATGATGGTTTGGTGCCAGGATTAGGCAGTCCACTTATAGATGCTGGTAATAGTAGTTTAAATACACTAACAACAGATATTACTGGACAAGCTAGAATAAATGAAAGCGCCATAGATGTTGGAGCTTATGAAAGAACTCCTTGCGCAGTTTTTGAGAGTATTATGTATGTAGATGCTTCCGTATCTGGAGGTATTGGCGATGGTTCGTCGTGGGCAAATGCTTTTACAGACCTACAACCTGCATTAGACTTGGCGACAAGTTGTGTTAATGTAACTGAAATACGTGTTGCGTCTGGCACTTATTTCCCTACAGAAAGACCCGTTGGTGGTAATACGACACCCACCAATAGAGATAATGCTTTTCATTTAGATATAGACATCATCCTAAAAGGGAGTTATAACCCAAATACAGATACCCAGGAGTATAACAATCCAAGTATTTTAAGCGGTGATTACAATGGTAATGATGTGATAACGGGTAGTGGAACCACATTAACTATTACGGGCAATGACGAGAATGCTTATAACGTATTCATTACCGCGAACCTAAGCAACGCTACTATAATAGATGGATTTACCATTAAAGGGGGAAATGCCAATCTTGTGCAAGGATATGTGTATAGTAATAATGTACTCTTTTTCCGTAATAATGGAGGTGGATTTCAAAATAGACAATCTTCTCCTTCACTCACAAATATGGTGATTACGGGCAATTCGGCTCGTGGTGGTGGTGGAATGCTAAATGGAAATAATGCTTCACCGTTATTAACGAACATTGTGTTCGCTTTTAACAGCGCAAATTTTGGTGGAGGAATTTCCAATGGGGCTTCATTAATCATCACAAACGCAACATTTTATGGGAATAGAGCAACTTCTGCTGGAGGAGGTTTAGGTGATAGTTCTACTTCTTCTTCTAATTTGAACAATACTGTTTTTTATGGTAATACTACGGATATAGATAACACTTCTTCTTCTGGTTCTATAATCGGAGCCAATAACTTTTCTGAGGATTTTACAGGAGCTGGCTTTACTCTCTTAACGGCAGATCCTTTTAGTAATAGTGCAGACCCAGATGGAGTAGATAATCTGTTTGGTACCCCAGACGATGGTTTAGTACCGGCAGCGGGTAGTGTGCTTATAGATGCTGGTGATAGTAGTTTGAATACTGAAGCTACAGATGTTACTGGTAATATACGGATTAGAAATAGTGCTATAGATGTTGGGGCGTATGAAAACCCAAATACTTTCTGTAGCATGACCACTACTTACACCATTGTTGGTGGGTGGGATAATGGACTACCGTCCTCATCAGCCATTGCTGTGATCGCCGAAAATTATAATACGGCTACCACGGGGCTTGGCGATATCACTGCCTGTGAACTTATCATTAACACGGGAGCTACTCTTACCGTTGCAGCGGGTCATTTTGTAAGTGTAGAAAATGATATCACTGTAAACGGAACACTTGACATCTTACACACGGGTAGCCTTGTACAAGTACAAGAAGATGCGGTTACCGTCAACAATGGTACAATCAACGTAAGTAAAATAACCCCTACGATAGACGACCGTAACTTTGTAGCCATGAGTAGTCCGGTAACGGCTGAAGCTAGAGATAGAGTGTACGGGAATTCTAGAGCTGTTTTTAGTATTATTCCTCAAAACTTTGTGCCTTTTGTTATTGATTTTGGCATCTTTCCAGAATTTGAGTTTGCAGAAAACTTCTTAGATGATAATGGAGATTATTTATTGCCTGTCACAGGAAGCACGACAACGCCTCCAGCAGGTATCGGGCAATTGGTATTCCCACAACCTGAACCTAATGTGGGTGATGGTTCATATACACTTACCTACACACAAAATCCTTCCCATCCTGGAACGCTTAACTCAGGAACCATATCGGTGCCTATTAACTATAACGGTCCAGCAACGACCAATAACTATAACCTTCTTGGGAATCCGTACGCTTCGGCAATTGATGTGACTGCCTTTATCAATGCGAATGATGCTGTTAATGAAGTCTATTACTGGGATCACATTACAAACCCTACGTCTGATTTACCAGGATTTGGAACGAGTAACTTCTCTATGAATGATGTTTCGCTCCGCAATGCGATGATGGGTATTGCTGCGGTCAATGGAGGTAGCGCACCAGGACAATTTATGGCGTCTGGACAGGGATTTGGTATTAAAGCAGATCAAGCAGAGATGATGGATGGAACTCCTGTGGTTTTTACCAATAGTATCCGAGTGACGGGAAATAATGATGGGTTTAGAAATAGTGATACTCAAACAGCCATTGATAAATTATGGCTGAACCTTACAACCCCATCGTTTGACGAAGCTATTGCACAAACGGGTATTGGTTTTACAGCGATGGCAAGCCCAGAGATAGACAAAGGGTATGATAGCCCAAGAGTAGGAACCTTTTTATCGTTGTTTACAACCCTAGATTCTGGTGAGCTTCTAGGCATTCAAACACGAGAAGCGTTTGATACTGACATAGAAATTGCCCTTGGTTTTTCTACGTCTATTGAAGAGGAGACTTCGTATACTATAAGCATCGCAGCCTTTGAAGGAATGGTTATAGAAAACAATTCTGTTTTTATCATAGACCATCTTTTAAGCACTATTGTCAATTTAAAAGAAGAATCGTACACATTTACTGCTCAGAAAGGATTGCATACAGACAGATTCATGGTTGTGTTCCAAGACCGAGATGTATTAAGTGTAGACGGAGATAGCTTTCGCGAAAGCGGAATAAACATTTATCCAAATCCATCACAGGGTCAAGTCACACTGGCATATAAGGGAAGCTCAACGCTAGAAAATGCTGTGATTACAGACATCAATGGAAAAATTATCAAGCGTATAGATCTTCAAAACTTTGATCAAATACAAACGATGGATTTAGGTGGCTTGGCAACAGGCATGTATTTTATGCAGATCACATCGCAAGAAAATACGTTTATTAAAAAAATCATGATACGATAGTAGTGTATTCCTAGCAATAGAACACGTATCCTAAAGTGGTAGATTGATTGGGGGATCACGAAACCATTTTACAAATAAGACCGAGCCAATTGGCTCGGTCTTTCTGTATGTACGACATCTTATAATAGCTTTACTCAAAAAGAGAGTGCAAAGAATAACTCTATTACGAGAACAACTCTTTTTTTACGGTATCAAAATAGGTGGCACTTACGGGAATGCGCTCTCCTTGTATGATGACGTCCTTATCCTTTAAAGACTGTACTTTATTCTTATTAATGATATACGAACGATGTACTCTCATAAACATGTCACTTGGGAGACTATTTCCCAAAGATTTTAAGCTCTGGTAGGCCATAATCTTCTTTTCTTCTAGGTAGAAAGTCACATATTCACTATCACTTTTTATATAACAAATCTCAGAAAGATGTACTTTGTGTAAGTCATATCCAGATTTTATGGTGATGGTCTGCGCACTGTTATAGGTACTGTTCTTTATAGGCGTTTGCACTTTATTGACAGCTGTAAGAAAGCGTTCAAAAGTGATCGGTTTTAAGAGGTAATCTACAGCGTTTAACTCATAGCCATCCAGTGCGTATTCAGAATAAGCGGTGGTAAAAATGATCCGTGTGGTAGGAGCAACCATTTTTGCAAAATCGGTTCCTTTTAGTTGTGGCATTTGGATGTCTAAGAAAATAACATCAATGGCTTCAGATTTAAGTAAAGACAATGCTTCCAGTGGATTCTCAAATTCGCCTTTTGAGACGATAAAATCTAGCTTATTTACATAAGTTTTAAGCAAGGTTCTTGCTAATTCTTCATCATCTATGATAATACAGTTAAGCATTGGTTTTGAGTGTTAATTCAACGTGAAAGATATTCTTTTCTTCTAAAATAGTTAATGAATGATTTTCTGGATAAAGTATTGCGAGTCGTTTTTTTACATTTTCTAACCCAATTCCGCCTACATCATCTTTTGTGGTATTATTGGGTGCTATGGTATTTGCTACCTTAAAGGTAATCGTACCTGGGTTTGCATCGACATATATTTTGATAAAAGTATCTTGTATGCTTTCAATATTACTATGTTTAAATGCATTTTCTACAAAAGGAATTAAGAGCATGGGGGCAATGACTATAGAAGAATCTGTTATTGTAAAATGTGTTTCAATGGGATATGTTTTACTGCTTTTCAGCGAAAATAGCTTGATATAATCTTCTATATAATCTATTTCTTTTTGGAGGGGTATGAACGGACGCTCGCATTCATATAAAACGTAGCGTAGCATATTGGATAAATAGCTGATACTTTTTTGTGTTTTACTTGCATCTATAGCAGATAGCGCGTAAATGTTATTTAAAGCATTAAATAAAAAATGGGGGTTGATTTGAGATTTTAAGAGCTTGAGTTCTGTTTCTAAGTTTTCTGTCTTACTTAGAATTAAGGCTTCTTCTTTTCTTTTGGCAAATAGGAAAACTTCTATAGCCGTTGTTAAGATAAACGTCACACATAATAATAAGAAGTTGACAAGAAAAGGCGAATTAAGAATTTCTCCTAGTTGTGTAAGATTCCGTCTTGGATTTGGCGGTGGTACTCGTTGTTGATTTCTTGGAGGAGGTCTGTCAAAACGGTCTTGTGCGTCATTTTGAAAACGTTCTGGCGGAGGTCCTTGTGGGGCACCTTCTGGACGTCCTAAAGGTCTTTCTTTTTGAAAGTTTTGTGATGGTTTTTCTGAGGTTTTTTGAAAAGGTCCATCAGCTGAAAACTGATACGATAGAAAGGCACAAATAATGATGATTCCCAGTCCGATCAGGATAAAAGGAGTCTTTTTTTTCTTATTTAAAAATGAAGGGACTAAGCTTAATGTAATAATGAGTATCAGGGCGATTTGTAATAGATAAATCACCCAGTTTTGATTCATGAAATTTAGTGCGTCTTTATGACCAAGTGCCATAATGACCCATACACCAGACCAAAAAAGGATTTGGAAAAAGATTCGCTTTAGTGACTTCATAGCGCAAATTAACGTAAAATAAGATTAGGAATCTTCTAAAGATGCCTGTATGCCTACCCTAATACGAAGCTTTTACAGCGGCTAAGATCCCATTCACTGAAAATAATGATCTATTCACTGAAAATTACCTATGGCTTTTAATCTATGTAGGGTTTGTGTAGTCTAACTTATGAACATGAAAACAAAATTAGTATGAAAAAGAACAGTTTTAAAACAGGATTATTGACCGTAGCCCTCGTATGCTTTAGTATCGGTTTCTCAAACGCACAATCAGATGAAGAGCGCCCGAAAAAACCGCGAACATATGCTCAGCTATTAGAAAAAATGGATGCAAATGAAGATGGACAACTATCAAAAGAGGAAGTTAAAGGACGCCTAAAAGAAAAATTTACAGAAGTAGATACCGATGAAGATGGGTTTATTTCTGAAGAAGAATTTAAAAAAATGCCGAAGCGTAAAAAAAGGAAGCGATCTTCAAATGAGTAACATAGCTATACTAACTGTAAAATTAAAAGGATGAAAATCTCCATGTTGCAAACTTCAATACTCATTTTTGTTATTGCATCCATAAGTGTATTGAGTTGTACGTCTAGCTCTAACTATGATATAGAAAGGGAGACTGTTAGTAGAGATGACGGCACTACAACAGATATTGATGTTATGACTAGCGTAGATCGTTTATTCATCATAGGATTTGGTGTTTTAGGAGCGCTATGTATTTCAATATTCTGGTTTATTAAATTTTCTCATTTAAAGAAAGAGAACTTAGAGATTCCAAAAGTTTACAGAATAAAGTTTGACGATAAATAAATTAAATATATAATAATAACTATGAAGAATACCATCACCATAACACTCTTGCTTTTGACTTTCTATACAGCACAAGCATACACTACTTTTCCAATCATATTGAGCGATACCACTCAGGTATCAAATAAAAGTGAATTATACGAGGTGTATCAAGATGAAGATTACGTTTACTTTACCCTAAACACAGGAGATCCAAAAATGATGAGATCACTGTTACGACAAGGGGTAACTGTCTATTATGATAGTAAAGGGAAGAAAAAGCGTAAAGTTTCAGTGACGTACCCCGTGCGTGATAGTGAATCCAGAAAGCAGCGTCAAGATAGGCCTTCTAGGCAGCAAAATGAAGAACGCTCTGAACGTACTGATGACCGTTTACAGGAAATGATACGCAATCAAATTGAAAAGGGATTACCACAACAGGCAACGTACGGATATTATGGCGATGATATCATTTTTAATGTACAACTAAATTCACAAGATATTGACGTGAAGTTTATATATGATTCCGAAAATCAATTGCTTACGTATCAAATAAAAATGCCTAAAATAAAGATCAATAATGATCCTAAAACTGATTTTTCTAAACTTACGATAGGGGTTGTCACCCCAGAAAGGACAACTGAAAATAGAGAAAGAGGAACTAGGCAAAATGCCAACGTTGGCGGAGGAAACAATCAACGAGGAGGATCTCCAGGTGGTGGTGGAGGTGGTGGCCGCGGTGGCGGCGGAGGGCAAAGAGGAGGCGGACAGAAAAGAGCTCCTCAACAGGATGCAGCCGCTACCTTAAATTTTTGGTTTAAAGCAGCACTATGATTTTTTAGTATTCCTTCATAGCGCTATCAATAACTAGCTGTGTTACATCTTTTATCCTAATAGCATTTTACACAATAGGTGTTACTATGCGTGATGGTAGCATAGTGGATACTTAGATGTTTCACAGTTTTAGTTATATATGTATCACATACTGAAAATTAAAGATGTAGTCTATTTTTTAGTATAGCTTTAGTTGGATATAGATTGCGATTCGCTGAAAAGATACGATCACTTGCTTAATACGCTATTTCACAGATACTACAAGACTACAATTTCTAGTTATTTGTATACGTAGCATTATAAATTAGTTGAAAAATGAATGCTAGAAATAGCACTATACATTCATACATATGAAAATAACACTACTCTTTTTAAACACTATTTGGCGCCAAAATAATGCTTTGAAAAGGCATACATAGTTCAGAAATGATGCCGTATGCTTTGTCTAATCATTTAAACCATTACTTATGAAACGATACCCTTTTAAAACACTATTTGCCATTGCTACAACCTTGGTTTTATTACAATCTTGTGCAAACGACGATGATGCAGGAGACATTGTTGTTATAGATACACCAGAAGTTTCTAATGCTACAACACAATTGATTATAGATTGGAATTCACTCTGGCTTGATCTAGATCGCTACACAGATGGTATGAGGCCTAATTCAACAGCAAGGGCGCTTGCCTATATTCATCTAGCAGGCTATGAAACGGCTGTAGCAGATATGGCTGGCTACACATCAAACGACGATAGATTGCAAGGATTTACGATCGATGAGAACCAACGAGAGGACACAGTTGATTTGGATTTGGCGCTTAATACCTCTTATGCACTAGTGCTAGACCATTTTATGTTTAGTGTATCCAATAATGCGAAAGCTTCTATAGCGATATTACAAGATGAAAAAGCAAGTGAGTTAGCTACAGATTTATCAACAACTGAAATAGAAAGTTCTATCGCCTGGGGTACCTATGTTGCTGAACGTGTGATTTCTTATAGCCAAAGTGACACAGCTGCAGAGGCTCAGATTCTAGATCCAAACCCAGCATCCTACATCGCACCCGTAGGCGATGGTTTATGGATCGCAGCAGAAGGTGAAAGTGCTTGGTTTCCTTATTGGAATACAGTGAGAACATTTGTGATTTCTCCAGAAGAAACCACGAGCGTACCTCCATCTTTTGCGTACAGTGTAGATACAACGAGCGATTATTACATAGCTATGAGTGAGGTAAATGATATTACGACACTAGCAAAAGAGACCAATAATGAAGATTTATGGATTGCTGAGTTTTGGTCTGATGATGTAGAAGGTTTAATGATGAGTCCTCCAGGGAGACAATTTTCGATTGCAAATCAATTAATTCAACAGACAGATTTGGGGTATGAGCAATCTTTAGAGCTGCTACTTAGGCTTGGTTTTGCGATCAATGATGCAGCGGTTTCTGCTTGGGATGACAAATACACCTACGATACGCAACGTCCTAGTACGTATATACGAGCCACTATGAATGCAGATTTTGATACGAATTTATCACGGTTTATTAGTTCGCCTAACCCTGCATTTCCTAGCTATCCATCAGGTCATGCCACATTTGCCGGGGTATCCGCGGGAGTGTTTAGTTCTATTTTTGGAGGAGATACGATTGATTTTACAGACAGAAGCCATGAAGGAAGAGTAGAGTTTAATGGAGTTGCGCGTAGTTATAGTTCTTTTACAGAAATGGCACAAGAAAACGCCTATTCTCGCGTGCCACTAGGCGTACATGTTCAAATAGATAGTGATGAAGGGATTCGTTTAGGCTATGAGATTTCTGATGCCGTAAATGAGTATAATTTGACAAATTAAACAAGCGTCTTTCACCCCCTTATCGTTTTGTACGCATCAGAATTTA
This sequence comes from uncultured Flavobacteriaceae bacterium, assembly GCA_964351845.1. GTDB lineage: Bacteria > Bacteroidota > Bacteroidia > Flavobacteriales > Flavobacteriaceae > Dokdonia. Next base: position 25,733 of record CAYGQJ010000019.1, on the reverse strand, counting down.
CGTTATGTTTTATACGCTTTCGCACTTCGTCAAGTTCAGTATAAACTTCTGCGTCACGATGTTCCTTGAAAGCGTATAGAACAAAAAACCAGTACTCTTAAAAAGGGAGTGCTGGTTTTTTTGATTGTATAAATTTACCTTAATGAAGGTATTTTATGAGGTGTCGTAATCCCATAGTTTTGAAGCATTATTAAACATTGTTTCATTAAAACACCTTATTTATGGAGAAGATTACACCACAAGATTCAGCACATGTACGAACATTTCCTAGTACAGGTACGTATTCTATTTCTAACAATTCAATTTCTCTTTTTACAGAGATTCCTAAAATTGAACTCGTAGATACAAATGAAAAAACGTACACTTTAGCACACAAAAAGTGCTATGATATTTCTACAGACAAGATTACCTGTATGCTTAACGTATATACCCATGGGCATCCTACAAGTAGAGAAAAACTAGTGTCAGAAAACTTACAATTGGATACACAAGAATTAAACTTTACAGATGTCTTTAAAGAAGCAGAAACTAAAACAAATAAAATCTTAGTTATTACGGTGCATGATGAAGACTTTGAAGAGCAAGATAAGCACGTGTATCGCTTTTTTGTTAAAAGCCATGTATCCTATGACCCAACAACAGAAATATACGATATAGATGTAAAAGTACTTCAAGAGTTTTTAAACGGACCTTATGTAGATACCTCTGTACAAGAAGAACCAAGAACTGTTGGAGGAGGCGTGCTTGATCCTGCGTAAATATTTGTAAATTAACACAATAAAAAAATATATTGATTTTGAAGTACGCATCTCTGTTTTTTTGTTTTTTAGTATTTGAAGTGACTTATGCACAAGTCTCGACGTTGGATTCCTTACTTGAAGGTAAAGAGTATGATGCTTTTCAAGAAGTTTTTTTACAGTCTAAAACCCTCGATAAGGATAGCAGTGTATACTGGTACTATCGAGGGAAATTTCATGTGCAAAGACGAGAAATTAAGGAAGCCCTCCATGTGCTTAGAAAAGTAGATACCTTGCAGTTGTCTAAAGCGTATCTAGGATGGTATTTTTATGTGTTAGGTGATGCATATCGCTACAATAATCAAGAAGAAAAAGCCTTCCCTCTTAAGTTAAGAGCTCAACAGTTATTTAGAAAAGAGGGAAATATTGTCATGGACAATCAAGTAAACTATGATGCGTATTATACGCTTGTTTCTCAAGAATTTTTAGGGTATGATGGCGAATTATATTTGAAAGAGTTTTTTAAGAATGCAAAAAAAGAGAACCTTTCTAAGCAGTTATTAACAGCACATTTAAATCTTACATTTATAGATCCATCAGATAAAGAAAAAGCCTTATTCCATTTACAAGAAGCAGCTAGGTATGCTAGACAAATAGGAACACCTGCTATATCTTACAAGCTTTATAATTACAAAGCGGTGTATTATCAAAACCATACCACTGATTATAAAACAGCGGAGATATTAGGCGATAGCATGATGTATTATGCGAAGCAGTTAAATTCTCCAGATCGAATAGATTCTTCCTTAAAAAACATAGCAAATGCATATACCTTACAAGGGAGATATGAAGATGCTATACAAAAACTACTAAAAGCAGATGCTTTGCCCATCACTGAAAATGTATATAATCGTAAAAGACACCTATATGAACACCTGTCTATAAATTACGAAAACCTAGGGAACGTTGACTCAGCATTTGCTTACACAAAGAAGATGATAACCTATAAAGACAGTGTAAATATTGCTTCTCAAAATAAAATATTATCCCTATTAGAAACACTAGCGTTAGAGCAAAAAAATTTGAAATTAAATGCAGCGCGTGAACGTAATAAGATATACGCGTATATAGGATTTATAGGATTTTTTTTAGCGCTCGTGATAGGATTTATAGCATCTAGATATTACAGAAAAAAGAAATTGCTTGCCGAAAAAGAAAAGGAGATGGAAACCATCGATGCGCGTAATGAAGAAAAGGACAAACAACGACAACGTATTGCAGGGGAATTACATGATAATTTAGGGAGTTTGATTGTGGCAATTCAACAATGTTTTGAGAATTTAAAAGTGGGAAAAGATCGATTTTTACAAGAGGAAGAAACGTTGATGTCTAAAGCTAGAGGATTATTAGATGAAGCCTATCAAAAAATTAGGAATATGGCACATCTAGAAGATTCAGCGTCAAAGAATTCAGGATATTGGGTAGACCGTGTGTGTGAGTTTGCTGAAAATGTAAGTGAGAGTAGTAGCTTTACAATAGATGTACAAAGTCACGGAGATGCTAGTTTTGAAAATGCAGATATAGAAAATGATTTACGTACGATGGTAAATGAATTAATTACCAATGTCATTAAACATGCCAATGCAACTGAGGTATCTATAGACATAACACGAGGAGACGATTTTCTTAGTATTCTAGTAGAAGATAATGGAGTCGGTTTTGATACTGCTGTACTAAATGATAACAAAGGAATGGGGCTTTACAGAACACGTAAAAAAATAGAAAATATGCAAGGCAAATTAACTATTGATTCAAACCCTAATAGAGGTACTACCCTTATAATTGATATACCCGTATGATACATATTGTAATAGCAGAAGATCATAATTGTTTGATAGATGGCATTGAAGTGTTTTTCAGATTTGAAGAAGACATTCGTATTGTAGGTATGGCAAACGATGGGGAAGAACTCCTGGAAGTACTTAAAAAAGAACAGGTAGATATTGTAATAACAGATATCCGTATGCCTAAAATGGGTGGTATCACTGCTACTAAAAAAATTAAAGAACTATACCCAAAGATAAAAGTCATTGCATTTACGATGTTTGGACAAAAAGATGCTGTAGATAAAATGATTGCTGCGGGTGCAAATGGGTATTTACTTAAAAACGCTAGTTTAAAAACATTGTTGGAAGCCGTACGTAAAGTATATGGAGGAGAAGACTATTTTGACCCTAATGTTCTTCGAAAAGATGCTGCTTCAAAACAAAAAAACAGCACAGGTCAAAAGAAATTATTAACCAAACGGCAGTATGAAATCTTAGAACTCATCGGGCAAGGATTAAGTAATAAAGAAATAGGAGAAAAGCTTTTTATTGGTACCTATACTGTAGGAACCCATCGAAAAAACATGATGGAAAAACTCGGTTTAAAAGGGCGTAACGCTTTAATGAGTTATGCACTTGATAGAAAATATGACTTTGATTAAGCTCTCATTACAAAGTTCTAATACATAATAAGGTCTAAAATATACCTTCCTTAAGGTATTGTAAATTATTCTTCTCATAACGTACTTGTCAATAACTAAATAGTACGTTATGGCACTACCAAAAAAAGAAATAAAACAAGAACCTATCGCATACTCACCGGCTACGGTACTTTATAATTTAAGGCATAGTATTGATGACCCTGAAATTATTAAGGAGATTTATGCGTGTATTGATTTTACAAGTGAAGATTCTTTCTTTAAAACATTAAGAGCTTTTCTTTCTGGATATGGAAAGAAGATAAGTATGGAAGATACAAGCGATATGATGGCTCAAATGGATACGTCAAAAGATTCAAAAATTGATGTGTACAAAAAGGCAGAGCAAAGTATTATACACACCATTAATAGACCTGCTTTTTTAATCCGTAATGGCCATATAGATGATTCTGTTAATACAGGATGGAAACAGCGTATTGATGAAAATTATGATATAATTTCTAAAACCATTCCTAGTGTTGGACGTATTGAGATAACAGGACATCCTATGCGTAGTTTGGCTGGTACAGGATGGTTAATTAAAGGGACAGATATAATTGTGACCAATAGTCATGTGGCAACTACTTTTGCTTCTCGTCAGGATGGTATGTATACCATTAATGAAGGTCTTAGAAATCGACCATTGGGTATAAATATTGATTTTAAAGAAGAACACGAAATCAATGAAGAACTTGAATTTGACATTATAGAAGTACTCCATATTAATAAAAAATACGAACCAGACATTGCTTTACTCAAAGTAAAACCGACCAATAGTCAAGGCGCATCTTTACCAGAGGGGTTGGAAATATCTTTTAATGAATTAGTTCCCGAAGATACTGTTTTTGTAGTGGGGTACCCTGGTTTTGATTCCAGTGAAGAAGTTATGGAAAGTGATTTTGATTTTCAAAATATTCCAGATGTAAAACGGCTTGCTCCAGGCGAAATATTTACCACGGGAGCAGGCCCACATATCTATTTGCATGATTGCAGTACCTGGTATGGAAATTCAGGATCTCCAGTGATAGATTTTTGTACAGGAAAAGTAGTAGGAGTGCATTATGCAGGATCTCTTTATGAATATCAAGGAGAACGTGCAAACTGGGCTGTAAAATCAATGTACTTGATAGAACTCTTGGATCAGCTTGGTCTCTCTTATACTTCTTAATACCCATATAGTTCAAGACAAAATTACCTTCGTAAAGGTATGTTTTCGAGTTTCTTAATACGTCATCTTTGAGATATAGAAAATAAACTAATAAATACCATACACCTATGAGTACATATTATTATGGTTTTGCTGTGAGCAGGATTCAATCATACATTTTTGAGACCAATATGCTCCGTGAAGTTATTGGAGGGAGTGAGATTATAGAATCCGTATGCACTACGATGTTTACCGAGAGTGTACCAACATTTATTTCAGATAACTTATTATTAGGGGCTGCTGGAAATGTGCGTTACATTTTTGATAAGAAAGAAGATGCGACTACTTTTTTACACCGATTTTCAAAAAAGCTAGTAGCTATTCCAGGGATACGATATAGTCAATATTTGCTTCCTATAGAAGATGCTTTAACAGTATCAGATATGGACACTATGGATAGAAAGTTGCAAGAACAACGGAACTGTCCTAATGTGTATCCTGATCTAGCCACCATGTCTTCCAAAATATCTCAACGTATAGGAAGACGTTTTGTAGGCACTGATTATAAAGAAGCCTGTGATGCTGTCTCGTTAGCGAAACGTAAATACAAAGATGCCGCTTCATTACTAGCTAAAATTAAAAATGCAAGTAATTGTAGTTTCCCAGATGATATAGATAAACTGGCTTCTGCGAGTAACTATGTGTCATTGTTACATATAGACGGAAATGGTTTAGGAGCAAAAATAGAAGCTATAAAAAGTAAATATAAAGACAATGCACAGTCCACAGAACTTGTAATGGAGCTTAAAACGTTTTCTTACCATTTAGAGAAAGCCACAATCGCCGCTTTTAATGCAACATTACAAGCTGTTTTTCCAGAGATGACAGCTGCTACAAAAGAGAAGGTGTTTATTCCCATGCGTCCAGTTGTTTTGGGAGGTGATGATGTGACTATCATCATAAAAGCAGATTTAGCGATTGCATTTACAACGCACTATCTCCAATATTTTGAAGAATTCACCAAAGAATACTTAGGAGAAGGAGGCCTTACGGCCTGCGCTGGGGTCACCTTTATTAAAAGCAAGTTCCCGTTACATTACGCCGCACACCTGGCAGAAACCATATGCAAGGAGGCAAAGAACAAATCTGGACGTACAAAGAGTTGTGCATTGTTTCACAGAGTACGTAGTAGTTATAGTTATGAGTATGAGGATATCATAAAAGAAGAGTTCATAACAAAGCATGGACTCTCTTTTATACCAACTCCTTACACGATCACGGCACTTCATACCCTTTTGGAGCACTTAGAGACGATGCGTACCAAAACAACTATTCCTGTAAATGATATTCGTTCGTGGCTAGATATGGTATTTAAGAATAAAGCCAAAGCAGCTTTTCTTTTTAAGCAATTGGTACGAAAAACATCTCCTGAAGATCTGAAATCTATTGGCTTCTCTAAGAAGATGACTATGGAAGAGGCAACCCCTGTGTATGATTTAATTAACTTTTTAAGAATATAAATAATGGCAGTATATACGTATGAAATAGACCTGTTTTCCTACTGGTTACAGGCAGATAAAGACGGACAAAGTATGGTATATGATACGGTAGTTCTTAAAGATCATGATATGCCTATTGTTACAGGAAAAGCAATTAAAGGCTTGTTACGAGATGCAGCAGGTGTCCTTGTGCAATTAAAAATGATTGACGAAGCATTTGTGACTGCTGCTTTTGGAAATAGTAAAAAAGAAGGTTGGTTAAAACCAAGTTCTGCCTTTAGTCAAGAGACCATTCATGATGATTACAAACATCTATTATATCATCAGATTGCTTTCGTGACTTTAGATTGCGATAAGCAAGCTGTAGAGAAACAATTACGAACGATGGAAGTAAGTTGTCCATTATCATTACGAGGAACGATAGATGACCCTACCGATTTTTTAAAAACGCATGATAGAGGTTTTAAAATCATACAGCAATGCGCACAACTCATTAAAGAATTAGGATACAAACGCCATCGTGGCTTTGGAAGATGTCAAATTAAAATTTTAGCTCATGAAGCCTAGTTATCACATTCAGAAATACAGCTGCACCTTAGTAGCACCTTTGGTTATTAAAAACTATGCAGGGAGTGAGGTTAAAGTCGATACGCATGATTTTATTAGTGGGAATAAATTCCTAGGGATCGTAGCAGCTGCGTTGTATAAAAAATCATCAAAGGAGGAGACATTGGATTTGTTTCACAATGGGAACGTACACTATGGGAATGCCTATTTAAGTAAAGATAATATGTGTAGTTATCCTATTCCTGGGACTTTATATGCTCAAGATGCAAACACGTTGGAAGATGGATATTACCTCTCTGGAATTTCAGAAAAAGAACAATCATCATCTCCAGACAAAACACCAAAGAAATATAGCCAAATCTGCACAGGATACTTCATTTCAGAAACAGACCAAGAGTACAGCCGATTAACGGCAAAAAGGGGCGAGCGTTTAAAATCTGCTTATGACATAGATAATCGGAGTTCCTTATCGGGAAATATGTTTTTATATCAATACCTAGAAAAAGGACAGCAGTTCGTTTTTGAGATTCGAGATTATAAAAATGGGCGTTATCTGGACCGTATCCACGAAGCAATTCAGGGAGATCATTATATCGCCACAGGAAAAGGAGAATTTGGAAAAATAAGCATAGAAGCTATTGGCGCACCCGTACCTACAGAAACTCCTGTAGTTTCTCTTGAAGGAAAAACGATATGGGTGTATGCGCATAGTGATCTTGCTTTTATTGATCCCTATGGGAAATATAGTTGGCAACCTACCGCCGCAGATTTAGGTTTTACAAATGCCCAGATAGATTATGAGCAATCCCGATTATGGTTTGATCGATATACCGTACGCAACGGAAAACGAAGAACCATTGATCCAGAACGGATGATTATCAAAAAAGGATCTGTTTTCGCGCTTACCGCACTAGATCGTAAGGAAAAGATGACCGTACATCCTTTGGCAATAAGCAAAGGCGTAGGAGTCCACTTGGCAGAAGGTCTTGGTAGGATTATAGTCAATCCTGAATTTCTCAATGCAAATGCATCTTTTTGCTCGTATCAAAGCCCAGAAACGATAGTGTCTACACCTGAGGAGATACCTACAGGAGCACTTGGGGCTGTATTAGCACAACGATATGATCATGAACAAGAGGAGATTCTAATCTATGAGAAGGTGTTAGAATTTATAGAAAGAGAATATCCCAATTTTAAAAAGATCTCTCCAAGTCAGTGGGGAGCTATTCGTAATGAGGTGTATGAGCAATGGTACCAGAGGGAAGGGAAGAGACGTAAAGAAAGCATTTTGTATAGCCTGCTTGATCCTGATGAAGGATTTATAGCCAAAAGTAAAAAGAATAGTCAATGGTCCGCTTCCGCGAAAGCGAAATTAGAAAAATTCCTAGAGAACCATGGGCCTGAAACCCTGTTATTATGTACCATAGAAATGCCAAAACACCAAAAATCAACCTCATGAAATATCAAAGACATAAAGTATATATTGCCCATCTTGTTATAGAGAGTTGTTCTGTGTTGTGTGTAGGTGCTGGATTTACAGGACTGGATGAAGATATGATGGTACGTACCGATCATAATGGCTTGCCGTGTATTCCTGCAACAGGACTTACAGGTGCCTTACGAGCCTTACTATCTACAGAACAACAAGATCATTTTGGGAAAGAGAAAGAAACCCCAGAAGGAGATCCAGGAGAAACGGAAGGTTCACACGTTATTTTGAGTGATGCCTATCTGCTGGATGATCGTATGCAAGTCCATCAAAATTTTGAACATTTACAAAATCATCCTTTTTTACAACGGTATTTTCGATTACCCAAACGAGAACATGTACGTATAGACCATAAAGGGACCGCTATTGATACAGGGAAGTTTGACACGACCTTTGTATATAAAGGCAGCCGATTTAAGTTTGAACTAAAATACCAACCGAATGAGGCTTCTCCTGCCACAGATGCATTCTGGGAGACGATGCTTGAGACCTTAGCATCCCATGATTTTTTAGTAGGCGCTGGCGTTACGAATGGATACGGGCGAACATCGGTCATCTCTATGCAACATCGCATTTTTAACCTTACTGATGCGACCGATTTTGAAGATTATCTTGCTTATACACCAGATCTCAATAAGGCATTTAGGGCAAGTACATCCGTACAAGCAACAACTGCAACTTCCAGTCTTTGGGACAAGGAGTCTATAGAATGCACCACCGATGCCATGCACATAGGAGCGGGTTATGGAGATCTAGAAACCGATGCTATAAATTATACCGAAGATGTGGTGGTCTGGAATGATCATACACCAGAATGGGTACGACAGTATGTGATTCCTGGGACTTCTATAAAAGGCGTACTGGCACATCGTTTTGCTTTCTTAAGCAATAGTGCTGCACAGCGATATATAGATACGGGGACGTATCAAGATCAGTTACTTACAGATTTGATGTCTCAGCATTACACAACGGTACGAGAACAGCAAAAAGCCTTACAACACTTACGTGATGCTGTTTCAACTATATGGAAACCTGATATAGATACACATTTTCATAAACAAGATGTAATGGCTGTATTTGGGAGCGCTTCAGATACAGAAACCTCACAAGGCGCTATGGGAAAACTGATTGTAGAAGATGTCTATATCCCAGCAGATTCCACCCATATCACCGAAACTTTATTTGAGCATAATGCGATAGATCGCTTTACATCAGGAACAATAGATGGCGCTTTGTATTCTGAAAAAGTATTTGCGGTGCGTAGGCCCATACAATTACAATTATGGAAAGCCAAAACACTAGAAGAAAAACATCGTATAATACTGGATGAAGCCATCCTACAGCTTAGAAATGGAAGGCTTCCTATAGGAGGAAATACAACCAATGGAAACGGATTTTTAACAACACAGGTATGATACACGAAAAAATAACAATAGATGACATACAATCGCTTCCCAAAACTTCTTGGGAAGGGTATGTATGGGATAGCGATGCTACAAAACCATTGCCGTTTTCTAAAACCGATACGGTAGATTTTGATTCAATACTCAAGGAACTTCCTTTTGTTGTTGAAGGATATCTATACAACGAAGAAAAAAAAATAAGTATTACGATTCGCCATTTTAACGGAACTTATTACCTCTATAAGACATCAGCTATTCGTACAGATACACATCCTATACAAGTGCATCAGATCAATACAGGCGTATTTCAAGACACCATTAAAGGACTCCGTTTCTTATATGTATATGGAGAGAAGCTAAGTCCTATCGATTCAGAGCAATCTACACACACATTTTTATATCAAACATTTATAGGTTATGAACGATCATTATAAAAAAAATAATAGCAACCGCAGACAAGCTGATACGACTGTGCAAGTAAGATCTCCTTACAATTTTGTTCCTCTTAATGAGAAGGTGTTTTTTCCGTTGTGGGGACCTTTGGTAAGTCATGATATCCCTTTTAAAGAAGCAGTATCGGGCACTATCAAGCTTAAAATGACTGCACAAACGCCTATTTTTATTCGAGGAGCGAGATATGGACAGGAAGCGTCTGGTCATCAGAAATTTGCTTTTATGCAACATAACGGGAAGTATTGTATCCCAGGATCTTCTATAAGAGGTGCCTTACGTAGTGTATTGGAGGTGTTGAGTTTCGGAAAACTACACCCTATCAATACGCCTAAGTTTGGTGTGCGTGACTTCAGTAGAAATTCAAACTATTTAGATCATTTTAAAAGGAATGAACCTTTAGGAGGATGGTTGTATAAACCTGCAGGGACAGATGAGTATGTGATCGATTATAGTACAGAAACGATAAGCCGTATTTATCACGACGAGTTAGATGAGCTGTACGGAACTTCTTTTGTAAAAGACTATAAAGATAGGATGAGCGCCAATGCAGCAACAACAGCTGTCGAGAAATATAAGCGACTAAAAGCTAAAGGAAAGGGATTAGAGTTGGTGTATGATAAAGGAAATGACCAATACCGTTTTAGAAAAGACGAAGATGCGTATGAGACATTAGTCGTTACAGGACAAGCAGGACCTCGTATTGATCGTATGAGACATGGGAAGCGTCAAGTAACAGGGAAATTTGTAGAGTTTCTCTTTTTAGAACCCAATAGACAAGTGATCGTAGATGAGGAAGCTTGGAATAATTTTAAAAGTGCCTATAAAGACAATAGTCCAAGCGACCAAACGGATGATTATAAACACTGGAAAGCAAAACTAGATAAAGGAGAAAAAATTCCTGTGTTTGTATGTTTCAATAAGACAGTTGCACAAAACGGAACTCCTAAAATTGCACACTTTGGGTTGTCTTATATGCACCAGTTACCATATCGCTATGGAATAGGGGATTATTTGCCTGAAGGGCATACCTGTCCTGAAATGGATATGGCAGCACTGCTGTTTGGAAATACCGATGAGGTATCTGGATTGAAAGGCAGGATTGCTGTAAAAAACGGATATAGCGAGATTCATGAGCATAACCATTTTGATAAACTGGAAGAACATACACGCACTTTATCAGGACCCAAAGCTTCGTATTATCCTTTTTACTTAAAACAGGATAGAACATCTAGAAGATTAATTACCTATGATGCAAAAGAAGCCCAATTACGAGGAAGAAAACGATATCCTATTAAAGCCAAGATAGATCCTAATTTTCAGGAAGAAGCAGGTAAAATCAATAGTACGTTTAGGCCGCTTCCTGCAAAAACAACATTTGAGACAGAAATTGTGTATCATAATCTATTGCCTGAAGAATTAGGGGCATTGTTAAGTGCGATTACGTTTCATAATACCACCTTTTGTTTACATGGCATAGGCATGGCAAAACCCTACGGATACGGAGCCGTACATGTAGACATTGTCGACTGGACCGATACCGTATCTATTACCGATTACCTCAAACGTTTTGAAGATCTTATGCAAAAACAGATCCCCAACTGGAGACAATCCCCACAACTCAGAGAACTGTTTGCCATGTCACAAACCGTACATGAAGACAAAGATCTAGAAAAACTAGTGTATATGCCTTTAGAGGACTTTAGAACGGTGAAGAGTGCTAACAAATTCTTACCTCAATTTACAGATTTTATAAAATAATAGCATGAAAAAAACATACCTAAGTATCCTATGTATCTGTATAACGGTCCTAGTATGCGCACAACAAGACAGTATCACACCACAAGAGGAACAACTAGTAAAAGATAAGCTATCTATCACCCAAGAAATAGATCAACGAGTGATTGATCTACAAAATAATATTCTAGATAATCGCGAGAAAATTATAGAAAATCAGAGCGAGATTCATGATCTGTTTATTACAAACATTGGAGCTCAAGAAGTGCTCTGGGCAGTATTAGGCGGTCTTTTAAGTTTTTTAGGAGCTGGTGCTTATTTAAAACACTATTACCGTAAGAGAATTGACAAAGATGTAACTGCATTACAGCAACAGCATGAAGAGGCTATTGTAGAGATCGGAGTTGCCAAAAACGAAATGATCCAGCGGATTCATAATACGGAGATGGAGAATAAAACCTTACGAGAAAAATCTCAAATACTCATTATAGGGGAGACATCGACTGGGAGAAACGATACGTTGGAGAATATTTTTGTAGAAGGATCTGCGAAGGTGAAGTTTAACCATACGTATGTTAAGATACGTAACCTGAATATTAGACAACTTGAGGAAGCTTTACTTCAAGAAGAAATTCAAGATCTTGAAGATTTCCAATTGGTAATTATTGATAATTGTAGAGCGGCAAATCGTCAGTGGGAAGGGCAAGACCATGACAAGCGGTTATTTATTTTTACGGAAGCAATCTTAAAAAGAAAAACAGCCGTATTGTATTTTTCTGATGATTTATACTTTCCTACAAATGATGATTATGAAGTATTAGAAAACAAACACTTTTTAGGTTTTGCCAATGCACATCCAAGAGTATATACCAATACGATGGAACTCTTAAAAGTAGAGAGTCTTTTTGGGTAAACAAGTTGAATGCTACACTTGCCATAAGAAGAAGTCATTTCTGTAAAGGTTACCTCATTCGGAATGATGTGTTCTCGACTGCGCTCGAACAGACATGATTCGTATTGGCTTCCTGATATGTGGTCTGAAACTAAAACGTTCTTTGACATATTGAAAAAACGAGCAATGTTGTCTTTAGTCTTTAGTCTTTAGTCTTTAGTCGGTAGTCGGTAGATGTTATGCTGTGACTATTGGTAAGGAGTATTTTCGTTTTCAGTTTCGATTTTGATTTTGATTTCGGTTTCGAATTAAAATAGTTACACTACTTAGTGTGACTACTAGCTAACGACTAACGACTATTTTCATGTATAGATATAAAAATAGAGTACTACTCTAAAATAGAGTGTTACTCTATTTTTAACGCAAAGATGTTATATGTTTTTAGGCGTTGGTGGTGACTAATACCAATTTAGTTGTAAAATGTCGTACAGAAAACGAAGTTGCTTTTTTGTTTTATGCCGCTGTGATTAATTTGCATAGCACCGCTACGGAAATTATGAACAAGAAAATAAAACGAAAAATGAACGAGTTTGAATGCGTCATTTTATGGCTATATTGGTATAATATACCTTTATCAAGGTATTGAATTCGTTTCTAGACATCCCGTTCTTGTTGAGATCATACAATACATACAATATACGATGTCTGAGACGCTTATTTATACCTTACAATTTCCTGATTTTGGGCAGGTATCCCGCAAGAAATTTCTTTCGATAGTACATCGATATGTCTTTACGTTTGCGTTGCAGCGTCAAGATCTTATGGCACAAATGGGAGGATGTGCAGGGTATTTTCACACCCAGAAACATGACTTTAAAACAACCCCTATCTTAATTCACAGTTTACAAAAAGATGGGATCGTGACGCTACGTGCCTATACACAAAAGGCAGCGACTACGCTAGCACTTTGGTATACACTGTTTAAAGAAGCCCATCCAGAATGGTGTACGCACGTAATAGAAACCACCGAGCGATATACGCCTGTACAACTTACAAAACCACAGCAGTATCAAAGTACCAACTGGATTCCGTATCGCAATGTACAGCAACAAGACGGGCAATATATAGACAAGGACAGGGATCGGGAAGTAGATTTCACGTCTCGGAGTATCGGAAACATGCGTACGTTTGTCAATAATATATACCCTACAACATCCCTACAACTAGACGTGACGCTTACAAAAGCACCCACACATCACGACACCGTGGTTGCCCTTATCAAGCGAAAAGAAGCCGTTCTGACTCCGATACATAAATACGCCTTTACGGTCACCCTTACCTCCAATATATCGTTACCCCTCTATTTTTCGCTAGGACAAAATGTAAGTTATGGAAATGGCATTTTTGAGAGAGTGTACTAAGAAGTAACGCTCCATTGAAAACGATTAAAACGTTGATGATATTTCACGAGTTCCATCACTATCGGTATACTCTATACGATACATTGAAAACGATTAAAACTTACATCCATGTACAGTACCTTTTACTACTTGCAGTATACTCTATACGATCCATTGAAAACGATTAAAACTATTACTTCTTTCCATTTAAGTGTTTTTTTTGAAAGGTATACACTATACGAATAATTGAAAACGATTAAAACATTATTTCAATTGCAAGCTCAATTTTAATATCTGTATACACTATACGATACATTGAAAACGATTAAAACATAAATCAACTTCTCCTTCTGGAGCAGGTGGATGTATACACTATACGATACATTGTAAAACGATTAAAACTTTTGTAATTACATAGATCTTATACAACACCTTGTATACACTATACGATACATTGAAAACGATTAAAACTTGTGAGGGCTAGTGATTTTATTTGGTCCAACTGTATACACTATACGATCCATTGAAAACGATTAAAACTAGATGATATAAGTGTATTGAAATTTGGATTATATACGCTATACGATACATTGAAAACGATTAAAACTTTCCTTTAGAAGTATTGTTAGTTCTCGCAACAGTATACACTATACGATCCATTGAAAACGATTAAAACATAATTACCGCTTTGATTCGAGACACCATTTTTTTATACACGATATGCTCCATTGAAAACGATTAAAACGAATCTGCCATCTGTTCTGCCTTCAATACGTGATGTATAATCTATACGATACATTGAAAACGATTAAAGCCTTACAACGGCTAAACGAATAAGCATAGGTACCTGTATACTCTATACGATAAATTGAAAACGATTAAAACTTTTCTATAGATTCCCATGTCTTCTTGGCTTTTTGTATACTCTATACGATAAATTGAAAACGATTAAAACAATTGCCTGCAATGGATAGCCAGAGTATGCTGTATACTCTATACGATAAATTGAAAACGATTAAAACTACTATATCCGTGTGTATCATTTCAAATGTGTTGTATACTCTATACGATAAATTGAAAACGATTAAAACAAAACGGACTTGCTATCAGCAAACTACCAAAAGTATACTCTATACGATAAATTGAAAACGATTAAAACCAATCTTAGTTTTAGGTATATAGTCCAACAAGTATACTCTATACGATAAATTGAAAACGATTAAAACACATTATAGTCGATGTTTGCATTTTTTAGCTCAGTATACTCTATACGATAAATTGAAAACGATTAAAACATCACCTAAGGCCAGATGCTTCAAGATTATTGTATACTCTATACGATAAATTGAAAACGATTAAAACCCATGAGCCCATCCGGCCCATCCATGCAAGTTGTATACACTATACGATACATTGAAAACGATTAAAACTTCACGGCGTATAACACGACTTGTCCCTCATGCGTATACACTATACGCTCCATTGAAAACGATTAAAACTGGTCAGGAATACCGTTACAATTCCGGTCATATATACGATGAATTGAAAACGATTGAAACGCTTTTACCTCTAGAAATGACTCGTTTTTCGAGGTATAGACCATACGATGAATTGAAAACGATTAAAACCTGAAATAATCTTCTGATGTTACTAAATTAGTTAGTATACACTATACAATACATTGAAAACGATTAAAACCGTTCTCAAAAGTAGCTATAGAACTACAATCAAAGGTTACTGAGCTCGCCTAAGTATACGATACATTGAAAACGATTAAAACCGTTCTCAAAAGTAACTATATAACTAAAATCAAAGGTTGCTGAGCTCGCCGAAGCATACGATACATTGAAAACGATTAAAACTTTACACCATTAGGATTTATATTGCCCGTAAGGTATACTCTATACGATAAATTGAAAACGATTAAAACTTCTTTCATAAAATATATTTTCTCGTTGCTAGTATACTCTATACGATACATTGTAAAACGATTAAAACATTTCCATGAGCCCACCCGGCCCATCCATAGTATACTCTATACGATAAATTGAAAACAATTAAAACCCTAAGTAGTGCTTAAGTGTTTCTATTGTGTGTATACACTATACGATACATTGAAAACGATAAAACCAACTCTCTCTTCAGGGTGTGAATATTCCCATGTATACACTATACGATACATTGAAAACGATTAAAACCCGTCTCAAAAGTAGCTATAGGACTAAAATCAAAGGTTACTGAGCTCGCCGAAGTATACGATACATTGAAAACGATTAAAACTTAGGTGAGAAAATAAAATGCTTTTTGCTATGTATACACTATACAATACATTGAAAACGATTGAAACGACTTAAACCAAAGGCGAGAGTCGACAAGAAAAAAAATATTTTATCCTTCTTCAACAGATTCTAGCATAGCTTTCGCGTAAGCGTAAAAAACATTTACCTCCTACACATTTTTTACAAATATGCCTTGATAAAGGTATTGTCTAGCCTGCTATGGATCACGTACTTGTTGTCTCATAAATAATAGGATAAAAACAGACAATCATGAGTGAAAGTGAATATTTACAGGAGGTTTTAGAGACGTATAGAATGAGGCATATAGACACACTGAGAAGAAAGTATCTAAAAAAAAGAGATGAAGTAAAAGAAGCATTAGAAAAGGAGTATACCAGTACTATGTATAATCCCATAAACTCGGGCTCGTATGCCAAGCATACCATGATCAATAATAAGTTTGATGTGGATATTGTAGTTCCTTTTAAACGAAATGCTTTTGTAACATTAGAGGCAATGTTTGAGGCTGTTTTTGATTTCCTTACAAAGGAATACAGAGGCAAAGCCTATGTGAAAAAGCAAAATGTATCTATTGGCATTGAGTTTAATCCAGACAGTAATGGAGACATCGTTCATCTTGATATTGTCCCTGGGCGAGAGTTTAATTTAGATCAATACCCGCTTGATAAAAAATTAAACCTTCAGGTAAATGGGACTTTCAATTCACCAAAAGACAGTGACTATGTGCAAACCAATATTCAAGCACAAATAGATCATATAAAAAGTAGAGATAATGAACGTCAAATTATTAGGCTTCTTAAAATATGGAAATCTACCAATCATGAAAAGTATAAATCATTTCTGATAGAGTTACTAACGATCAAAGCTTTTGATACCCTATTCATGACTAACCTGAATTTATGGGGGAAATTAAAAGCAGTGATGGAGTATATCAGAGATCACATCGCTGAAGATAACTTTACACTTAAAGATCCTGGAAATAGTGGAAATGATGTTGTGAGATCCCTAGAATCAAGGAAAAGACAAAATCTCTCTAGTAAAATGAAAACTATGCTAGAAAATATTAATGGGAATACAGATACTTTAAAAACGTATTTTCCTGTGAATAAAGATGTTCAGGATCCTAATGGCGGTGGATATGGTGTGAAGGCAGGTGCTAGTCTATTGTCTAAGCCAAAAAAAGATCAACGTTTTGGGTAATGGAATTAGAAAGAGCCAAAACAATTATAGAAACCATAGAGGCGCTTCCTTTTGTTTCTATTTGTAAGGGATTTACAATCATAGGTTCCCTTATTAGCGGAAGGGTATCTGTTCATTTTGAACCTTTAGAGCATCCATTAGAATTTGATGTTTTTATTCAGGCAAAATATCCTTATAGGGATTATGAAAGTGAATCTATAAAATTTGTGAATGAGGAGTATCTACCGTATGCTCATGTGATGGAAAATGGAGTCGTATGTATACATACCTCACATGAAGTCGATCTTAGGAAAAAACTCGTTATTGATTTTTATGCGTTGAAAGATTGGATAGAAATCTATTATATCCATAAAAAGGAGAATACCCATTATGAGCATTTGATTGTTCCGCAATGTGTGTATAAGGAAGAATTATTTGCCTTTATGTTTACAGAAGTAACATATACGTTTACAAAAAATCATTATGGTTTTGTGAATCTTGGAATGCTTAATAAGGGGAGTATTAAAGGTAGAAATGTAAACAATTATATAACACAACAATTTTTAGATCCAAAAGGAAGCGTATTAGCATCTTGTGAATGGAGTCCATTTTATAAAAGTGCGCCTTCTACTCATCATGGTTTATTTGTATTTGTAGAGAAACCTCCAGCAAAACACAGTCGCTTTCTTTTTAAAGATTGGGATGATTTTGAAGCTATTTTTGAACAGGATTTTCTGGAATTTCTTCATCAATGTCAAGAGAATTATATAAAACAGAAACCAAAAGAACAACCAATCCCTTTATACATTGGGTATCGTATTTCTGATCATGAAATCCACTGGCAGGTTGCGTTATTGGAAATTGGAAATTTCCCTATTGAAGGTATCAAAGAAGATAAAAAATGGTCAACGGCTTTGACCGAAGGGGAGATTTCTTGGGGAACTTCTAAAAATGTATCGTACCCATATTTTTTTGGCAGGGGTGCTTTTTCTGAAAATATCACCAATAAAAAGATTTTGATCATAGGAACAGGCGCTATTGGGAGTATGGTTGCTGAAACCCTCACAAGAGGTGGATGTAAAAAAATGGATCTTTCTGATTATGATGTAAAAGAACCTGGAAATATTTGTCGGTCTGTTTTTCATTTTGCTACTGGAATTACTGAAAAGGTTGAAGAGTTAAGTATCTTATTAACTCATATCTCTCCTTTTATTGATGTAAATACGGTTAACCAGCCTTATTTTGAAAGGCTCTCTAAAGATTTATTTAATGATTCTACAGCCAAAGAAGAACTTGCCAAATTTTTAAATGGATATGATCTCATTTTTGATTGTTCTACGGATAATGACTTGATGTATACGTTAAATCAATTAGAGTTAAAAAGTGATTTGATTAATCTTTCTATAACCAATCATGCACAGGAGTTAGTCTGTGCATTTTATCCTAATGTGTATCATTTTGTGATGAGTCAGTTTACAGAAGTATTACAACAGGATACAGTAGATCTATATAATCCAACAGGGTGTTGGAGTCCTACGTTTAAGGCTTCGTATAACGATATACGTCTCTTGGTACACTATGCCTTAAAGCACATCAATCATGTATACGAAGAGAGCCTTTCTAAAAATAACTTTGTGATTGAGACAGGTTCAGAAGGACAGTATACACCCATATTAAAAGAGTTTTGAGAATACAAAATAAACATAAAGATGTTGAGGTCACTATTTCTGATGCGCTACTAGAAAAAATATCTAGGCATGGCGTTAACGCATTTCCTAAAGAGTTTGGCGGTTTCTTAATGGGATATTATAGTGATGATTTTAAGGTGTTAACCATCACCGATACTATTTTACCTAAACTATATACAGGGACTCCTAGCGTATTTGTACGAAGTATACAAGGAGTCGAAAAAACCTTTGAAGCGTTTTATGTAAAAAAGCCTAGCCAATATTATGTAGGAGAATGGCATACACATCCCAATGGCTCTGTTCACTATAGTCAAACAGATCTTCAAGCCATGATTGCTATCGGGAAAGAGGATATGATCCGTATTAAAAACCCTGTTTTATTGATCCTAAGTGTTGAGAAGTCAAGTGTACTTGACTTTCAGTTGTACTTATATGAAAACGAAAAACTTTTAAAATTCACATAACAAATTATAGAATATATGAAAAAATCGAATAAAGATATCACAGCAATAAGTGCCATAATAGGGGGGATGACAGGGCTATTAATAAACAGTAATGCACAAAATAAAAATAAAGAGATAGATCCTTCTGTAGAATTTGATATTGGATCTTTTTTGAAGGCAGGGTTGATAGGTGCTATTTTAGGAGCTGTAAGTCCTCATCTAATTAAATTCTTCTTAAGTATTTTTTCAAGTAGAGAAGAAATAGTAGATGATGCAGATGCAATTCAGTATTTAAACTTTGCACTTGGATCTTATCAACCAGATGAGATAGATCAAGAAGTATATATCAAAGGCAGAAAAATAAGAAATGCTGTAAACAAACGATTTCAACATGATTTACTTGGAAAAGTTAGGTATCAGGGGTCTGTAGATCAAGGAACGGCGATTAGTGGGGTATCTGATTTAGATATATTAATTACGTTTAAGAAAACAAGTTTTTCTAACGATAGTGATATGAAAAAAGCGGTGTTTGACTTTTTTAAATATCAATTTAAGGACCCAGATTTACTGGAAGTACGACAGCAAAGGGTTTCTATTGGCCTCATCTTTGACATTGATGGATATGAAGAGGTTATTGATGTGGTTCCCGCATTGCGAACTGATTTTGTAAAGGGAAAGAATGAGTATGCACTTCATGAAAACCCTAAGTTTTCAATGAATTTAGGAGCCATACTCATGAATCCTAAAATTCAAAAAGATTTTGGAGATGATCAAGAGGACAAAAAGAAAGTCATTAGATTATTAAAAGTATTTAAAGATGATAATGAACTACCCTTAAAATCAGTATTGATTAAAGAATTCACTAAAAAAGCATTTGATAAAAATAGAGTGCCAAAAAGTTTTACGGAAAAACTTTTAATGACTTTGGGATTTATAAAAAATAATATAAAAACAATGACAATAAAATCCCCAGATAATCCAAATATCATCTTATCAGATACTCTTAATAAAAGAGAAAAAGAAAAAATCGCTAAATTTTTAGATGTAGTCCTTGAAGATTTGCATGAAAACATAGATAATCTTAAAAAGTATTTTCCTGAAAGGGATTAAAAGATTTAGTAGCTGTTTTACACTATGGAGCGTAGTTGCGGTATTGGAATATATAACAGGAGATAGGCGTTCTTTGATACTTTGAAAAATACCTTTTGCATACTATGGCTATATTGCAAGTTTAAAAAGCTTTGTAAGCTCCCATTTTTACTAGGAAAACAAAAATAACGGGTATACTCTATACGATACATTGAAAACGATTAAAACCTAAAATTATTACTGGTACCCCTTTCATTTGAAGTATACTCTATACGATACATTGAAAACGATTAAAACTGTGCCTCCACCTGCTTTGATTTGTTCATCAGGTATACTCTATACGATAAATTGAAAACGATTAAAACCGTTCTCAAAAGCAACTATGGAGTCACAATCAAAGGTTGCTGAGCTTGCCGAAGTATACGATCCATTGAAAACGACTAAAACAAAATAAAGTTACCATTTACATTTCTGTAAGGTATACACTATACGATCCATTGAAAACGATTAAAACGAACAGGTTTTTATGCAAAAGATATTACCTCCTGTATACACTATATGATACATTGAAAGCGATTAAAACCTGAGGAAAATATCCAGGAGCAAAACTACGAAGTGTATACACTATACGATACATTGAAAACGATTAAAACAGTTTTGCAAATCCCATTTGCTTGTCCGCTTTTAATAGGTGTTGTCGTAAAGTAGATGCCTTTTTAATTGCTTCTAGAACAGCTTCTATACTTCAACTAGGCTCAGCATAAATTTCTGCATCACAATGTTCCTTGAAAGCATACACAACCAAAAACCAGCAGTCCTGAAAAAGGCTGCTGGTTTTTTTGGTAGATTGTATATGTTTTAGAAAGCTTCTATACGCTTTCGCGAAAGCGTATACCCATCAATTCAACCCATAACCTCCAATCGCAAATGAAGCCATAATACTACTGTTAAGTTTTGCAATTACGGGGAAAATCAAAAAAAGCAGCTACAAAATGAATGTAACTGCTTGGTATTATATTTTTCTTAGATGCTATTAATTAAATTCAAGTCTTGATATTTTGCCATCTAGATTTCCTCCACAACAGTACTCAACGTTTACATAATTGTTAGAGAAGCTTTCTTCAAAAGTTCCTATCGTAATTTCAGTACCTCCAAAAATATCTTGAAGCACAGTAATGACCGCATAATCGTCTCCTGTAGATCCTTGCGAATTATCAAAAACACGAATCACTTTTCCAGCAGGTGCTTCTAAAATTCTCATGGAACGAATCTCATCATTTCCAAATTGAGGATGGCCATTGGTTAAATTGTAAATATTGGCTTCACAATCATTTATTTCACCTAGTAAACCTTGTGCGAAATTATTTTTAAAAAACTGATATCTACATGATAGGAGTCCACCATCATGTTCTATCTGATGAAAGTCTACATTATTACCAAATTTATAGGTTTCGTTTTCTGGTAAAGCGTCATTAAGGGTGGGTTGACAGTACTCTACATATTGTATTCCTATAAAATCATCTGTATTTCCAACGGTAAAATTAAATTGTATATCGGCTGCTATTGTTGAGTCTGTACCAGGGATTGGGAACTCTATTTCGTCATCTACTGAGACAGAAAGTTCAAATAAAGAAAAATCATCTTCATAAGCGACAAAGAGTATTTTATCTCCATATTCTTCTGGGAGCCACGTTAGTATTGGGTAATCTGGATATATCCATTGATTATTGCCCATAACTCCGTTAACGATAAGAGGGTCATTTCCAGCTTGGGCAACTAGTTGTTGTCCATTAAAAGTAGGAGTTTCTCCTTGATAAAAAATGAAATAAAATTTGAACTCTCCCGCAGAGCCATTTATAAAACTATCATAACTTTCTCTAGCTCTAAATCTATAAAAGTGTTCTGTCCCGTCTACTAGGTCTCTTTCACAATTGGAAGTGACTCCGCCTCCAGTGTTATTACCACCTTCTGTCTCTACACTTTGGCCACGAGTGTATACGATATATCCTTTATCAGACATGTTTATAAACTCGACTTCGTTTTTTTCTATTTGATTCTTTATACCCTTATTAAAACTTAAGGCTAAACGTTCATTTGAATAATAGGCTTCAGATTGTCTTACTACAAATGATAAATTATCTGCTCCTTCTCCTATAGTTTGATGCTTCAATTCCCCGTTTTGGTAATAGGAAACAATACTACGATCATCATTATCATCAAAATCATTGTTGTTTACATAAAACTTTACTTGATCAACACTCTTATTAGGTCTGTCGACTCGTAAAATAGCAAGTCCAGGATCATGTTCTTCTAGATACTCTAGAATTTTTTGAGCATCTTCAAATGTATTGATCAACAACTCTTTGTAACTCTCATTGTTTAAAGAGGTTCGTTTTTCGTTTTTGTCAAGGTTGAAAAAGAACTCATCTTCATAGTAGCCTTTTGTTCTTTTGTTTTCAGTACTTGATTGTGTTAGAACGTTTATCATATCAGGGCTTTTAGCACAAGCGATAGATAGCATTTTTGCAAGCTGTCCTCGATATTCTTTTACAGTGGTATCGTCAAAAGAGGCAACCTCTGTATTTTCTATACTATACGTTTGGTAATCAGTTTGGTCTATTTCTGCTTCTTCTTTTTCACATGACCATGCTAGTAGTAAGCACAAGGAAAATAGAAGATATTTACATTGTTTTTTCATCTTATAAATCATTAAGTTTTTCCTACTCTATAGGTGGCTTTTCGGATTTCGCCATCGTATTACGTAATCACTTTAATCAAAAAATCAAATGGACCGGTACTTTGATTTGACTCAAATGTATCCTGAGTTGGAAAGATTGACAAGAAGTTAATTTGTCAATAGATAGATTGACAATTGACAATTGATATATTACCTTATAGAAAAATGGAGAGATAGTATAGGTATCTATCTCTTTTTAAGGTTTTTAATAAAGTAAGAAGGATTGATGTTTGTCTTTCGTTGAAAAGCTCTTGTAAAAGATCGAGTATTACTAAATCCTGATTCTTCAGCTATGGCATCTATCGTATATTTTATAAAAATGTCATCGGTTTGAAGTCGTTGTATGGTATAATCGATTCTAAGTTCGTTTAAGAATGTGCTAAAACTTTTGTTTTCATACACATTAATGATTTTGGATAGATATGTGTGATTTGTTTGTAGATTCTTTGCTAGTTGATGTAATGTCAGATTTGCACTAAGATATCCTTTGGTTTCTTTAAAGCGATCTAAGCTTTGTAATACACGGTCTATAATATCTTTTGGGACATTAATATCTAATGATTTATTAGCAGTACTTTTTTGAGATTTAGTTTGGGATGTACCATTTTTTTGAACCAAGGCGTCAAAATTTTTCTTGTACAATTTTTGCCTTCTGTAATAGTAAATGAGCAGGGTACTTATGATGCTTATGAGGATAATTGAAAAAATCAAAACATATTGATACAGACTTCCTTTTTTTTGTAATAAACGAATGAGTTTTTCTTTATCTGCTAATAATTTTGGAGTGTCGTAGCTTTCAATAATTTTGTTGCTTACATATCGATTTTTATGGTACATCGTACTGTCCATAGTGAGTAACCGCTCTGTATAGTGTAATTGATTTTTGAGGTCATCCTTGTTCTTATAATGCTTGATTAATAGCTCATACGATTCTCTAGATTCAGGAAAAAAAACTTCATCTTTTAAAAAGATAGTATCTAATTTTTTAAAATTAAGAATGGCCTTTTCAATTTGTTCTTCATGATAGAATATTTTTCCTGAATAAAAGTAGGCATATGCTAGATTACCAGTATCGTTTATATCTTTTAAAAATGGGATTGTCTTTTGAATGCTATCTTGAGAATTCCCATAGTTTTTTTTGTGAAATTGTGTAACTCCTTCTTTTAAAACAAGATTATAATAATAATTTATGAGTGATGGATTTCCTTTAGATTCTTTTATACCTAGTTTAGTGTAATATGTGGCAGAATCTAAAATGCCTAATTTTTCATAAGATGTAGCTAATGCTGAAATTACAGTAAGATAAGAACCTTCCTCTTCCTGTTTTTGGGTAGAAATATATTGATAGCTTTTTAAAAACTTATCAAGTGCTTTTCTATATTCTCCCGTAATACTTTGTAGGGTACCTATATTGTATTCTATAAAAAATAGCTTTCGTTTATTATGGTGTTTTTTTGCAAATTGTAATGCTTTTAAATAATAATCTAATGCTTGTTTATAATCCGTTTTTTTATAATAAAACACACCTTTAAAAATAAGAGCGTCTTCCATTTTATAATCAGAAACTTGATTTGATAAGTGTATAATACTATCTGCATAGATCGTTTTCTCTTCGGGAGTACTTGACAAGACGATTAAACAGTATCCATCAATAATTCTATAAAGATCCTTTTGGTGTTTTGCCTTTCTTAAATAGGCATTGGCATATTGTCTAGCTTCATCATTAGATATGGAATCAGAATTGATATATTTTTCTAATGTTTTAAAGTCCCAAGAATGTAATTGATCACCTCCTTCTTGAGAATACATAGAAAAAGAAATAAGTAAGAAAACACAAAGAGAAGCAATTTTTTTATGCATATATGTAGTATTTCGGTATCTAAAATACTCTTTTTTATCAGACTGTTTTAGCGTAGATACTATTAGTTCTTTTTCAAAGAAGGTGTTTATATGACAATTGATATATTGTCATGATAAGGTATTTATTTACTCAGATTTAATTCCTAGTATCGTATAGATTTAGTAACATAAACATATTGGTAAGTTTAATGCTTACTTACATTAATTAAATTTTATTCACATGAAAAAAACAGATGACAGATTACATTTGAAAAAAATGAAAATTTCCAAACTCACGAATCTTGCTATTATTATAGGAGGAGGACAAGCGACGGAGGATGATACGACAGATACTACGGCAAGCCCAACAACTCATACTACCCTTGGTCAGTTGAGTGATAAGAGAAATGCTTGTGCTGTAGGAAACGGGGGATCTTAATCCCAAAAACGAGATCATGATAACAAGCACTCTGTTTTATTAATAGAGTGCTTGTTTATTATAAGTACGCTTTCAAGGAACATCGTGACGCAGAAGTTTATACTGAGCGTAGCCGAAGTGCGAAAGCGTATACCCATCAATCCAATCCATAACCCCCACTCGCAAACGAAGCCA